>JAFTCY010000120.1 GCA_017454465.1 Clostridia bacterium
ATTATATCACAAACGCCGCCGGAAATAAATATCAGAGACGACAATCAGACAAAAATAAGGCTGTCAGGCTGAGTTGACAGCCTGACAGCCCCGTGATTCCGGTCCTGCCTTATTTCTTTCCCCTTACGATCTCTTCCGTGTCGGATGCGATCATCAGTTCCTCGTTGGTGGGAAGCACATACACTTTGACTCTGGATTCCGGTGTGGAGATCTCCACGGTGTTGGGCTGGTGGTGGGTCACCGCGTTCAGCTCCCTGTTGATCTCGATGCCGTAGTAGCTCATGTTGGTGCATGCTCTTTCCCTGAGTTCCGGGTTGTTCTCGCCCATGCCGGCAGTGAATACCACAGCGTCAAGGCCGTTCATGGCCGCAGCGTATGCGCCGATGTATTTCTTCACCTGGTATGCCAGGGTTGACGCGGCTATATAGGCTCTTTCGTTTCCTTCAAGGATGGCCGCCTCGATGTCGCGGCTGTCGGAGGAGATCCCGGATACGCCCAGGAATCCGCATTTCTTGTTCATGTAATCATCAGCTTCCTTGGGAGTCCAGCCTTCTCTTTCCATGAGGAAGGGGACGATGGCCGGGTCGATGGAACCGCATCTGGTGCCCATCATAACGCCGTCCAGGGGAGTGAGACCCATGGAGGTGTCGATGCACTTTCCGCCGAGAACAGCGGAGATGGACGATCCGTTGCCTATATGGCAGGTGATGATCTTTGTCTCTTCAAGAGGCTTGTCAAGAAGTTTTGCCATCTCGCGGGACACGAACCTGTGGGACGTGCCGTGGGCGCCGTATCTTCTGATCTTGTATTTTTCCGCAAGATCCGCTGAGATCCCGTATGTGTATGCCTGAACGGGCATCGTCTGGTGGAAGGCGGTATCGAATACCAGCACCTGCGGGGTGTCGGGCATGACAGCCAGACAGCCTTTAATGCCCATGATGTGGGCTCCGGTGTGAAGGGGAGCGAAGTCACGGCAGAGCTCCAGCTTCGCCAGCACCTCGTCGCTGAGGAGCACCGACTCAAAGAAGTACGGACCGCCGTGCACTATACGGTGGCCGACAGCCTCTATCTCGCTCATATCAGAGATGACGCCCAGTTCGGGGTCAGTCAGATACTTGATGACTATCTCAGTTGCGACGGCGTGGTCGGGCATGCTGTATTCGGCTTTGACCTTTTCCCCGTTTTCGCCCTTCCTGTGCTCGATCCTTCCGTCGATGCCGATACGTTCGCAGATCCCTTTCGCGAGAACCGATTCCGTTGCGGTATCAAAAAGCTGATACTTCAGGGACGAAGAACCTGCGTTGACGACTAAAACTTTCATGATTTTTTCCTCCGAAATTGTTTGACATGGTGTTTTACAAATACTATAATATTATAGAGTGTCGCGGGAGAAAAAGCAAGATAGAAATGTCAGAAAATAATAACTGCGGGACCGGGTGCGCGGAACTGACCGCCACCGCGGTGGTGTGCGAGCTCAATCCCTATCATAACGGACACAGCGCTGTCATGAAAGCGGCGGGATCGAAGGCCGACATCACGGTAGCCGTGATGAGCGGCAGCTTCACCCAGCGGACCGAGCCGGCGCTGTTCGACAAGTATACGCGCGCGGCGGCCGCTCTGGCGGACGGAGCGGATCTTGTGGTGGAACTTCCTTTCCCCTGGAGCTGCATGGGCGCCGAGGGATACGCCTCGGCCGGAGTCCATATAGCCTCGTGCCTGGGCTGCTCGTCCCTGACTTTCGGATCGGAAAGCGGGGATGAGGGCTATCTGAGAAAAGCGGCTGAGATCAAGGACAGCGGAAGGTTCCCGGAAGTCCTGCGGCGCATGGAGACCATGTTCCCGGAAAAAGGGTCGGCGGAGATCTTTGACGCGGCTATGGCTGAGCTTGGGCTGGAACACAGCCCGGGGCCCAACGACAAGCTGGGCCTTGAGTACATAAGGGCGGGCAGAAAGCGCTCCGTAAACGAATTCAACGTGGTGAGCCGGGATCCGGATATCATGACGGCTTCCGGGCTGAGAAAGATGATCCTTGAAAACGGGACAGAGGGCGCCGCGGATCATATGCCGCCCGGGGCCCTTGAAATATTCAGCCGCGCCGCAGCGGTAGATCCCCGGTTCTTCGACAGGTATCTCTTTGTGATGTGCAGGGAGATGAAAAACGCCGGTAAGCTCCTGAGCTACGCGTCGAAAACGGCAAGGCGGAGCAGGGACCCTGGCGAGTTCATAAGGGAACTTCCCACTAAAAAATACACTCTCTCCAGAATGAGGCGCGAGATCATGTTCGGGATCACGGGGGCATCCGGTGACGCCGGAGACCCTCTGTACACCGTGCTCCTGGGAGCCGGCTCCCGGGGAAGGGACTATCTCGGCAGGATCCGGGACAGGACATCTCTTCATGTGATCACCAAGCCCTCGGACACCGGCGGGCTCAGCGGTGAGGCTAAAGAACAGTACAGGCTTCTGAACAGGGCCGACGAGATATACACTCTTGGAATGAAAAAAGAGGCCGGGTATTTTCTGACACGGGGCCCGGTCATCGTACGGGAGGACTGTGATGGAACCGAGAGAATTCCTTGACATCATGCATGTGGCCGAGCGGCTGAAAGACACCATCCGGCACTGCACCTCATCAAAGGGCAGACCCGAGAGCGTTGCCGAGCACAGCTGGAGACTGTCCCTTATGGCGTTTCTCCTGAAGGACCAGTTTCCCGACACGGATATGGACAGGGTGACCGAAATGTGCCTTATCCACGATCTCGGTGAGTGCTTTACCGGGGACATCCCGTCTTTCAAAAAGACATCTGATGACACCGCCCGGGAGGACAGGCTCCTTGAAACCTGGGTGGACGGGCTGCCTGAAGAGCTCCGGTGCAGGATGAAAGGCCTCTACAGCGAGATGAACGCCCTTGAGACGAAGGAGGCCAGGCTCTACAAGTGCTTCGATAAACTGGAAGCGGTGATCCAGCACAACGAGTCGCCTCTTGATACCTGGACCGGACTTGAGTATGAACTCAACCGGACCTACGGCACGGAGATCGCCTCAGAGCGCGATTTCACCAAAAGACTCAGGAAAGAGATCCTGAAGGACACGGAAAATAAAATAGAGACGGAAAAAACGGGAAGGAACGGATCCATGGAAGAACAGATAATAACGATCACCGTCAAAACATCCGGCGAGAAATGCGAACTGGATGACGAAGCGATAAGAAAATGGTACGAGGACAGCGTGGCCGGGCTTTTCAATCCTGAATACGGAATTCCTGAGATCGGTGTCAGCGTCAGAAGGATACCGCTGCCAGGCGGTGAAAAGGACAGCTGATGAAGAGACTCAGGTATAAATACGTAAGGATCCAGGGCAAGGAGCTGGCCAAGAACACCATGTACGCCAAGGGCGTCTTCAGCATGATCATGAAGATGATCCGCAACGACGAGATGGATGAAGAGGACAGGGACCTGTACCTTGAGATCGACTCCTGGTTCGCGGAGAACCTGCCCTGGCCGCCGCCGTGCAAAAGGCAGGAGCCTGTGGTATGCTGGTTCAAGACCGAGAATTCGGACGAGATGATGAAAATGATACGCCCGGCGCTCTGGCTGCTGGAAAAGTACCACCATCCGTACTTCCTGGTATATACGAACACGCCGGGAGAGATAGTGTACGAGGACCAGTACCAGATCGCCGCCAGGACCGACGGATATCTTCAGATCGAGGAACTGCAGCCTTCCTGGTCTCCTGATGACGGCGATAACAATGAAGAGGGAAACAATACTACGGAGGATATACTATGAGCGACATTCTTGAAAGACTGCAGCAGTACACACGGGAGGATCCCGATGCGGAGATACTCTTTGACGAGTCACACGCGAAAGGGATAAGCTACGCGAAGCTGGACGACATGTCCGGCCGCATCTACGGATGGCTGAAATCAAACGGCATAGGGAAGGAAGACTTCGTCCTGATCAATCTGCCGAGAGGTGTACTGCCTGTAATAGCCATGATAGGCGTTTGGAAGGCCGGTGCGGCCTGGGCGCTCGTCGAGGATACCTACGCTCCGGACAGAATAGCGTATATCCGTGATGACTGCGGTTGCAAGGTCGAACTCAGCGCCGCCAACTGGGACGCTGTCATGTCTCACGATCCGCTGCCCGGATACGAGCCTGCGGACGACCATGACGCGGCATACGCGATCTATACATCCGGCACCACCGGAAACCCGAAGGGCGTGCTCCACGAGCGCGGGAACCTTGAGCGGGCGATACAGTCCATCAGACCTGGCGGGGTCATTCCCTTCAACGAAAAGGACCGTCTGGCCACTCTCGCCCCAATGAACTTCGTGGCGACTGTCATCGTTATCCTTTGCGGCCTCAATGTGTTCAAGGGAAAGAACTTTATCGTTTCCTACGCCACCATCAAGAATCCGGCTGCTCTTGCCAAACTGTTCCTGACAAAGAGGATCACCATAACATTCCTCACCCCCTCATATGTGAGGATGCTGGGCAACAAGACCAGCCCCTTCCTCAGAATGCTGTTCGTGGGAAGCGAGCCGGCAAACAATATTTACAACAAGAATGTGGAGCTCATCAACATATACGCGGCCAGCGAGAGCGGATTCGCAGTCGGCGTCTTCAAGATCGACAGATCCTACGAGACATGCCCCATAGGCAAGCCTGAGGTGGAAACAAAGATATCTCTCATAACCGAGGACGGAAGGGAAGCTGAGGACGGGGAGATAGGCGAACTGTGCTTCGTCAATCCCTACGTCAGGGGATATATCAACCTTCCGGCGGAGACCGAAAAGGCCTTTGTCAACGGCATGTATCATACCGGTGACCTGGCGCGCAGGGATGAGAACGGTAACTACTTGCTGCTGGGGCGTTCCGGAGACATGATAAAGATCAACGGCAACCGCATAGAGCCGGCTGAGATCGAAGCCGCGGTAAAGCAGGTGCTGGGCATCGACTGGGCGGCGGCAAAGGGATTTGACGATAACGGAAAGAGTTTCCTCTGCGTGTACTACACCGCTGACGTAACGGTGGACAGCGAGCACATGAGGCAGGAGCTGATGAAACGGCTCCCGTATTACATGATCCCGTCATATTACATGAAGATAGATTCCGTGCCTCTCAAAGCCAACGGAAAACTGGACAGAAAAGCTCTTCCCGCGCCCCAGATCGACGATTTCAGATCGGATTACGTAGCTCCCGAAAACGAGATCCAGGAAAAGATCTGTGACGCGATGGCCAAGGTCCTGAAGCTCAGCCGCGTTGGTATCCATGACGATTTCTATGAGATGGGCGGAGACTCTCTCGCATCCATCCAGATGATAACCGAGTGCGAGCTGCCTGGTCTGAACGCCAGCGAGATCTTCAGGGGAAGAACTCCGGAGAAGATTGCGGAACTGTACGTGAAGCTCCACGAGAACGATGACGGCACCGATCCCAACGAAAAGAACGAGGCTGCCCTCAAGGCGGTGCATCCCCTTACCAAAGAGCAGCTCTACATGATAGACTACCAGCTTTACACCCCGGGTTCCACCATGTACAACCTGTTCTCCGTTATGAAGGTCGACAAGGAGATGTTCGACCTGGAAATGCTGGCGGATGCCATGGGAAAGGCAATAAAGAACCATCCCGCCCTCCTTACGACCTTTGAGTACAACGACGACGGGGAACTTGTGCAGCACTATACTCCTGAGCTGTTCCAGGACATCCATGTGGAGAAACTGTCGGAATTCGAGTTCAAGTTCGTAAAGGACATGCTTGTGTACCCCTTCAAGATCGTCGGCGGAAGACTGTACCGCTGCCGTGTCTTTGAGACGGAAAAGGCAGGGTACGTGTTCTTTGACGTTCACCATTCGCTGTTTGACGGCACCAGCCTGAAGGTGTTCATGGGCGACGTGGGCAAGTCCTATATGGGCATGGATCTTGACACGGACTACTATTACCTGATGCTCCAGCGCAGGGAGGACGAAGTCCATACGCCGTTCTACGAGGAGTCAAGGAAGTACTTCGAAGAACGCTACGACAATGTGGAATGGTCCAGCTACCCGAAGATCGACCATGAGTCCAGAGAGAACCATATGGGCGAGATCTTCGCCGACCTCGGGATCGAGCAGCCCCAGATGAACGCCATGGAAAGGGCGTACAAGATCTCGCGGAATGAATTCTTCATCACGGTCGCCGCCCTCGCGATCTCCGTTTACAACGGCACGCGGGACATCAAGCTCTCATGGATCTACAACGGCCGTGAGGATCTGCAGATGATGAGCAGCGTGGGGCTTCTGTTCCGCGACCTGCCCATTGGTATCAGATTCAAGGACTCTGATACGCTGCGCAATGTGTTCGCCGATGTTCACGAACAGGTCCAGAAGGGAATAGAGCACAGCTGCTATCCCTATGTTGACAGCCGCAACCAGGTGGCAAAGGGAGAATCCGCTTATCTGCTTTACCAGCAGGATATAAGGGACATGAGCGGCATGGACGGATTCGATTTCGAGATGGTGGACGTCCGCCAGAACCAGGCGGCGTCACAGACTATCCTGGACATGGAGGTGCTGGACGGCGCGGAAGGCCTTCAGCTTATGATAGACTTCGCCGCAAGCCGATACGAGCAGTCCAGCATAGAGCACTTCAGGGATATATTCGTTAAACTCGCCCACGCGATGGTCACCCACAACTCACAGACCGATGTAACTATAGGAGAACTCGCAAAGAAGGTCAGGGACAAGACCAACTTCTTCCAGGCCATCAAGAGCGTATTCAGATGGAAAAGGTAAATGACATAAAAAGCGCGATCCGGGCGGAATGGGGAGAAAACAGGCCGGTAAACGGGGTCTTCGACCCGGCCCTGGGCGCGAGATGTGATAACGGAACCTTCGTGGGAAGGGAAAAAGAGGGAGTGCTCACGTTCAAGGGCATACCCTTTGCGTGCCCTCCCACGGGAGAGCTCCGCTGGAAAAAGCCTGTCAGGGCTCCGGAAAACAGCGGCGTTTATGAGGCCTTTTACAACGGAAAGACTCCCATCCAGACCGAATGGGAGACTGAGAGGGCTTCATATTATGTACAGGGAGAGGACTGCCTGTACCTGAACGTCTGGACAGGGTCTGACAGGACCGTGGAGGGGAAAGCCGTCATGGTGTTCTTCCACGGCGGCAGCTACGGATGGGGCGGCACCGCCGACCCGCTTTACGACGGGTTCAGGTTTGCCCTGGCCCATCCTGACGTAGTCCTGATCACAGCGGGATACAGAGTGGGGCTCATGGGCTTCGTGGACTTTTCATCCGTGCGGGGCGGAGAGTCTTTTCCCGATGCCCCCAACCTCGGGCTGTGGGACCAGATAGAGGCTCTGAGGTGGGTGAAAAGGAACGCCAGCGCTTTCGGAGGAGACCCGGAATGCGTTACCATATTCGGTGAATCGGCAGGGGGCGGCAGCGTGTCGCTGCTTCCCATGATACCGGAGGCGTCGGGGCTATTCAGAAGGGTGATCGCCCAGAGCGGTTCCGTGGCCCTCACGTATTCGAAAGATGAGTGCCGTCCGTTCACAGAGCGTCTTCTGAAAGAATCCGGAGCCGCGTGCATGGACGATCTTCTGCGCCTCACCGAAGAGCAGCTGATCAAGCTAAACCGTAAGCTGAACGCATACAACAATTTTCCGCAGCGGGACGGTATCCTTATACCGGAGGATCCCTACGAGCCGTACAGGGAAGGGCGGACATCCGGATTCGACATGATGATGGGAACCAACGCCGACGAGGCCAACTACTGGGTCAATGAAGTGGGGGGCATAATCCCGTACCGTTTCGGTACCCCGATCATGTTTGAGAACCACCTTAAAAAACTCAGCAGGGAAGACAAAAAGCGTGTAAAAAGCTTTATGCAGCTGAAGGAGGGCTACAGTCTCTGGAGGATCTCCGCGTTCTTTACCGAGATCATGTTCAGGCTTCCCGCGGTCCGTCAGGCTGAGGAGCATAAAAGAAACGGCGGCCGGTGCTACATGTATTTCTGGGAGGAGCAGTCCGAGCACCGGTTCCTCAGGGCGTGCCACGCGGTGGAACTGGCTTACGTGTTCGGAAACACGGAGGACACCATCTACACGGGGAAACCCGCTGACCCCGGGCTGTCGAAGACCGTCCAGGACATGTGGGTCAGGTTCGCGAAGACAGGTGACCCGGGGACGGCCGAGCTTCCTTGGCCTGAATATGACAGCGAGGACCGCTGGACCATGATGCTCAGCCTGGAACCCCATGCGGAGGAGGATCCTCTTCCGGAAGAAAGGGAGATCCTTGAGCCCATACTGGACTACAGGATCAACGGATCCTATGCCGACATGAGCCTTAACGTCCCATTCGTCTGGAAATCACTGGCGAAGGTCCTGGGCATTCTTCTTCTGATCGCCGGGATCGTCGTCCTGGCTGTCATAGACTGATCCGTCTGCGCGGGTCCCGCAAAAACGCAATACAAACAGATCGACCGGAGTCACAAAGGCTCCGGTCTGTTTTTGTTCTGTTATCCGTGAAGGGTATCCTCGCCTATTCCGTAGAATGACAGGGCATTTTCAAGGGTGATCTCCGCTGCCCGCTCCGGATCGGTACCCCTGGCCTCGGCTATGGCGCTGAGGGTGAACTCCATGTACGCTGAGAAGTTGATCTCACCTCTGTGGGGCACCGGCGGAAGGTACGGCGCGTCAGTCTCTGCCATTATCCTGTCTTCGGGGACCGCTCCGGCCGCCAGTCTGGGACGGTGGGCGTTCTTGTATGTGACCGGCCCGGAGAATGAGAAGTACCATCCCGCTTTCGCCAGCCTGGGCACATCTTCAGCGCTTCCGCTGTAGCTGTGGAGCACGCCTTTTATGCCGGGGTTGGAGAATACCATGTCAATGGTATCGGCCATTGCGTCTCTTGAGTGAATGACCACGGGAAGACCCGTGCGCCGGGCGATGTCCAGCTGGGCGGAGAGAGCGTAGAACTGCCGTTCCCTGTCCGTGTCGTCATAATGGTAGTCGAGTCCGATCTCCCCTATGGCTTTCACCTTCTCATGGGACGCCAGGCTTTCTATCTCAGTGAGCTGCTTATCCAGTTCTTTCAGGGTCACGTACTGTGAGTCGCAGGGGTGTATGCCCACTGCCGCGTGCACGAACCCGTATTCCTCGGCCAGCCTGACGGAAGACAGGGATGTTTTCATGCTTGAGCCTATATTGACTATGCCGCACACCCCGGCTCTGAGGGACTGTTCCAGGGCGGCTCTGTATCCGCCGGGGAACTCATCCGAGAACCTTCTGTCGTCATAGTGGGCGTGAGAATCGAATATCCTCATTATCTGACCCGTTCTCCGAGAGGAGTCTCGGGATCAAGGAACACCACCCTAACCTTTTCCTCGCCGGAAGCCAGGATCATGCCGTTGGATTCGACTCCGCAGAGGACCGCGGGCTTCAGGTTGGCGACTACGATGATCTTTTTTCCCACCAGCTCTTCGGGCGCGTAGAACTGAGCGATGCCGGACGCGACAGTCCTCTTCTCATACCCCAGGTCCAGCGTCAGCTTCAGAAGCTTTCTGGACTTTTCGACCTTTTCAGCTGCCGTGACCTGAGCTGTCCTGAGCTCGACTGACATGAAATCGTCGATCCCTATTCTGGCAAGTCCCTCCGGGACCCCGCAGGCGGGAGCTGCAGGCGCTTTTTCGGCTTCGGCGGCCTTTCTTTTTCCTTCTATCTCTTTAAGAAGCGCTTCCTCGTCTATCCTCTGGAACAGAGGGGCGGATTCCCCGAGCTGAGTGCCGGGGACCAGGCCTCCGAAGGTCTTTGCGGAATCAAATCCGGTGACGTCCGTTCCAAGCTGGCTGAAGATCTTTCCGGATGTGGAGGGGATCAGGCAGTCCAGCATTACGGCTCCCGTTCTTACGGCCTCCAGAAGGTTGTATATGACTGTTGCGAGCCTTCCGCGGCTCTCTTCGGATTTCGCCAGGGTCCACGGCGTGGTCTCATCTATGTACTTGTTTGCGCGCTTCAGCAGTCCGAACACGTCAGCGCAGGCGTCAGCGATATGGAAGCTGTCCATATCGGCGCAGAACTTTCCGTATGTTTCGGCGGCGCAGGCCTTGAGCTCCGCGTCAGGTCCTTCATCCGCGCCGGGCGCGGGGACCGTGCCTCCGAAATATTTCTTGGCCATGGCGACGGTGCGGTTCACCAGATTTCCCAGGTTGTTCGCCAGATCCGTATTGTATCTGTTTATAACCGACTCATAGGTTATGCTGCCGTCCGACGCGTAGGGCATCTCCGCGAGGGCATAGTACCTGACGCCGTCGACTGAAAAATGCTCCGCCAGTTCATCCGCGTAGACTACGTTTCCCCTGGACTTTGACATCTTGTCCGTCCCGAAGTTGAACCACGGGTGGCCGAATATCTTTTTGGGAAGAGGCAGTCCCAGGGCCATAAGGAATATGGGCCAGTATATCGAATGAAACCTGACGATGTCCTTTCCGATCACGTGGACGTCTGCAGGCCAGTACTTTTCGAAGGCTTCAGGCTGTTTCTCATTTTCAGGATTGTATCCGAGGGAGGAGATGTAGTTCGTCAGGGCATCCAGCCATACGTAGACCACATGCTTGCTGTCGAAGTCCACCGGTATGCCCCAGGAAAAGCTGGAACGCGAAACGCACAGATCCTGCAGTCCGGGCTTGAGGAAGTTGTTGATCATTTCCTTCCGTCTGGCCTCCGGCTGGATGAAATCAGGATGGTCTTCTATGTATTTCAGGAGCCGGTCCGCGTATTTGCTCATTCTGAAGAAATACGCTTCTTCCTTTGTAAGCACCACTTCGCGCCCGCAGTCCGGGCATTTTCCGTCCACCAGCTGGGTCTCCGTATAGAAGGACTCGTCCGGAGTGCAGTACCAGCCTTCGTAATATCCCTTGTATATGTCGCCCTGCTCATACAGCTTTTTGAATATGGCAGCCACGTTCTTTTCATGGTTCTCGTCTGTGGTCCTGATGAAGTAGTCGTAGCTGGTGTCCATCAGGTCCCAGATCTTCCTGATCTGGCCGGACATCTCGTCGACATACTGCTTGGGAGTGACGCCGGCTTCCTTCGCCTTGTTTTCTATCTTCTGTCCGTGCTCATCCGTTCCGGTGCAGAAGAAGACGTCATACCCTCTCGCTCTCTTGTATCTGGCGATGGCGTCAGTGGCTATGACCTCATATGTGTTTCCTATGTGCGGCTTTGCCGACGCATAGGCTATCGCCGTGGTTATGTAGTATTTTTCAGGCATTTGTGCTACCTCCGTTTTATTTGTCAGAGACAGGCGAACCGGAGCAGAACACTGTTCCGAGTTCCGGCCTGCCCGTTATGCTTTCAAGAATTATGAAGTCGGCCCTTTTCCCTTCAGCAAGGGAACCGCATTCTCCGCCGATCCCGACCATGCGGGCAGGATTTATGGTGGCGCAGGGAAGGGCCTGTTCCATGCTCATTCCGGTGAACTCCATGTAATTCAGCAGCCCTTCATAAAGGCTGAGAGTGCTTCCGGCGAGAGCGCCGTCTGATGTGAGCGCGATGCCGTCCTTTACGATGACCGGCATTCCCGCGATGTTGTATTCTCCGTCGGGGGAACCGGCAGCCTCGAGGGAGTCGGTTATGAGCACCATTCTGCCCGGGTCCTTGACTTCTGAAGCCAGCCTTACCATCGCAGGGTGCACATGATGGCCGTCGCAGATCAGTTCGGTATAGATCCGGTCATCCAGAAGGGACGCCACGGCACAGCCCGGCTCCCTGTGGTGTATGGCTCTCATCGCGTTGAAGGTGTGGGTGAGGGATGTAACCCCGAGATCCGCGAATCTTCTTGATTCCTCGTAGGTGGCGTCGGTATGTGCGAGACCGCAGGTGGCTCCCCGGCTCAGGGCGCGCAGGAGGAACTTCTCTCCTCCCTCGAGCTCGAAAGCCGCAGACACATGGGTCGGCAGCGGGGCCATCTCGTCAAGCAGCGAGTCCAGCTCGTCCGCGTCCGGCAGACGGAGCAGCACCGGCGCGTGCGCGCCTCTTTTTTTAGGGTTAAGATACCTTCCCTCCAGATGGATCCCGGCTATGGTGCAAAGGCCGGGAGACGCGTCCCGGTTCCTGCCGATGGCTTCTGCCGAAGCCCGGAATGATTCCAGGGATGCGGAGGCCAGCGTCGCCATTACCGTCGTCGTTCCCGCCCGGGCGTATTCCCTCCTCATCCGGAGGCATCCGTCAGGGCCTGCGGTGTTGAAATCCTCTCCGGACCTCCCGTGGGTATGAACGTCCACCAGCCCCGGTATGATGTATTTCCCGTCCGCGTCAATGATCTCGCCGCTGTCCGGGATATCCGTCCCGACCGATACTATGATCCCTTCAGAGATCCCGATGTCTTTTTTTGAAAAACTCCCGGTTTCCGTATCATAGACGAAACCGTTTTTTATAACTGCAGTCATCTTAACCTCCTCTGTCCCGGGGACCGCGTCCTGCCTTGGCAGGATACGACATTATACCAAAAAACAGGATGCTTTACAACAGGTAAGCCCGCGTCACTAAGTTTTGTTCACCATCATGTAGAGGTCATTCTTTTTCATTCCGGCAGCCTTGGCCGCCGCCTTTATGGCTTCCATCCTTGACATGCCGTCCCTTTCGAACTCAGCTACCAGGCTGACGGGATCGGCAGTCTCAGCGCCTTCAGTGTCTTTGCCGGAGCGCCCCTCCAGCACCAGCACGTATTCACCCCTGGGGCTTTTTTCGGAATATATCGCCGGCGCCTCCTTGCAGGTGGTCATTATGACTTCCTCATTTAGCTTAGTAAGCTCCCGGCATATGGATATCCTGCGCCCGGGCTCAGAGACCTCTGCCAGTTCCTCCAGGGTCTTCAGC
>JAFTCY010000121.1 GCA_017454465.1 Clostridia bacterium
CTCCATGGCTTCATCTTCGTACTGTCCGTACCAGTTCCCGTCATCATTAAGCCAGATGAACATGTAACCGACCGGAAGATCTTTCAGGATCATGAAGCTCCAAACGCTGCCGTGATCATAGAAGCCCTGCCAGGCCTGGTGACTCCCGAGCATGATGTCCTTTTCTTCAAGACCTGTGCCGCATACACCGTACATCTCGGCACCGTACCTTATATCAATGCTTCCCCGGCAGCCCCTGGGGGATATGGAGATCACAGCAGTGTCCTTATCCTTATCTTCGGATATTTCGTATGTCCAGGTCCTCGGCACCTTCAGGGACACCCTGCCGCACCCGTTGCCCGCAGTGACATTCACGGGGCTGGTAGTCACGCTCACGCCGCCCTGATCCCGGAGATATATCTCGCCGGGAGGCTCGGGCAGGTCTTCCTTGGATATTTCGATAATTATGTGCCATTCCGCCATGTCATCGGTCATTTCCTCAGGAACGCTCCTGACGATGTCGACGGTCACGCTGCCGCCGTCGCCGGCGCTGACGGCGGTTATCTCATGCCGTACCGAACCGCTGCCTTCTTCCACCAGGACCAGTATCAGGGAATGCTCCCTGAAAAATCCGTCGTCATATTTCTCGCAGGCATCGGCGAACCCGACGGTCGAATCGGAGTAAATTTTTTCCCTGTGGCCGAGATGGTACTTTTCACAGTTTTCCGCGTAATAGGAGTCAAGCTCTCCGCGGGAAGAGATGAGAGTGATCACAGGATATATCGTTTCCTCATTGTACCCGTCTGTGCGGATGTAACTCGCCGCGAAGGGGATACCCACCTGATCAGGCGAATCTGCTCCGGCGCTTCCGCTGTCCGTATCCGCATTCGTGTCGTGTACGTCCTCTTTCTCAGACCGGATCTGTTCATCCGGTCCGCCTTCAGGCCGGTCTGAAACGCCCGGGGATCCTTCGGAACACCCCCCGAGCATTAAGCCGAGGATAAGGAGAACAGACAGCAGGGTACGTGCCAATATCTTTTTCATATATCCTCCAGAATATGATATCTATGCCGGTATGACGTATCCGGAGGCGGAAAGTTCCCGAAGCCTTTGCATATTCAGCTTAAAAATCTGAAAATATTCTGATCCATTTAAGTTTAATCTAAGTTTGAAGTGCTAGAATATGGCCAGAAACAGCAAAGGAGAATAAAAAAATGAAAAAAACAGCTATCATTCTTGCGGCAGCGCTGATATTTCTGGCAGCGGCAGGCTGCAGCCGCATTTCAGACACAGATACTATTTCACATGACGGCGGTGCTCAAACGGCACTGACGGAGCAGACCGATACCATTGAAGTTTCACAGGATACCGGAAAGAACACGGGCAGCGGTACTTCGGTGACAGTAACGGATGACACAGAAGAAATAACGGCAGTGGCGAATGTCACGTCCGGCGGCATTATCGACGCAACAGACCTTTTCACGGAAAGAGATCTGAAACAGACAGCGGACACATCCTCGGCAGTCTTCCTTGAACTGTCTGACAACACCGGCATAACGATCTCTGAAGCGGGCGTGTATGTCATCTCGGGATCGGCTTCGGAGGCGACGGTAACGGTTGACGCCGGAGACGAGGACAAGGTCCAGCTGGTGCTGGACGGCGTGAATGTCACAAACAGCGACTTTCCTGTGATCTATGTGAAGAACGCCGACAAAGTCTTTGTAACCACTTTGTCAACGGAAAGCGTCCTGAGCGTTACCGGGAGCTTCCGGGCTGACGGCACCACGAATACCGACGCGGTCATATTCTCAAAAGACGATCTGGTCATAAACGGCACAGGCATCATGACTATAAACTCCACCGCCCACGGCATAACGGGCAAGGACGATATAAAGATCACGGGCTCTTCGGTATATGTCACCAGCGGATCCAGCGCGATACAGGCAAATGACACCATCGCCGTAGCGGACGGTGTGCTGACGATCTCATCAAAGACAGACGGGCTTCACGCCGAAAACGATTCGGACAGCACGGAAGGCTACATCTATATCTGCGGAGGGGAGATCACTGTAACGGCAGGTGACGACGGCATACACGCCGTGGCCGCGGTACAGATCGACGGCGGAGACATCGCGGTGACTGCCGCTGAGGGCATTGAGGCGACCTATGTCCAGATAAACGGGGGCAGCATAGGCATTTCAGCATCGGATGACGGCATAAACGGAGCTAAGAAATCAAGTCTGTATACCCCGACGGTCGAAATAAACGGCGGATACACCGTGATCACCATGGGGCAGGGCGATACCGACGGAGTCGACTCCAACGGCTATATCTACGTAAACGGCGGCACCCTCGACATCACGGGGCAGAGCGCTTTCGATTACGACATGGGCGGAGTTTACAGCGGCGGAACGATCATCGTCAACGGAACAGTCACGAATACCATTACGAACCAGTTCGGCGGCGGAATGGGATTCGGAGGCCAGGGCGGATTCGGAGGTCCCGGAGGACGAAGATGAGATCAGCTGCGTGATACATCATTTTCCTGACCAAAAAACAGCAGGCAGCCGGTTCTTTGTGAACAGACTGCCTTTCTGTATGTATGGCGTGACTCTTGTCCTGCCGGAACCGGAACATGTCCGGCAACAGGACAGAGTTCCGTCCGGATTCCGGACGGAAAGCAATGAACGCGATGAGCTTCCGCTCCCGCGCGGTGTGACGGAAAAAGGGGATCTCTCCCCTCTCCGCTCATATATTTCATGCATTTCCGTCATCGGAGACGGCAAAAAGGTTAAGATCCCACATAGGCAGGCACGGTACCCTGCGGAGATAAAGCCTGTGCCCGGGAAGCATAGCCGATACCATGTCCGGTATCTCGAACAGGTCGTCAGTCCTGTGGTACAGGGAAACTATAAGATCAGGCCTGTGTTCCGCGAGCACCGCCGCTGCCCCTCTGAGAGCCTGTGCCTCCAGGCCTTCTATGTCAAGCTTTATGAGCTGGAACCCGTCTTCCGGGGCAATCCCGTCGATGGTCGCTGTCATGACTTCGTCCTGCCTGGCTCTTTTTCCGGCTCCGGTCCTTCCGGATCCCCGGCTTCCCTGGGAGGAGAAGGGCATGGTGCCCGGTTCCGAGGAGAGTGCGGCATTTACCGGTATAACTTCCGCTCTTTTTTCCGCCCCTGCGTATTCACACAGTTTCACAAAGGTTTTCCTGTCAGGTTCCGCCGCGTATACCTTCTCAGGCATGAGGGCTGAAATGATGGAACACGCGGTGTCCCCCCTGTATGCCCCTCCGTCAAGAACGTTCCTGTGGCACCTGCCTGACAGCAGGGACTTCAGTGACTTTTCAAAGGGCTCCGTGAGTTCCGCGTATCTGAGTTTTCCGGAAAGCCGGAAATTGACCGCGTCGTCAAAGAGCTGTCTCGATATGCCGTCAGCCAGCATGTTTCTGGTCTTTTCGGCCGACATCAGCTTTGACTCAAGGTAGTCCTCGTCAAACAGGCTTCCCCCGTATAGAGGTATCTCCGGTATGATCAGTTCGTGTCTGCTGTCAAGTTCCCTGATGAACTCAATAACGCCGGGAAGGGAGGAACCGAAAGCCAGGACGATGATTATGCCGTCACCGAATTCCGCCGTGATGTCATCGTACGACTTCACTCTGTATCCCCTGAAGTACCTGTCCCTGACGAACCCGTCCGACGCGAACACGCCGCTGACGGATATGCCGGAGCTTTCAAAGATGTCAAGGATCCTGTCGGCACCGTTTCCCGTTCCGTAGAGCACCACGGGCCTGTCAGCTTGTTTCAGCCGTGTCCACAGCGACATTTTCTCATATCTTTCAGAGATCGTCATCAGGCCTCAGTATCCTCATTGCGTTGTTCCACAGAATATCTTCCCGCTCGCTGTCCGTAAGCTTTATCTTCATGAAGAAATCCAGCATCTCACGGGTGTTGGCGACGGGGTAGTCCGTGCCGAACATGATGTTTTCAGCGCCCAGCTGCCCGATGATTTCCCGGCTCTTCTCCGGGGGCAGGAACTGGATGGCGCTGGATGTATCGTAGTAAACGTTCTTTTTTCCTTTGAGAAGGGGAACTGAGTGTTCCCAGTCATTGTATCCGCCCAGATGAGCCGCAAACACAGTGAGGCGCGGAAACAGTTCCAGGACATCAAGGAGCTTTTCCGCCTCTGAGAACCGGTATTGAGGCCTGTTGTCGCCCATATGAAGGTACAGACCCATTCCGAGGCAGCTCAAAAGGTCGTAGAGGGGCAGGAGCTTTCTGTCATTGATATCCACTCCCTGGATGTCGGGATGGATCTTCACCCCTTTCAGCCCCAGCTTTTTGCAGCGGAGGATCTCCTTTTCAAAGTCGGGGTAGTCCTGGTGCATTCCTGCGAATCCCATGGTGTGGAATCCGTGGCTCCTTGAGAGATCTACCAGGCTTGCGATGGAGTCGTTGACCTTCTCCACCTGGTGCGCGTTGGTGGCCACCGAGAACAGCAGGTACCCCTGCACATTGTTCTCCTCAGCCTGTGATTCCAGATCAAGGTAAGTGCCCTTGCCGGCGCAGACGAATTCATAGAAGCGGCCCAGGTTGGTGGTGGCTTTTTCTGCTATGGCTTCGGGGTATGTGTGGGTGTGTACGTCAAAAACCTTATACATGTCTTGTCTTCTTTTCATTGATTTTCTGCCCTCCGGTGTGGTAAAATCATGTCATACCAGATACGGAGGCGCTAATTATGAACGATTGTATTTTCTGCAAGATCATAGCCGGTGAGATCCCTTCATCAAAAGTATACGAGGATGACTACGTCTATGCTTTCAGGGACATAAACCCGGAGGCTCCCTGCCATGTGCTTGTGATCCCCAAGGAACACATAGAATCCATGGACAGCATCACCCCCGAGAACAGCGCGGTGATATCACGGATATTCGAAGTGATCCCGATCATCGCAAGGATGGGAGGAGCCGGAAACGGGTACAGAGTGATATCGAACTGCGGACGGGACGCGGGACAGTCCGTGTTCCACCTTCATTTCCATATCGTCGGCGGATGCGAGCTGCCGCTCCATGTTTTTCCCGAGAAATGACCGTATGAAATGAACAAAGAGGGGACAGCCCCTCTTTTTTCTTTGCGCTGAACGGAGCCGGGCTCCGGGGCAGGGATCACTGCTTATAGAACTCCCGGTATATGGATCTCGTGGCTTTTATGAAGTCCTTGTCCTCGACCCCGATGATGATGTTGAGCTCGGAAGAGCCCTGGTCGATCATCTTGATGTTGATCTCGGCTTCCGCGACCGCCTTGAATACTCTGAAAGCGGTACCTTTTGCCTTTACCATGTTGCGGCCGACTACCGCTATAAGCGCCAGTCCGTCTTCTATGGATATGGAATCCGGATCCACAGCCTTGCAGATCCTGTCCTTGATCCTTTCCCGTTTTCCGGAATCCAGGGCCTCCGTTTTCAGTATCACGCACATGGTGTCGATGCCTGAGGGAAGATGCTCGAAGGAGATCCCCTCCTGCTCTATGACTTCCAGGACTTTTCTTCCGAAACCGGTCTCGGAGTTCATCATCGCTTTCTCTATCGTCACTATGCTGAACCCCCGGTGGCCGGCTATGCCGGTTATGACGGTGTCCGGATCCGTGTAATCAGTCTGTGACACTATCATGGTGCCGGGCTCTTCCGGCGAGTTGGTGTTCCTGATGTTCACAGGGATGCCCGCGAACCTGACCGGGAATATGGCGTCCTCGTGAAGCACGGACGCACCCATGTATGAAAGCTCGCGAAGCTCTCTGTAGGTTATGTACTGTATCTTCTTCGGATTCTCAACTATCCTCGGGTCCGCGGACAGAAAACCGTCCACATCGGTCCAGTTCTCGTAGATCTCCGCGAGTACGGCTCTCGCAACAATTGATCCCGTTATATCGCTTCCGCCTCTCGAGAAGGTCTTTATGGTCCCGTTGGGCATGGAACCGTAGAAACCTGGGATAACACCGTTTTTGTGTTTTGAGAGGACTTCTCCTATCAGGGTATTGGTGAGTTCGGAATCGAATGTCCCGTTATCGAAAAACTTTACCATGCAGGACGGGTCTATGAAATCAAAACCCAGATACCTGGCGAGGATCAGCCCGTTGAGATACTCGCCCCGGCTTGCGGCGTAGTCCCTTCCGGCATGATGGAGCATGGCCCATTTTATGTGCTCATACTCTCCGGAAAGATCCAGGTCCAGCCCGAGGCCGGAAATGATGTCGTCATATCTTTCACAAATGCGGGAAAAAACACCGTCGATATCTTCCGCTCTTTCAGCCATTCTGAAGCATTCGTACAGAAGATCCGTGACTTTTTCGTCACCGTCGTTCCGCCTTCCGGGGGCCGACGGCACCACATAGGCCCGGGTCGGGTCCGCGTCGATTATGCTCTTGACTTTTCTGAAATGCCCGGCGTCCGCCAGAGAGCTGCCGCCGAATTTCACTACTTTTATGTCTGATGGAAATCTGATCATTTATGTCACCTGCCGCGCATTTGCGCGCTTTTGCTGATTCACACGTGAATTATATGAGAAATCGGTATCTTTGTCAATGTAAGATTATACCAAATTATCTATATTTATTCTTTTTCGGATGGTGAAATTATGGGCGACGTCCGTGTCGTGCCTGAAGTATATTGACTTGGCGGCGGATTTGGGATAAAATCAGGCAGTATCCGGATACGAGCGTATAACACAGAGGTGTGCCATGAAAGAGAACAGAACGGTATTTTCATCCGCGGAGATCCTGCTCCCGGCCTTCCATTCAGACGGCGAAAAGATGCGCAGGTGGGCGACTATTGCCTGCGACCAGTTCACGTCCCAGCCTGAATACTGGGAAAAATGCAGGGAGACAGTGGGAGACTCCCCTTCGACTCTTGGGTTCATTATGCCTGAGGCCTATCTGGGAACTGAGCTTGAAAAGGCTCACAAAACTGAGATAATGAGCAATATGAAGAATTTCAGCAAAGAGGATTACTGTGCTGTTGACGGTCTGGTATATCTGAAGAGATACCTGTCCCGCGGAGTGAGACGCGGGCTGGTCGGGAAGATCGACCTGGAGGATTACAGCTATGTCCCGGGTGAAGAGTGCAGGGTGCGCCCGACAGAAAAAACTGTTGTGGAAAGGATCCCGCCCCGTGTCGAGATCAGAAAGGAAGCGTCATGTGAGCTTCCGCATATTCTTGTGCTCTGCGATGACAAAGCCGGTGTGTTTGACGAAGCGGAGGCGCTCGCTGCCGGAGAAGAGCCGCTTTACGACTTTGATCTGATGCTGGGCGGAGGCCATATAACCGGATACGGAATTACAGGAGGGAAGCTTTCAGGGCTTCTCGAAAAGATCGCCCTCAACGAAGAGATGAACCGCGGCCTTCCGTACGCTGTGGGAGACGGGAACCATTCACTGGCCGCCGCGAAGGCGCACTGGGAGGATATAAAGAAAGAGCGGGGAGTGGATGACGGCCCTGCCAGGTACGTGCTCTGTGAGATCACGCCCCTCATGAGCGGAGCCATCGAGTTCGAGCCCATATACAGGCTGATCAAGAACTGCTCTGCCCGGGACCTGAAAAGAAGCATTCTTGAAAATGCTGAGATCGCGGAAGGCCCGGACACCGTGAGGTTCGTTTCAGACAGTGATGACTTTTCATTCAGATTCTCAAAGCAGACTCATCCCCTGGTCCTGGGCACACTGCAGAATTTCATCGACAGTTACCTTGAAGACGGCAAGGGGGCGGTGTGTGACTACATCCACGGCCTTGACACGGTCCTTGAACTTGCGAAAAAGCCCGGCTCAGCCGCTCTTATCTGCGGCGGGATCGGGAAAGAGGATCTTTTCGGATATGTTGAAAAAAACGGTGTGCTGCCCCGTAAGACTTTTTCCATGGGCCATGCCGAGAGCAAGCGCTATTATCTTGAAATGAGGTCCATAACCTGATATTTCCGGGCCCCGGACGCTTTACGGACGCGATACCGGCCCGCGGGAAAGAAGGCTGTCCCGCGGACCGGAAAAGTGAATAATTATTATCAATGACCTCGGGCACCCGTCTGTTGTATAATGAGTAGGCCTTGGAGAGCGCATCAAAGCGTCTGATTTTCTCCGGACCATAAGAATACGCTGGTATAGCTCAGTCGGTAGAGCAGCTGATTCGTAATCAGCAGGTCGTGTGTTCGAGTCACATTACCAGCTTGCGCGGCCACAGGTCATCTGTGGCTTTTTGTATTTGACACCGATCCCGTCCTGCTGCAGAGTACCGTCTGATCCGGTGTCTTTTCCATTTTCTTTTTTAGGAGGCCGTATGGTCAGTTTACAGTACGAAAAGGATCATCTGACATTACTGGCGGAAGGCGAGATCCTGCTTGAACATACCATAAAGAAACCTTTCGCGGTTGCCGTGAAAAGAGAAAAGACCTATGCCTTCAACCGCGGTTCGGTAAAGGAGTCGGTCAGTGAGGCCGTCAGGCAGCCCCTGGTCAAGGTGGAACAGGAAAATGACAGGATCGTGTTTTCCGGAGGCGGACGCAGACTTGAGGCCAGGCTGAGATCCTTTGAAAACGGCGCCGAGCTCGAGCTTTCCGGAGAGGAAGGGTGGTCGTACGAGTTCGCTCTCCCCGCTTATGACGGGGAAGCCGTATTCGGCGGAGGGGAACAGTACCGCAAGACCAACCTTCGGGGAGAGCATGTGGTCAATTTCGTGTCCGAGCACATAAAAGCCTCGACGATCATACAGAAAGCTGTCCTGCCGAAGGCGCTGTATGTGCCGAAAAAGCACGGCAGCATAGGCAGCTACGCGCCGATGCCGGTGTTCGTCACCGACCGGTGCCGCCTTATATATTTCGATGTGGACTCGGACGGCATCTCAAAATTCGGGGATGAAAAATACGATTTCATATTTGACAGATGCCCGGTCAGGCTGACTCTGTTAAAGGGCAGAAGCTATGAGGAACTGTCCCGGTCCATGGCGGAAAGGATCGTGAACAGGCAGTATATACCGGAATGGTGTCACAGCGGGATGATCCTGGGAGTCCAGGGCGGGACCGAGACCGTGCTGAAGAAAGCTTTTGACATGCTTGACGCGGGAGCCGCCGTAAGCGCGGTGTGGTGTCAGGACTGGTCCGGAGAGAACCGGACCGTAATGGGAAAACAGGTCTGGTGGAACTGGGAAGCTGATGAAAAACTGTATCCCGGGCTGAAGGAAGCCATTGCGAGGCTGAACAGCAGGGGCGTGAAGTTTCTCGGGTATATAAACCCGTATCTGGTCAAGGACAGCAGCCTGTACGATCTCTGCAGGGACAGGAACTGGCTCATCACAAAGAAGAGCGGGGAAGTATATCACATAAAGTCCACCACTTTCGACGCGGGCATGCTGGATCTCACGAACCCCGAAACGGTGCGTTTCATAAAGGAAGAGCTTATAAAAAAGAATATGATGGATCTGGGCATCACAGGCTGGATGGCTGATTTCGGAGAATACCTGCCCATCGACTGCGTCCTCCATGACGGTGATCCGGCGCGTCTTCACAACCTCTGGCCCGTAATGTGGGCAAGGATAAACAGGGAGGCTATCGAGGAGTTCGGGTCTGAAGAGAACATGTTCTTTACCAGAAGCGGATACCTGGGCATCCAGACCTACGCGCCGATACTCTGGAACGGCGACCAGCATACGGATTTCACCAAGGACTACGGCATGCCCTGCGTGATGCCCGCAAGCTTTTCACTGGGCTTTTCCGGCGTCACCATGGTGCATTGTGATATAGGCGGGTTCTTCTCCTTCGGCAAGATGCGGAGGAACGCGGAGGTGTTTACCCGCTGGATGGAAATGTGCGCTTTCTCGCTGCTGATGAGAAGCCACGAATCCATACGTCCCTGGGCAAACGTCCAGTTCGACCATGAGAAAGTGCTGCCTCACACAAGGCGGCTTACCAATATACACAGAGAACTCAGGCCGTATATAGAGCACTGCGCGGGCCTGGCGGCTTCCGGTGTTCCCGCGGTGCGTCCCGACTTCTGGGATGAGGTCTCTTATACCGCGAGCCGTGACATGTACAGCTATTTTCTCGGTGAAGATATGTTCGTGTGTCCTGTCTTCACCAGAGGCTCCAGGCACCGTTCTGTCCACCTCCCGAAGGGAAAATGGGTGTATTTCTGGAGCGGAGAGGAATACGACGGCGGTAATGAATACAGGATCCCCTCTCCTCTGGGAAAGATTCCGGTGTTTTACCGGAAAGACAGCAGATTCAGTCAGTTGTTCCGCGGGGTCGCGGATAAATATACATTCTAGGAGGGATACATCTTGGACAAATCTTACATTTCACGCACCAGCGGGATCAGGATGAAGGACAAGATAGGGTATGCGTTCGGCGACCTTGCCTCATGCCTTGTCTTCGGCCTCACTCAGAGCGTTCTCAACAAGTTCTACACGGACGTGCTTGAGATCAGCGTTCTGAGCGTAATGATCATGACCATAGTCGCCAGGATCTGGGACGCGGTAAATGACCCGATCTGGGGACGGCTCATCGACCGGGCCAAACCCCACAGTGACGGACGGTACCGCCATTGGATAAAGATATTCGCGATTCCCGTGGCCGTGGCGGCGATCCTGATGTTCGTCAATGTCCAGGGAATGGCCGGCGGCGGAAAGCTTGCGTGGATCTATATCACATACATACTCTTCGGCATGCTTTATACCTGCATAAACATTCCCTACGGCTCGCTTGCCCAGGTCATCACTTCCGACGACAAGGAAAGATCCTCTCTTTCCGTCTTCCGTTCAATAGGATCCACCATCGGCGCTATGCCCGCCATGCTGCTGGCTTCAATGTGCTATATCAAACTCGCCAACGGAACCAAGCAGATGGATGCCACCCGCGTGTTCATAGGCGTGTGCGTTATCGCGGCCATAAGCATCGTTTTCTATATGCTCTGCTACGGCATGAGCAAGGAAAGAGTCGACTCCCGTCCGGCGCCGAAGGAAAAGGGACAGACAAAGAAGATAATCAAGACCCTTCTCAAGAGCAGGCCTTTCATGGCTGTGAGCATCGCCAGCATGCTGTTCCTTGCGGCCCAGATGTTCGGCCAGGGATACAATACATATCTTTTCCACCACTATTTCAACGCACCGGGCCTTACCATGCTGCCCACAGTCTTCCAGTATCTGCCGGTTGCCGTGATCATGCTGTTTGCAACGAAGCTCGGCAACAAATTCGGCAGGAGGGAAGTGTGCTCTTACGGCGTGCTTCTGGCAGCGGCATTCTATCTTGTTCTCTTCGTGCTCTCTCTGTTCGGGATCACGAACGTATGGCTGTATCTTGTGGCATGCCTGATGAGCGGCATCGGCACGGCGTTCATCTTCCTGCTCATTTGGGTCCTTGCCAATGACGCCATCGACTACAACAAGGTAACATACGGCATCAATGACGAGGCCACGAGTTACGCGTTTTACTCATTCATGCGCAAACTGGGCCAGACTGTGGCTACGATACTCATCAACGTGCCTCTTCTCAGGATCGGCTACAATGGCAGCGAGCTGAAGACGGAAGGCCTTTCGGACGCCTCACTCAGGACCATGTACAATTACTCCGTCATGATCCCCGCGGTACTGTTCCTTCTTGTGTTCATCATACTGAGATTCGTTTATCCTCTCAGCAAGAAGCGGGTAGACGAGCTTCAGGTCCAGAAAGAGGAAATGCTGCGCAAACAGATCGGAGAATAAGGAAAAAACAGTCAGCATCACTTACGGAAAGGTATTGCCTTCGGGCCATGCCTTTCTTTTTTTGAGAAATACATACTTAAAGTATAAAAAGTAATATCAAAATAGTATTGGTAGTATCTTCCGTTTTCCTCTTTCAGAGTGTATAATCCTGGCAAAGAAAGAAATGGAGGGTTTTGAGATGAAGCTGGCGCTTTCCGAAAACATACGGATGTTCCGCAAACAGAGAAAGCTGACACAGGAAAAACTGGCAGAGGCCCTGGGAGTGACCGTGGGAGCGGTCTACAAATGGGAATCCGGACTGTCATTGCCGGAACTCAGCCTTATCCTGGAACTTGCCGATCTCTTCGACACTTCTGTCGATGTTCTGCTGGGGTACAGGGTAAAGGACAACAGCGTGAAATCGACCGTCGGGCGCCTTGCGGAGTTTTGCAGGATACTGGATCCGGCCGCTGCCGGCGAAGCGGAGAAAGCTCTCGCCAGATATCCGCATTCATTCGAAGTGGTCAGCAGCTGCGCCTCAGTGTACCTTTCGCTTGGCGCCGCGTACAATGATCCGGATAAGCTGCGCCGTTCCCTCGATCTTATGGAACAGGCAAAAGTGCTGCTGCCCCAGAACAATGATCCTCACATAAACGAGGCGATGGTCAGCGGCGGAATGGCCATGGCGTGGTTCCTGCTGGGAAAAGAGGAGAAGGCGCTGGACCTTATGGTGAAGAACAACGCCGGAGGGACTTTCAGCAGCGAGATAGGCGCTCTGATGGCTGTATATATGGACAGGTGCGAGGAAGCGGTCCCGTTCCTGTCTGAAGCGGTACAGGGATGCGTATTGTCACTTTTCGACACGGTGCTTGGGTATTTTTTTCGTTTTCCGTTCCCGGGGAGACTGGCAGTCCGCCGGTCAACTACCCGCCGCCTGTAGAGGCGGGGGCTTGCAGCTGCCCTGTGGTAGATGCATTATAGGATAACGCATATTTCGGCTTTTCAGCCTCCCACATTCCACGACATTACTGCCGTAA
>JAFTCY010000122.1 GCA_017454465.1 Clostridia bacterium
ACCTTCTTCTCTTCCCACAGGACCATCATTACTATGTACTGTGTATAGGTGAGATCAAGTTTATCAAGCAAGGGCTTGTATTTTCTTGTAATCATGTTCGATACTGCGTAAAGGGGAAAACAGAGCTGGTTCTTCAGACGGAGTGATGCGTATTTGTCGTTCATTGGTATACCTCAAAAATATATCGCATGCGATTTAATCGTACTGATTATATCGCATGCGATAATGCTTGTCAAGGCTGATTCTCTTATTCTTCCGGAAAATCTTTCTCCACTCCGCCCTGAGCGTTCCTTCTATTCTTCACCATGCTCCGGATGCTAACTGCTAATATTCCGCCTATTATGAACACCAGAGCTATGACAGCCGTCGCCTCGATCTTTTCATTAAGGAACACGGCCGAGACCACCAGTGACAGGAAAGGTGTCATATATGCTATAACTGCTACGGATGACGTATCACTGCCGGCACTCTGCAGCGCGATGGCCCAGAGAAGGTATCCCACGGCATTCGTTGCGATTCCTATCCATGCCATCCCTGCCCAGTGCCTCGGTTCCATCAAAACCCACTGCCCGGACAGCGAGCCGGAAGCGATGCAGTATATGAAAGCACAAAGTGACGTTACGCCCCACATGACCATCATCGCTATGTTTTGGTCATAACCGGATTTCTTGTTCAGGACTGAGAAGAGTCCGTAGCAGACTGCTGCCACTACACAGGCAAGTATCCCGCTCATGGCGCTTCCACCGGGCGACGGACTGCCCCATGAAAGGATCACGACCCCTGCGAAAGCGCACAGCATAGCAATGACTTTCATAGCATCGATCCTCTCCTTGAGGACGACCGCAGAGAATATCATTATCATGACCGGCCACAAGTAGTTCAGGATACATGCCTCATGCGCAGCAAGCGTACCCAGCCCGTGATAATATAGGCCGGAATACACGAAAAGTCCGAAAAAGCCCAGTCCGGCCATAACAAGATACTGCTTCCCCGTGTACTCTTTCATCTTCTTCAGTTTTCCTGTGATCAGGTTTACGAAAAAGAGAAACAGAGTACCCATCAGGCTGCTCAGCGCAAGTACAAACATGGATGAGATGTCTCCGAGTACATACTTTGTGGCCGGTGCCAAAGTCGACCAGAGCAGCACCGCAATGGAACCGTATATGTAACTTTTCAAATTCAAAATCGATCGCCTTCTTTTCCGGCCATATATTTCCCGGATTTTCCAGGTATATCACGGATATGGCTGTTTTTACGTATTCTCCGCCGTTCTGTTCTAATGCAGCCTGAGGCTTTTCAGGTATTCTTTCCGGTCATCTGATATCCTGTAGCTCTCTATGCTCTTCTGAATGGTCTTATTGTGAGTCCACCTGTCAAGCTTATTATCCTCCAGAAAAGGAATAACTGAGTCATACTGCTTCGCAAGAGCCGTGGCAAAATACCATGCCCTCATCATGTTCACATAGTATTCGCTTGAACTGATTCCGGCCACCAGTTCCGGATATTCAGTACTGAATGAATCCCCCAGAAAATGGCTCATAAGCATATGAATCCCGAATCTTACGGTGTATATCCGGTCTGATCTTATCCATTTCATAATTAATGGGATGAGCCTTTCCCTGTTTTTTGTGAAGGCCACAGGAGATAAAGTGTCACATACAGCCCAGTTGTCGATGTACGGAAGGAATTCCTCCGTTTCAGCAACGCATTCCCCGAAATCTTTCGTCAGAGATATAACGAAAGCATGGAGCTGGTACTCGTCGTAGTATTCGTGGGGAAGACGGAGCGCTTCTTCTTTTCTGCCGTCTTTCACGATCTCCTTCGCCAGTCGCCTCAGAGCAGGCAGCCTCACTCCGATAACCGCGGCAGGATCGGTTCCCGGTATAAGCTTGGACTGAAACGCGGCGTACTTTTCATCCCTCAATCCGAACAGTTCTTCCCTTACATCTTTTTTCCCCATCATATGCTCCCCCTCAGTACCTTGTTCCGAGTTTTACTCCTGTTCTTTTTCATTTCCCGGCACACGAATATGTTACAGCAAAGCCACTCCATTGTCAACTCCGTTGCCGTGACGCGGCGGAAGGTTGTCCCTTGTTTCAGGCAACACTTGATTTATAATGAAAATTGTTTTATACTGAAACTGACTTCAGCCGGTATATGTTTGCTGGAGCCACATCCGCAAAAAAATATATGCTTATTCGCAAAAAAGAACATAAAGGAGGATATCGAAATGATCAGAAAAATCACGGCTTTCCTTATCTGTGCTCTCATGTTGCTCACGCTCTGCGCCTGCGGTCTCTCAGGCGGAGGGGGTTCTGGCGGATCCGGCAATGATCCGGACAACAGTTCCGGAAACAACTCTTCAGCCCTGTATACAAAAGGCAAATGGGCGGGCATGTACGGTACGCTGGGTATCGACGAGCCTGAGACCGGCGGGAAACTGGTATATACGGCAAACGACGGAGACGAGAATTCCAGCTACCAGTATGAGATGTGCTACAAAGGCCTGACCCGCGAGGAACTGATTTCCTGGGTCGACAAACTGGTCGCAAAGGGTTTCAGGATCTCCGACAGCCACAGGGAAAGGCTTGAAAACTCATCGTTCAACGATGTTACAGTCTACCTGCCTGAAGAGAAGCAGAAATACAGACTGAAAATACAATTTGACTACAAATACGGAATGGGCTTCGAATGGTACGGTGATGACGATCCGGCATTCGTGATCACTCCCGGCGGCGATGATGAATATGACACCATCCAGTATGATGTCCAGATCTGGCTCAATCCCATGAAGACTGAGCAGGTGTTCAGCGGGTCTTTCGACGGACTGGGACTCAAGGCCGATGACCTGAAACTTCTGGACAACCTCAGAGGGGTGGAAATCAGCACAGGCACGTTCATGAATTCCCTCTGGTTCATGTTCTATTCCGACCACCTGACCACCAGTGAGGAAGTCGAAGCGCTCCGCACCGGACTCATCGACAAGCTTGCTTCCAACGGATGTACCTTCGCTTTGGCTCTGAATCCGGACGAGAAGGTATCCGCGGATGACCTGAAGGGCGGCGGATACGGAACATATATCGCGGAACTGAACGGAACGCAGTATCTTATAATGGTCAACCCCGATTCCAGCTCCGGCGATTTCGGCGACAGTTACGGAGTCATGATCCAGCAACAGTCGAAATAAACAAATCAATATTTTAAGCAGAGGGGCTGTAGCAAAATAAAATGCTACGGCCCTCTCTTTATGGAGTTTTCCAAAATGAAAAAAGCAGCGATTGCGCTGCAAATCCGAGTAAAAAATGTCAAAAACACGTAAAAAAGGGTATGCAAAGGCCAGGCATAGCCT
>JAFTCY010000123.1 GCA_017454465.1 Clostridia bacterium
AAAGACGACTCTTTTCAACCAGCTCACCGGCTCAAACCAGCACGTGGGGAATTTCCCGGGTGTGACCGTCGACAGAAAAGACGGCGCGATCCGCGGATACAAAAACACCGTCGTGACCGATCTGCCGGGCATTTATTCAATGTCACCGTACTCCAGCGAAGAGATCGTCTCAAGAGATTTCGTCCTGAATGAAAAGCCAAAAGCGATCATAAATATAGTAGACGCCACAAATATTGAGCGTAACCTGTATCTTACTATGCAGCTGCTCGAACTGAATATACCTATGGTGGTGGCGCTCAACATGATGGACGAAGTTACAGGCAACGGCGGTTCTGTGGACATCAACACAATGGAATCTCTTCTTGGAGTGCCGGTCGTTCCGATTTCCGCCGCAAAGAACTCCGGAGTTGACGAACTGGTAGAACACGCTGTGCATATCGCCAAATACCAGGAGAAGCCCCTGAAGCAGGACTTTTGCGACGCTGATGACCATAACGGCGCCGTACACAGGGCGATACATGCCGTCATACACCTGATACAGGATCACTGTGAACGTTTGGGCATTCCTTTGAGGTTTGCGGCAAGCAAGCTCCTCGAGGGAGACAGTCTGATCCTTGACAAGCTGGAACTGGACGACAACGAGAAGGATATGCTGGAACATATCGTCATTCAGATGGAAAAGGAGCGCGGTCTTGACAGAAGCGAATCCATAGCCGATATGAGATTCGAATACATTATGAAAGTATGCGATTCCTGCGTGATAAAGCGGGGAGAGACAAAGGAGCACAAAAGGAGCTCGAAGATCGACAGGGTGCTGACCGGCAAATTCACAGCCATCCCGATCTTCATCGCAATAATGCTGGCGGTCTTTTTCCTGACATTCTTCGTAATCGGCCCGTTCCTGCAAAATCTCCTGGCAAAAGGGATATCAGCTCTTTCAGGCCTGGTACAAGGCGCAATGGTCAGCGCGGGGGTAAATCCTGCGATACAGAGTCTTGTAACTGACGGAATATTTGAAGGACTGGGATCAGTCATCAGTTTTCTCCCTATCATCGTCATTCTCTTCCTTTTCCTGTCCCTCCTTGAAGACAGCGGCTATATGGCCCGTGTCGCATTCGTTATGGACCGGCTGCTCAGGCGTATCGGCCTTTCCGGAAGGAGCATCGTGCCGATGCTCATCGGATTCGGCTGTACCGTTCCGGCTGTAATGTCCACAAGGACCCTCCCCAGCGAGCGCGACCGTAAAATGACTATACTCCTGACACCATTCATGTCCTGTACAGCCAAGCTCCCGATCTACGGATTTTTCGCCAATGCTTTCTTCCCGGGTCACGCATGGTGGATCATAACGCTGATATACATTCTCGGTATTATCGTAGGTATCCTGGCTGCTCTCCTTTTCAAGAACACATTGTTCAAAGGCGAGGCTGTACCCTTTGTAATGGAACTTCCGAACTACAGACTGCCGAGCCCGAAGAACGTGCTTCTGCTGCTTTGGCAGAAATCGAAGGATTTCCTGCAGAGGGCCTTCACTGTCATCCTTATCGCAACAATCGCGGTATGGTTCCTCAAGAGTTTCAACTTCACGTTCAACTTCGTTACAGATTCGAAAGACAGCATACTCGCCGCGGTATCAAGTTTCATCGCCCCGGTCTTTGCCCCGGTAGGCCTGAATGACTGGAGGCTCGTCACGGCCCTGATCACCGGGTTCATGGCAAAGGAAAGCGTCGTGTCCACGATGGAAGTCATACTTGGGGCGGGTACCGCCGTCACGTCGGTATTCACTCCTCTGACCGCAGTGTCCATGCTCGTGTTCAGCCTTATATACACTCCCTGTGTTGCCGCGATTACATCCGTGCGCCGGGAACTGGGACACAAGTGGGCTCTCGGAATGATACTGTGGCAGTGCGCCCTGGCCTGGATCATTGCTCTGCTTGCCAGACTGTTGTTCATGCTTTTCGGCATGACCTGAGGAGACTGATATGAATATCTGGGATTACATCATAATCGCAGCCGTAGCAGCCGCCGCTGCCCTTGCTATTTACGTGCTTCTAAGGAAAAGATCACGAGGAGGCGGCACATGCAGCTGCGGATGCAGTGGCTGCCCACATCGTGAAAACTGTGAAAAACAGTCTTGACTTTTACCCGGCAATATGGTAGATATAAGGTAACCTATAAAGAGTGCGCGAGAGACAAGCTCTGTGACCGCACAGCAACCTGCCTGCGAGGCAAGGTGCTAAAGCTTGGCCGATGGGTTTCTTTCATATGACCGCAAGCTCATCGGCAACGATGGGCTTTTTGCTTTTCCGTTCTCTTGATAGGAATACTATACAGAATGGAGAAACAAATAATGAAAAGAAAGATCACTGATTTGCTTGGCCTCGGCGACAGGGTGCATGTTATCTGCCGTGATGAGCAGACAGGCACGGAATTTGCCCGTGATGTGTATGCTGAGGGGTTCTCGTTTCAGGGCGGGTACGCTCCTGAAACGATCATGTGCTGCCGGTTACATCACAACAGGCGGCTGACATCCCCCTCCGGATTCTGTTCCGGCATGGCATTCAGCCATGACAGGTCTGCCTTCAAAGTCGATTACGGTCTTTGGAAAAACGGATCCGGGAGGTTCCTGATATCAAGCCCTAAGTTTCATGACCACCGCGTAATCTGTCAGACGAAACCGGAATCCGTAAAGGAAACATATTTCAGAAGATCCCTCGGGACACCGAGAGGCGAGGCGGCATACGAAAAAATGGAGTTTGACGGAAACCTCCACTGGGAGTCTGTCCTTGACACAAATAAAGGCAGCGCCGCATGGGCACTTATGCTCCTCATCCACGGAACATACAACGGAAAAACTCTCGGCAGAATGCTTCACTTTGTCCTAAAGTAACTGAATGGCCGCGTCACCAAAATGCGACGCGGCCCTGTTTATTTTTTTTAATACTTCTGTTTGTCCTACCTGATCTCTATCAGTCCGTAATCGTTTGTCATGTATATACCCTCTTCCAGCCCGGAAAGATCGTAGACCGCGTATCCCTCACCGGTCATCGTTCCCTCTATCTCAACTGCTTCATAGGATCCATCGACATCATAATGAGTGCAGCAGGCTTTTAGCCTGGTCTCAAAATACCTGACGTCCTCATACCACGAAACTGTGTATACGGAATCCTTTTCAAGATTGTGGATATCAGTCACTTCCCCGCCCTTTGAGTCATTGACAGTCACTTTGAAATAATTGCTGTCAAGCTCGTAACTGTCATCTGTCCCTCCGGACCCGAGGATCTTCCAGTAGGGATGATTTCCGCCTTTGGCGGTGGTAAGGAACATACTGATCGAATATCCTGTGAAACTGACCTTATACAGCACAAGAGTGTCGGGATCACCCTTTACGGGGTATGCTATCACCTGGTCCTCCCCCGTCCTGTACAGGGGGATCTCGATGTCATTCAGGGTGCTGTTGGAGATCAGGTGATTCGGGTAGTCAAGCTTCCACTCAGGGTCGCTGTAATAGTGGTAAATATTCATCCTCGACGCGTTACGGCCAAGGGAATACAGCCTGTCCGCTCTTTTCAGGCAGAATCTCAGATCCGATCTCATGCCGTTTTCGGCGTCTGCCTTATCCACTTCAAGGCTCTTGAGATCCTGCTCCTCCCATGTGACCGGCTCGTCTGTGTCAACGGTATCAGGCGTGTCAGCGGTATCCCTGGTATCCTTCGTAACGGAAGGTTCAGCCGGTGACTGGTTGCATGACACCGCGGAGAATATAAGAACGAACGCCAAGATATAACCGATAATCCTTACAGTTTTATTCATTCCTGTCCTCAAATCTCATTCATTTATTTCCTGAGATGATTTTATCATAGAAGCACTTTCCTTTCAAGTCAAAAACAATACTGATTTTTTCAAAACTCTTACATAATATCTTGAAATCTCATACCAGATATAGTACCATATGACCAGGAAAAGGGGGAATAAACTATGCCTGACAGAAGAAAGAAACTGGCACTGCTTCAAATGTACCTTCTGCTGAGGGAAAACACGGATGAAAACCACCCGATGACCTGGAAAAAAATCCATACTCTACTGGCGGAAAGATACGGTCTGAAGGTTGAAAGGAAGACGATCCTCCGGCACGGAGTCCTGCTTGTCGATTCAGATCTCGGCATCGAGCACAAGCCAAGAAAAGGATACTACTACAGCGGCCGCGACTTTGACGATTCAGAAATAAGGCTGCTCGTTGACGGTGTTCTTGCCAGCAAGTATATTGAGGAAAACCAGTCACGGAGCCTTATCGACAGGCTGAGCAGCCTCGCAAGCGTGGATTTTAAAAAGCACTTCAGCCACATCCACTCTGTCCAATCCTGGGATAAAACGGAAAACAAATCGCTTTTCCTCAATATCGAGATCATTGATGAAGCGATCGAGAACGGCAAAAAAATCACCTTTGTTTTCAACGAGTATGGCCCGGACAAGGAGCTCCACGGAAAAAGGAGCCATACCGTAAGCCCGTACCTTATGCTTGTCCATAACCAGAGGTACTACCTTATGGGCAAAAGCGACCAGTTTCCTGATATGTCATACTTCAGGGTAAACCATATAACGGACGTGGAGCTGACTGACGAAGCCCGGGACCCCATAGAAGAAATACCTGGTTATGAGACAGGTATCAATTTCAAAGATTTTTCTACTGCCATGCCGTATATGTACAGTGACAAACCTGTCTCTGTAGTCTTCCTCGGTACAGAAGGCGTTATCGATGCAGTAGTGGAGCAGTTCGGCAAAGACATCAGGATCAGCAAAAAAACTGACGGGCTTTATGAATTTGCAGTCAGGGTCAGCCCCCGCGCAATGGAATATTGGGCTATGCAGTACTGTAAAAGCGTGGAAGTCATATCCCCTGAAGATCTTCGTCTGAAAATAAAGAACAATCTGGAAGAAGCGCTGGGAAAATATTTCTCCAGTGAAAACATCAAAAAATAACTTTATCTATAAAGGAGGCAAACCATGTTCTGTCCCAATTGCGGCTTTCAGTTAGTAGGCCAGCCGGCTTTTTGCCCGGAATGCGGCGCACGCATCGCGGCTGAACAGCCACAGCCCGCCCAAAGCCAGCCTCAGCAGCAAACACCTGTGCAGACGCAGCCGCAGCCGGCTCAGCAGCCCGTTTACCAGCAGCCCGTTTACCAGCAACCGGTGTATCAGCAGCCAGCTTACCAACAGCCCGCTTATCAGCAACCGGTCAAAGGCCAGAATGATTATTCCGGTTCTATAAGAATCAGGAGATGGCCCGCAAGCGTGGTTGTTTTCTCATTCTTCGCTCTAATCGTCGCACTCGTCCAGGTGATCTCGCTGGTTATTTACTACATAAGCATTGATGCATTCAGCGGAAACGCGCTTTATTCGGTGCTTTTCCTGACCGGAGCCTTTCTTCCCGCCCTTGTACTTCCGATTGTTGCGCTGGCTTCAAGGCGCGGCAACATGTTCGTACTGGGGATACCGATCTTCATAAACCTGACGTTTTTCGTCGTTCAATCGATCCTCAGGCGGGGCATGGGAATAAGCAGGGGTTTCATGGCTTACGCCGAATTCTCACTGTACATAATTCTGTTCATCCTGTTCTTTGTATTTGCCTGCATCCCGATCCGCCATAAGACCACGGTCCTGCCGGCGATCTATCTGCCGTTTGCTCTGATACTGATCGTAATAGAGACGATTATGTCCATACAGTACATAGTATCAATGATTGAGGGCAGTGTTTACGTGGGCATCTGGCTTGAGATTGTGTATTATGCGAAGATTCTCCTTATTAACGTTGTATACATCATAGCAATGTTTGCGAGCAGAAGACATAAGGCAATAGTGAAATAGGAACCTGCCGGAGGAAGCCATGACATACGGAAACACGTTTTGGACCAGAATTTCCGCGCTGTTTCTGGCCATTCTGATCCTCCTGGGATTAATCGCCTGCGGTAGCGGGACTGACATACCAGTTAACACAGATCACGGAAACAGCACGGATGCGCCTGCTGACGAGGATCCCCTTGCGGGACTGAACTTCAAGGGCGAGACATTCACCATCCACTCTTCCGTCAACGTCCTGACCGGGTTCAACAACTCTTTCCATTCTTCCAACTACCTCATTCAGGGCGAGGACGAGGATTCGGCAGACAAGGCCGCGGCGTCAGCCCTTCAGAGAAACAAGCTGGTGGAAAGCAATCTGAACGTAAGGCTGAACTATATTGAGGCAGATTACGACTACAGCGAAGTTATCCCCAAGATACGTGAAATGATCAAGGGCGGACTGGATGAATTCCAGCTGATCATCAATGATCTCAGGCTTGCAATGCTCTCAACAGAAGGACTGTTCCATGACGTCAGCTACGGATCGTATTTTGATTTCAGCAAGCCCTACTGGTATGATGACCTGATGGACAGCGTTTCCCTGAAACTGGGCACAAGATACGCGCTTATGGGAGACTATTTTATCGACATCATACGTTTTTCCAACTGTCTTCTCTTCTCAAAAAGCCTTTACGAGAAACTGGGATGCGACGGAGAGAGCATCTACCAGGTAGTGCGCGACGGAGACTGGACCCTTGACAAGCTGTATGAGATAATAAAAGGCGGGGACGGATATCCCTACAATTCCACGTTTATAGACAGGACAGGAAACAAAAAGCGTGACAGGCGAGATACCTACGGCCTTGTTCTGTATGACTGGTGGGGGCCGATGATCCCTATCCTGGTCTCAACAGATCCGGAGTATATAAAGAGAAACAGCGACGGGTATCCTGAACTGAATGTTTACAATGAGCGGACACTTGCCCTCACTGAGAAGCTTCTCAAGACGCTGTACGCGGATGAAGCGGGAATCGGAAAGACTTTCAACTTCGACAACGACGACTGCATACTGGCGTTCACGGAAGACCGCGCCCTGATCCTAGGCGGACAGATGCTGGGATCCCTCGAATCCAGTGTCTTTGCAGATTCGGAAGTGGATTTCGCGATCCTTCCGTACCCGAAACTGGATGACCTTCAGAAGGATTACGTGGCTCCGATGCATGACACCACGGAGGTCGGTTTCATACCGTCCACGGTCTCATACAAAAACCTCCAGGTGGCCAGCGCCGTGATCGAATCCCTCAACAGGGAAACGGAAAAGACCGTTATACCGAAGTATTACGAATCCACCCTTAAGATACGCTATGCAAGAGAATCTGCAAATGCTGAAATGATACAGCTGATCCATGATCATTATGCAGCAGCGTTTCCCCTGGCCTGGGATATAGCCGTTGACGGCTATCTTCTCCACGGAGTGTACGAATCCGTCTACACGGGCACCAACACATTCTCTTCATACTGCAGGATGTACGAAGGTCCGGCACAGACGGCTCTCAGCAACCTTATCTTCGAGCAGGAGCTGGTGATCGAGGAAGTCGAACGCCAGTACTACGGAAAATAGCACAACCCAAAACTGGGCATGTCACAGGTCTCAAGCCTCTGACATGCCCTTATGTATTTTGTATTCTGTTCATTTTTTCGGCCCGTCAGAGCCTCCAGTCATCCTCTCCTCCGGACCCTCATCAGCCATTCCTGTTGCATCAGCGTCCCGGACAGTTCCGTTACGTTCACCCTTCTTCCCGTGTCTCAGTATAGCCACTAAGGTAATGACCGCCACTACTATGTTCGTAACAAAACCTACATAATTCTGCAGCAGCAGGTTAAACACTGAAAACATTGCAGAGCTGACCATGAATGACACTTTCAGCCCACGCTCGGACTTTACATAAAATACGGATATGGAGTACTCCAGATTCGCGACTATCGGCAGATACCCCATCAAACCTCTGTTGTTGAAAGCCACTCCCAGGAAAACTCCGGCAAGGATCATTATCCATTCAATGATCCTGTTTGTCTTTCCTTTCAATGCGATCAGGTTTCTTGCCACAGTGACCGCATTCTGCACCACAGCGCTGTATCCTTTCAGGACAAAGGAACCTGTTCCGTAAAACACCTGACTGATGATCTGTACCAAAAGCATGCTGCGGTTCGTCTTCCTCGTGCTGCTGAAAGAATCCGAAGCCATTCCCAGTACGCTGCAGATATTTCCAATGATTATCTCAACCATTACGTGTCTTCCCGCCGTTATTCTTCAATATATGACATGTCGCTGATACGCTTAACGCAGTGCCTGCCTTTCCCGTCAACGAACAGTTTTGAGACTCCCCCTGCCCCGCCCCTTATATCACAGTGGTTAAGGGCCTCCGGCTCCATTCCCAGAAACATGGCGTCAAATACGCCCAGCACTTCACTGTGCGCAGCGATTATTATGATCTCACTGTCATCTGCCAGTATGCCGTCCATAAACGGCTTCAGTCTGTTCCATTCCTCACGTACGCTCTCGGCATCTGAAAACATGCGGTCGTCAATCGTCTTCTCCTCCATCTCAACATTTTCACAGAACCACTGGATGGATTTACCGCAGCATTTTCCCAGATTTCTCTCTCTCAGCTCCGTCCTGAGCACCGGAACCAGTCCTGTATATCTCGCGACAGCCTCAGCTGTCTGTTTTGCCCGTAAGAGATCGGAGGAATACAGAACTGCCTTTTTGTTTTTGAGGTCTTCCTTCAGCTCTGTGCCAAGTTTTCTCCCTATACAGTCTGCCTGCTTCATTCCCAGCTCTGTCAGTTCCCAGTCGGTCCATGATCCTACCATCCCGTTTACATGATGAAGTGACTGTGTATGCTGGACTGTTATAATATACTTCATTCAAAAACCTCCTCAGGCATCCAGTTCTGCGGATGCGATCTCTGTGTATACCATTCCCTTTTTTCCCCTGTCAGACCTCATCAGAGAGATCCTGTCAACAGTCACAGGGCCGGATCCCTTCATAAAGTCCCGTCCGAACTCCAGATCACGGGGCACACCGGCGTCCCTCACCAGAGTTATATGCGGAGAAAACCTTTTCCTGTCAAAAGGAACAGAGGACTCAGCGAGAAAATGTCTGAGGCCTTTCACCAGTTTTACAAGTTTTTCCGACTTTTCGAATCCCGCCCACAGTATACTGCCGAAACTGCCCGTCCCGCTTATCCGGAGTTCAAAAGACCCTGAAACAGCTTTCGACATTGCCTCCCGCACTGCTTCGACGTCGTCATATTCCCCTATAAAGGCAAGTGTCAGATGCAGATTCTCCCGGGGAGCATACCTGCCCCTGATCCCTGCCCTCTTCATCTCATCCTGCGCTGCTTCGAGAAAGTCCAGTATCTCATCAGAAAAGCGTATTGCAATGAAAAGACGCATTTCAGGCCTCCCGCATGATCAAGTCTTCCGCTGAGTATTTCAGAAGCAATGAGGGATCGGCATCAGGCATCACCCACTCAAAAGCCCACAGCCCTGGCATAATGACCGGCATCCTGTCATGGATTTCCGATACTGCGCCTGCTGCCGGCCTGGTGAGTATAACGAACTCAGGAACATCTTCACGGAGCCTGTATAAACCGCACAGCCACGTCAAACGCTCCCTGTCGGTCTTTATGGCGTATTTCTGTCCCGTACGCTTAATGCCCCGGTCATCCTCGTAATGCTGCCATTCATAATACCAGGAAGAAGGAACGATACAGCGCCGGAATCTCCATCCGTCTGCGAACATCTCCTTCTGAGCCGCTGTTTCGCACCTGGCATTGACGCAGATCGATCTTCCGTGTATGTCATACCCCCACTTCATGGGATAAGCAGCAGTCTTTCCGGTCCTGCTGCACGCAGTAACACATGCGGCATCGGAAGGCCGTATCTCGCCCCTCATGCCGGCAGCGCGCCCGTTTCTTTTCTCATATTCCTTAAGAAGCCTGGAAGATCCGGCAGACTCAAGATACGGTCTGAGTTCCCTGTCTTCGTCGTCCACAAAAAATCTCACGCACATTACTGCCGCCCTCCCAAAGTGATAACAGATATGATTTTACCATTCCGGAACGGATATTTCAATGACTGAAGCATATTCCCCTTGTTCTTTGCAGCGATTTTGTATATAATGAAGAAAATAATTATTCCGGAGGCGGAATCATGCCCTGTACAACTGTTCTGTTCGGTAAAAAAGCCACAAATGACGGATCAACGATGATAGCAAGGACCGATGACGGTTTTTTCGATGTCAAAAAACTCATCGTCGTGACTCCCGATAAACAGCCCAAAAAATACAAAAGCAAGATCTCTCACGTGGAGATAGAACTGCCCGCCGAGCCCTTGAGATACACATCATGCCCCAGCGTGAGTGACGAACACGGTATCTGGGCAGCGACAGGTATAAATGATGCGAACGTGGGCATGACTGCCACGGAAACCATCACTTCAAACCCGAGAGTCCTTGCCGCAGACCCTCTTGTCATATACAAAAAGGCAGAAAGCCGCAGAAAGAAAGAGACTCCGGGCGGCATCGGCGAAGAGGATATGGTAGTGCTGGTGCTCCCATACATCAGGACTGCAAGAGAAGGAGTCCGGCGCCTTGGAGCGCTGCTTGAAAAATACGGCACATACGAATCAAACGGGATCGCGTTCAATGACAGCGATGAAGTCTGGTGGCTTGAGACAATAGGCGGACACCACTGGATAGCGAGAAAAGTCCCGGATGAAGTCTGTGTGATAAATCCTAACCAGTTCGGCATGGATTCCTTCGATCTGGAAGACGCCCTCGGCAGGCAGAAGAACCATATGTGTTCAAAGGATCTCCGGGAATTCATAAAAGACAACATGCTGGATCTTAACCAGGGCGGAGCCTTCAATCCCCGGGACATTTTCGGTTCAAGGACTGATATGGACCATATATACAACACCCCGAGAGCATGGTTCATGGGAAGATATCTGGCTCCCTATTCCAGGAAATGGGACGGACCTGACGCGGAGTTCGGGCCGGAAAGCGACAACATACCCTGGTGTCTGGTCCCCGACCGCAAAGTCACAGCCGAGGACATGAAATATCTCCTTTCTTCACATTATCAGGGCACTCCCTACGATCCGTATATAAACCGGGACACCGGGACCAGAGGCATGTACAGATCGATCGGCATCAACCGTACGGGAGTTACCGGCATATGCCAGATCAGGAACGGAGTACCGGATGAGATCAAGGGCATCCTGTGGATCTCCTTCGGATCTACCACATTCTCGCCTCCCCTCCCTCTGTACACGAACGTAAATTCGTTTCCGGATTATCTCAGCAAAGTGACTCTTGACACATCCACCGAAAACTTCTACTGGTCCTGCAGACTCATCGGAGCGCTTGCCGACCCCATATTCTCATCCACAGCCCAGATGGTCGAAAGATACCATGGTGCTCTCGCGGTAAAGGCACGGATGATCATAAATGAATACGACAGAAAAATGAAGGAATCCGGAGATTTCAGTCTCACAGCGGAAGCGAACAGAAAGCTCTGTGAGCTGGCAAAAAAAGAGACTGTGGATGCGCTCAACAAAATACTCCTGGAATCCAGCAAACACATGAAAAACGGATATAACCGTGCTGACAACTGAAACGCATTCCATTAACAAATATATAAAACTTGAAAGGAACAGTCATGAAAAAAAGAGTAATAAGCCTGATACTCACCCTGATCTTTGTGCTGACCCTCGTTCCCGCTGCCGCGCTCACCGGGTCCGCGGCATCAGCCTATTACAATGTAGTAATGTTTCCCATCGTGAAGCAGGTACAGTCCGCAACAGGCGCCGAACCCGGAGAACAGGTCTTTGAGTTCGAGATCACCGGCACCATGGCCCCCGGTGGATTTGACGTTATCGAAAATACCGTCACGACAAATGGCACCGGAAGGTTCGAAGGCTATCTCACCCTTGGCGTTTATACCGAAAGCGATTTCTGGAACCTGACCGAAGGATTTACCGTCAGGGAGAAACCCATTGACAGCAGCAACTGGAGCTGTGATACGACAGAATATCTTGTCAGGCCCTATCTGGACAATGTCACTATCAACGGGCGGGATGTCCCTGTCGTGAGTGCGGGAGTATATAACCTGTCTGAAGACCCGGATCCCGACCTCAGCTACCCTGAGAGAACACGCAAGGAAATGATATTCACGAACTACTACTTCGGAGACGGAAACGATGACGGGTACTACTATGTTCTCGACGTGCCGATCTACAAAGGCGTTGAATCAACAGACGGAACCGACCCCGGTAAGCATACCTTCACCATCGAGATCAGCGAAATGTATGCCAACGCACAATTCGATATCCTTGAAAACACCGTGACCGCTCCCGGCCTCGGCGGTTACTATGAAGGACATTTTGTCATAGGTATATATAACGAAGAATCATTCTGGAATCTATCCGAAGGATTCGTCATCCGTGAAAAAAACACAGGCGATCCCAACTGGATCTTCAGTGAGACAGAATACTATATAATCCCCTATGCAGTGAACATGCTGGTGGGACGTGATTTGGTCACAATAAAATCATTTGCAATATACAACAAGACGGCCGGTGACGAGATAGACTACCGCAACCACACATCAGATTATGACGGAGCATATTTCGTCAATACATACGATCCTCCGAAAAGTGAATTCGTAACACTGACTTATGATCCCAACGGCGGTTCTGTACAGAACCCGACACGCACCTACAAAAGAGGCGATACGGCGATTCTCGACGAACCTGCCTTCCGTGAAGGATACACTTTCACCGGGTGGTACAACGCTCCTTCCAACGGCCAGCTCCTGACGATGATCCTTATGGATTCAGACAAGACCGTCTATGCGGGCTGGAAAAAGACTGATGTTCCGGAAATGCTGAACGGAAGCGACCATATAGCGTACGTTAAGGGATATCCGGACGGAATGGTCAGGCCCTCAAAGAACATCACGAGAGCTGAAGTAGCGACCATATTCTACAGGCTTCTCAAGCCGGAAGTCAGAAACGCTTATCACTCCACTTTAAACAACTTTGCCGATGTAAAATCAACCGACTGGTTCAATGAAGCAGTATCCACAATGGCAAATCTGGGCATAGTCAAGGGAAGATCATCCGATACATTCGCCCCCAACGCACCCATAACGAGGGCTGAATACGCCACCATATGCGCAAGGTTTGACACGAGCATAGTAGTCCAGCTCTCATCCTTCAGCGATATATCCGATCACTGGGCAAAAGACTACATTCTCCGCGCCGCCGCACTTGGCTGGATCCGCGGTTATACCGACGGAACGTTCAAGCCGAATCAGCAGATCTCAAGAGCCGAGTCGATCACCCTTACCAACAGAGTTCTGCAGAGACTTCCCCAGAGCCCCTCTGATCTTCTCTCAGGCATGATCTACTTCCCTGACAACGCCGATATAACCTCCTGGTATTATCTGCCGATCCAGGAAGCGACAAACGCTCATGAGTACACCAGCGCCCAGGACGGGCACGAAGTCTGGACAAAGCTCCTGGAGACTACCATGCCGTGAACTCGCCATGATAATAAGGAAACCGGATCGCATTGATCCGGTCTTTCTTTTTGACGCGTTCTATTGGCACAGCGCATTTATGTATTTATACAGTTCATCAAGACTGCCGTGGGGGATGCCGCTTATATCCCTGTTCTTCCTGTTCAGCAGACAGTCTGTCAGAAGAAACACTTTCATTCCCGTGACAGCCGCGGCGGTATCCTCATCGGCGTCGTTGCCCACCATAAGGCATTCTTCCGGAGGCACGCCGAGTTTTCCTGCTACCTCCAGGTAATATGCCGGGGCCGGCTTGCATGATCTGACGTTTTCGTATGATGTATAGAACTCAAAATCACCCGTTTCCAGGCCGGCCCAGCGGATCCTTGATTCCTGAGCAGTATACGGAAATACCGGACTTGTCGCGACAGCCGTCCTCAATCCCTTTCCCTTGATATAATCAACAAGTTCCTTCATGGCCGGGTTGAACCCGCATACCTTTTTCAGCCCGTTGAACCCGTCTCTGTAGAACAGGTCGAACCTTTCTTTGTCACAATACATCTGCCTTCCGAAATATCCGTTGAAATACTTCCAGAAAAGCTCTTCGTTAGTATGGCTGCCATCATTTTTCATCATGGCTCCGGTCCCGATCCATGTGGCTTTTTCCAGCTCATCCGGATCGTATCCCAGATCTTTAAAAGACTGTTTCAGCAGCCGGAAGTATTCTTTGAGAAATACGTCCTGGTCCAGCGGGAGAAGTGTCCCGTCCAGATCGAACAGCACTGCTTTGATCAATTGCTCATGCCTCCGTCTTGTCTGGCGCAGAGGATGTTTTCGTAAAGCCCTCCGGCAGTGAACCAGTTATATGACCTGCATCCTCCTGCGCATATATGCCCTAAGGGACAGTCTCGGCACCTGCCTGTCAGCATCTCTTCGCTGAATTTTCTGTTATAGGCAAAAGCGTTATCGCCTGTCCAGATATCAATAAGTGGCTTTTCCCTCAGATTGCCCTCGTTGAACCGCGGGTCGTACATGGATTCGCATCCCCTGACGTTTCCAACGCTGTCGATTCCAAGAGATGTCAGTCCGGCGCTGCATCCGCTGAACGTGAATCCCCTGACTCCCCTTATCATGTTTTCTTCCGGAGTATAATATCCGATATTATCGGCTATGCCGATGTAGAATGTCCGTTCTGCCCTGTCATTCGCACGTTCAGCCACGAACCTTATGACACGGCCTGCATCGAACCTGACGTCTACTCCGTTCTCTGCAGCATTTCCCATGGGAGAACAAGCTTGAATCTGCCAGGCGAATATGGGATATTCCTTCAATATGCCGTAAAACTCCTCTATTCTCGGCGCATTATCCGCCCGGAGTGCGGATATGACAGAGGTGTGTATCCCGTTCTGCGTCAGAACCTCAAGAGCACTGATTGCCCTTTTGTAGCTTCCCTTCTGCCTGAAAGCGTCATGAACGTCCTCAGGCCCGTCTATTGATACCGCCACCGATTCGACATCAAGCTTTTTCAGCGACTGAATGATCTGCTGAGTCATGGTGAATCCATTGGTAATGATGCAGGCACGCACACCCCTTGAAGTCAGGCCGTATACGATGGACTCCCAGTCCTTTCGCATGAAGACCTCGCCACCGATAAGAGAAACGCGGCGGCATCCCATCTCAGCCAGCTGTCTGGATACATCATCGCATTCTTCCGTGGAGAGTTCATTCGGCCTAGCTTTCCCTCCGGAGGAACCGCAGTATGTGCATCTGAAACAGCACTGTAAAGTGACCTCCCAAACGCATGAATCAAGTCTGTAGGGGAATTTTTGATATTCTCTCAAAGTCATTTCTGTTTTTCACCATTATCGTATGCCGGGTTATCTGTCCCGCATTCGGGACAGAACTTTAATGAATCAGGAAACTTTGCACCGCAGCACGGGCATCTGGTGAAACCCTCCTCAGGAAAGTCATCTGCTGACCCTCCTCCATCCTCCGGGTCAGGCTGTTCCCGGCTCGTATTGACGAAAGCACCGGGCATTACCCGGAACTGGCTGTCTTTATAGTACTCGGGGCCGGCGTATACAGGCATCGTACTGTTCTGAAACGGCGGCATATCAGTGCCGTTGTTCTTCTCTCCCGGGAAAAATCCGGGCGCTGCGTAGACCATCATGACCGGAGGTACCGGCGGCCTTACGGCTGAAAACTCCCCAGGTTCGCACAGAGTATCGTCACTGACGGTTTCATTGCCCGGCTCCTCAGGCTCTCCGAAATATTCAGGTCCCGCGTACACGTCATTGACGATATCCGGCACAGGCTCGGTTGTGCCGTTATCCCCGTCTTTTCGTTTTTTATCCCAATATTCAGGCCCAGCATATACCGCTGCCGGGGGCGTAGCTTTTTTCCTTGAGAAAATACTCTTTATCCACGGATATTTCTTTTTCCCACCCATCTTAAATCCTCCTTCAGGCTTGCGTTGGAAACTGTTCCCAGGGACAGTTCAGTTTCATTCTGATAAGTTATCATGCAAATTAACAGACAGGTTGTCTCAGTATCAATAAATACTGTATCCGTTGCCCCCGCCGTTTTTCACTCTGTACAGAGCGGTATCAGCGTCCTTGAAGATATCTCCTTCAGGGTTATCTCTGTCAGCGAACGCCACTCCCACGCTGATGGATACCGGAGGCAGCCCGTCATCCGTTATCTTGAGCTCCTCGTTAATACTGTCGACCTTTTCGGCAACTATATCCGTGTGTATGTCGCTGCTTACACGGGTCATTATAACCACGAACTCATCGCCGCCAATACGGCAGATTATATCCACGTCACGGAAGTGCTTTCTTAGGCTCGCAGCGACCTTCT
>JAFTCY010000124.1 GCA_017454465.1 Clostridia bacterium
AGGTGAGAGAGCGGTCCCCGCTCTTTTTAAGACAGAAGAAGTATAACATCCGACACAAACTATTTCAACACTCAGTTATCTTTTTGGAAGATAAGCTTACGGACAGCCGCCGTTCCTGTCCCATAGTGTAAAATAAAAGTAGGAGAAATAGAAAAGGGAGCACTCTCTTATGGTAAGATTACTTTGGCGAGTATAACCAAAGGAGTGTCCCTATGCAAAGTATTATAGACAGAATCGTCGAGAATCTCAAGAAGGAACTGGCAGAGTTTTTCAGCGAAATTCCAAGTATTGAAGCCGTAGAGGAGTTTTCCTGGACAAAGCTGAAGCGGGTGGCCGTCACACTGACGGAGGCGTATGCGAGAGAGATTGACAATGCCTTATATGAAGATCGGTCAGGCCGCAGGGCGGCGGGGCTGGCTGTGGAGCGGCGGGGAAACAGGCGAACGATACTGACAGATATCGGAGAGATATCTTACGAGCGAACATACTACGCGCAGCGTGACGGGACCTACGATTATCCGGTAGATCAGATTTTAGGAGTCGAGGCCTATCAGCGGATAAGCGACAGGACCTTGCTGAAGCTGACCGGCGAAGCGAAGGAAGGTTCCTATTCGAGCGCAAGCAGGATCGTTACGGAGGAAAAGATCTCACGGCAGACCGTTATGAATGCTGTGCGGCGCTGCAGGGTAAGTGAAAGGAAAAATCTGAAACAAAAGCATGTCCCGGTGCTGCATATCGACGCCGACGAGGATCATGTGAGTCTGCAAAACGGCAGAACGCTGATCGTACCGTTAGTGACCATCTACGAAGGCCTCGAAAAGGTCGGTAAAGGGAAGCGGCCACGTCGGAAATGTATCAATGCGTTCCATTACAGTGCCTGCAAAGCAGGGGAAGAGTTCTGGGACGACGTCTATGAACAGATCGTCTCCCGTTATGATCTGAAAGGGACCCGGATCTATCTTCACGGAGACGGAGCTGCATGGATCAAACAAGGTCTTGAATATCTGCCGAACAGTACCTTTGTTCTTGATTGCTATCACAAGAACAAGGCAAAGAAGATGCTGTTTGCCGGATGCGGTGTTGGCGAGGCACAATCAGAGAAGAAAGCCGTTGTCAATGCACTGCGTTATGGCAATGCAGATGTCTTGATTGAGGCAGGAAAACGCTTGATAGCGCTGCATCCCGAACGGCAGAATCGCATCGAGGAAGGGCTTGGCTATCTATATCAGAACCTTGATGCTATCACTGTCAGGTATCAGGATCCGGAGGCCTGGAACGGCGGAGCTACCGAGCCGCATGTCAGTCACGTTTTGTCCAGACGGCTCAGCAGCCGGCCGATGGGTTGGAGTGTCAGAACACTGGAGCATTTAGTTCCGATTCTGGCAGCAGGAACCTTTGAACTGATTCCCCGGACTGAGCGGGCCGATCTGCTTGATTGCCTTAACCAGGCAGCGAAGAAGGCGTCTGCGACTTTGAGCCGAAAAACCAGTCCGTTTCTTGTTGACCCGGATCAGTGTGCGTCATTTGAGGCTGTCAAATCTGGTCGAATCACACAGCTGTACAGCACCATGAAGGGATTAAGCAGGTAGTCTTACCAAAAACTCCTACAACAAGTTGACACGGACTTCCTGTCCTCCTTCATTGACAAGTCAAGAGTACAGTGATATACTTTCCCAGATATATTTTCCGATAATCTATTACTGTTCAAGGAGAGAAAATGAAACGTTATCTGAAACCTTCATTTCTGATCACTGCTTTTCTGGCAGTATTCATGCTTTGTGCCGTTTTTACAAAAACTCCGGTCCGTGCCGAGGATGAATCGCTGTATCAGACTGTTCAGATCGTAGTCGAAAATA
>JAFTCY010000013.1 GCA_017454465.1 Clostridia bacterium
GAAAACGGGGCTGGAATGTTGCTTCCAACCCCGTAGATGGCGGAGAGGATGGGATTCGAACCCATGTGCGCTTTCACGCAAACTGATTTCGAGTCAGCCCCGTTATGACCTCTTCGATACCTCTCCGTATTTGATTTTTGTACGAACTTTGATAGGCAGCTGTAAGGCGCCTTTTCTTTTTCCTGCAAGCCAAAGTCGCGAAAACCGCAGGAAAACGAAGCTTTTGCGAGAAAACCGGAGCTTTCGCGCTGTACCGAGTGACGAAACCGAGCCGCTTTCGAGTCAGCCCCGTTATGACCACTTCGATACCTCTCCACGAATACCATACCGCGATGCATATTCAGTGTGCATAACTCCGCATGACCTGTTGATTATATCATACCACAAGCAAATATGCAATAATCGATTTTGACACATTTTTCGCTATCATTATTTAGTAAAATGAAGGAACTGTGGATTTGTTTCTCCTAATCAGGTATAATGAAGGTTGATATGAATCCGGTTCAGATTGGGGAAGCAGTCATGAGCGAAAAAACCAAAGGCCTATTGATCGACATTGCGGTATATCTCACCGCCTTAGGGATTGCATCAGTCCCGTTTTCTCTCGTAGAAAACATCTTTGCTGCATCTGCGGTTTTCACAGCTGCGGCCACAGCTTGGATATTTGTTTTTTCAACGTTACTGTCAGACGTGTCTGTATACGACCCGTACTGGAGCGTCGCGCCACCGGTGATCCTCGTTGCCGTAATGATCAAGTACCGGATCTGGACGATCAATTCATGGATAGTTCTCGCTATCATAATCATTTGGTCTGTCAGACTCACCTCTAACTGGTATATAACATACAAAGGCCTGGGAAAAGAGGACTGGCGTTACGCGATGTACAGAAAAAGCAACCCTGCCCCGCTGTTTTTGCTTATCAGTTTCACAGGGCTGCATTTCGTTCCAACAATCGTTGTTTACTTAGGGCTTACCAGCGCTCTGTTCGCGATCCGTGAAGAATCCTTTGCCCCTCTTTCAATGATCGGTGCCGTCATAATGTTGACAGCCGTTTTACTCGAATTTGTCTCAGACAGATCGATACACCGTTTTCTCCGTGAACACAAAGGAGAAAGAAAGACCTGCAACATTTCAGTCTGGAAATACTCCCGTCATCCGAATTATCTGGGTGAAATGTCATTCTGGACAGGGCTGTATCTGTATTTCCTGCCTCTCTGTCCCGGGATCTGGTACAAAGGGCTCGGCTTTCTTTCAATTATTGTGCTATTCCTTATAGTTTCAATACCCATGATGGAGAAGCATAACTTGGAAAGGCGAGACGATTATGCTGAGTATCAGGAGAATACTTCAGTACTTCTGATGATGCCAGGCAAGCATTGCTGATTTTTTCAGAAAAAAACAAAAACCATGTTGACAAATAATATCGCATGCGATATAATCGTTATAGTTAGATCGCATGCGATATATTTTGCATTCTGATCCGATTAGTCCTTGAAATAAATATACAACATAAAGGAGAGCAAAATGGGAATTTTCGATTTTACAGTAAAAGACAGAAAAGGAAATGAAGTTAACCTCGGCGAATATTCAGGTAAGGTACTTCTTATAGTCAACACCGCTACAGGATGCGGATTTACACCACATTATGAACCTCTCGAGGCTATGTACAAAGAGTTCAAGGACTGCGGGTTCGAGATCCTTGATTTTCCCTGCAACCAGTTCGCAAACCAGGCTCCCGGCACTGAGGAGGAGATCCATGAATTCTGCACACTGAAATTTGGAACCGAGTTCCCCCAGTTTGCCAAAATAGACGTGAACGGAGATAATGCGGATCCGTTATTCGCATATCTCGCAACCGAAAAACCGTTTACCGGTTTCGGAAAAGGCCTGAAAAACGCTGCCCTGAAAAAGTTTGCGGATATGAACAACAAGCAGTACGGAGACAAGGCATACATCAAATGGAACTTCACAAAATTCCTTGTAGACCGTGAAGGAAAAGTTATTGCCAGGTTTGAACCCACAGAGGACATGAAAAACGTACGCGAAGCTGTTGAAGCAGAACTCAAGCGTGCATGAGCAAATCAGAATAACGAAATCAGAAAACTAGCAGGAGACAACGTGATAAGCCTCCTGCTAGTTTTTATGTCAGTTTCCTAGCGCTCACTGGTCCCCAGAATGCAGCAATTCCAGCACTGTTCCGATGTCCCCGTCAATGCATATGGAACGGTCTTCTATCTCCTCAAGAGTGACAGCTTCACCCTTATTTATACAGATATACCGTATCCGGATTGCGCATGGTCATTTTCCAGAACGGAATCTTGATTATGCCAAGCGTGTTGTACCCGACTCCGAGTTCCAGAAACAGCATTTTTCCCTTTTCGTGTCCGCGCAGGTAATCCTCATACCGCGCTGAGGCTTCCGCCCAGCCCCGGTCCTCTATAAAAGAATCATCCGATCAGAGATTAAGTGTCAGAGGCCTGCCGCAGTTCGGACATTTTGGAAACAGTTCCTGAGGCACCCTTCCTTTTTGTTTTTTCACTAAGGTATTCCCTCTCTGCTTTTATATATTCGTCTGATAATTTCCCCGGCATCCGGACATTCATCAGTGTTCTGAGCAGATCTTTCTGCCCCTGCCAGTCATCCAGTATTTCTATCCCACGGTACCGCGGCTGTTCGGCAAGAAGAAATCTTATAAGGAAAACCCTGTTTTCTTCATGTGTCATGACTCACACCTCAATTTTCCGTTAACAGAGATCCCTGATCGTCGATCCATGACCTCTGGATTGCGTCGTGTATCACATCTCCGTCCTGATAATTGCCTATGAGGAAAGGTGATTCCGGATCATGAAGGCGGTTCTGCCCGATAACTTTTGATGGTTCGGAATTTGCATAGCAGTATCTGCAGAGATGCATACAGGTATTGTATGCTCCTATGTCGCATGCCAGATAACATGAGCATTGTGCCCTTGCGCCTTTCTTTTTTGGCGCATTCAGATGCCTGCCGATAGCTTTTTCGTAGTCACTTATTCTCATGCATCCGCCGCAGTCGGCACCATATGGCGCGAGTTCATCTCCCTCGGCGCATGGTTTTAGCGTCATGCCGTTGCTTCCCGCGATCCTTATCATCTCTTTCCCGAGAGCCAGACGCTGTTCCGCTGTCACTTCTTGCGCCTCGGGAAAATTCCTTCTTACCTTCGGATACAGATCGATGAAACTTATCACTGCAGTCTCAGTCCATCCCTTCAGAGCTTCCGCAATTTTCTCGAATGCCCTGAGATGATATTCTGCGCTATACCGTTCAGTTATGAATATGGGGTCATATCTCCATCCCACCGAATTTATCCCGACGGTTTCTGACAGTTTCCGGAAGTCTTCGAGAAGCCGGTGCTTGTCCTTCACGTTAGGCTCCACATCCCTGCCATATGGCGTGATTGTTACGAACCAGTACTGTCCGTAATCCTTCAGCAGGTCCATGTATCTGAACATCGGGGCAGGATTCTTTGTGCAGAACCCGATACAGTCGACTACCGACGGATCCAGGCGATATCTGCTCACATGATTCGGGCTGTACGGATTGCGGACACATACGAAGCCTTCCCTGAGCCTGTTCGCGAACCAGTCCGAGTAGAAAGCCGGAATATCGGTTCTCTGTCCTGTATTAATGATCATACCGCAGCGCTCCTTCCAGTTCCAGCAGCTTTGCTTTCCTTTCAGCTCCCCCTGCATACTCGCCCGGGTACCCCACCGACCTGATGACTCTGTGGCAGGGGATTATGAGGGAAACTGGATTACGCCCTACCGCATTTCCGACAGCCCTGGCTGACATCTTGGGGATCCCCCGTTCAAAAGCGATCTTTTCCGCGATCTTTCCGTATGTCACCGTATGGCCATATGGAATGTCAGACAGTATTGCCAGCACCTGCCGCTGGAATTCCGAGGCCCTGATTTCGACCTTGGGCCTGAACCCGGGTTCTTTTCCGGTGAAATATATATCAAGCCATTTTTTTGTCAAAACGAAAACCGGGATCTCCTTTTCCTCGCAGTTTTCTCCCAGTGTCTCCGCAAAGTGTCTCTGGCCATCGAACCACAGTCCGGTGAGATGTTCTCCATCGCTGCCGAGCGTTATATTCCCAAGAGGAGAAACATAGTGCGAGATATATCCTTTTCCATTGCGTTCCATAAATGATCCGTCCGTCTGCGCCTGTTTTTCCAGCCGTTCATTCGTGTTAATATTATACATCCGCCGCTTCTGAAATGGAATAACCCCAGTCCGGCCTGCGCCGAAAACATATTGCAAAACCGGATCTTATGTGCTAGAATACTCAGCGCGACAATCAAATAACGGGTGTCTCTTGAAAACCACCCAAAAAAAACAAGGAGCAAATACTCATGAAAAAAGCGATCATTGAATTCCGCAACCTGCTTGCCACAGTTCCTCCTCTTTTGATAACGGCCCTGGTCCTCTCCGTCGTCGGAATGAACCTTCTGGCCAACAAAAGCATCAACACAGGAACAGAATGGCTGGCACTGGATTGCGGTATTGTTTTTTCAGGCCTGACTTTTCTGGCAATGGACATAATGACCCACTGCTACGGGCCGAGAGGGGCGACCCTCATGTCAGTTACCGCGCTTCTGTTCAACCTGGTAATGGCTCTTCTGTTCTTCGCCGCCAGCAGGATCCCGGGAGTTTGGGGCGAAAGTTTCGTTGAGGGAAGCGAGGATATCATCAACGGGGCCCTGAACAATACTTTCGGCGGAACGTGGTTCATTCTGCTTGGCAGTTCGATAGCTTTTGTTTCCTCAGCAGTGATCAATAACTTTATGAACTACGGCATCGGGAAGCTGTTTAAAGGTAAAGATGGGTTCGGCATTTTTGCCGCACGGTCGTATATCTCGACATTTGTTGCCCAGTTCTCGGACAATCTCATTTTTGCCCTGCTGGTGAGCAAGATATTCTTCGGATGGACCCTTCTCCAGTGTTTCACCTGTGCCCTTACAGGCGCTCTTCTTGAACTGCTGTTTGAGATATTCCTGTCTCCGCTGGGATACAGGATCTCACGAAAGATACTCAAAAACAGACAGGCCGTTCCGGCCGATACGGAGGCAAAATAATGGCAGCAATAGTAACGGGGTCCTCAACAGGAATAGGAAAAGCCACTGCTGAACTGTTTCTGAAAAACGGATACGACGTGTGGGGCGTGGATATCCTCCCCTCATCTGTTGAAGACGTCAGGTATCATCATGTCATGGGAGACATAAGGACAGTTGCACACGATGCGCTGCCTGAACCTGAGATCCTTATAAACTGCGCCGGTACTCTTGATGATGACGAAGCTATCGACGTGAATCTCAGGGGCACGATACGGTTCACAGAGATGTTCAGGGAATCTGCAAGCCTCAGATCTGTTCTCTTCATTGCGTCGGCATCAGGCAGGAACGGATCTGAATTTCCCAACTACTCAGCCAGCAAGGGCGGTATCATTGCGTATATGAAGAACCTTGCCCTGTACCTTTCAAAACGCGGCGCACTATGTAACAGCATCTCCCCCGGCGGGGTGATCACTCCGGCCAACAGTCACATACTTGAAAGTCCGGAACTCTATGCGGCCGTAAGGAACGAGACACTGCTCGGCAAGTGGGCGCAGCCCGATGAGATCGCGGAACTTGCATGGTATCTCTGCACCGTCAACAGGTCCATTACCGGCGAGGACATCCTCATAGACAACGGTGAGATGCTGAAATCGAATTTCATATGGTGAAGAAAAAGCTGCGGCAAATTGCCGCAGCAAATTTTTTTCATCATAATTCGTAAAGATCAGGGAACAGGCAGTGCCGGAGCAGTCTGATAACATCATAGAGATCCACTTTTCCGTCACCGTTGAAATCCGGTGTTTCACCGTATCCGTCTATACCGTAGATATCAGGCATCAGGACATGTTTCAGCAGCGCCACCACATCTTCCATATCCACCTCACCGTCCGTGTCGATGTCCCCGCGCAGAACGGACTTTGAGTGTATAAGATTTCCGGTTGCCACCCTAAGCCTGTTGTACAGTTCCGGATCCGTCGAGTATCTTCCCAGGGAAGTAGTGATCTGCCTGATTATAATATCAGCCGTCTCTTTTCCGTAAAGGCTGTCAAGGATAGTGAAATAATCGAAATCGTCCGCCCCGTCCCTTACCGACTCCAGCCTCAGGCTGCCTACCGGATATGCGTCGTATGACTTGTCACTCAGTTCATTGTAGTGATCCTGGCTTATGTACGGATTTCCCTCCGAATCCTTGAATCCGTTATAGACAAGCACACCGTTTCCGTAGGTGTTGTACGGATACCGGGGATCGCTCTCATGAAGGCTGTCCCAGGGATCTGTCTCATGCCAGTCATTTACCAGATAGTACAGGAAGCCATCTACCCTGTACAGTTTCTGCTGCCAGAAAAGGAGACGGTGCTCAACTTCCGTATCATCAATTGATAGAGTAATTTCCGGATGGTGCGGATAATGCGTTACATACCAGAAGACTTCGTCTCCTTCAGCCCGCTGACGTGCCATTCTCGACTTGAATGTCCCGAGGTTGTTCTCGAGCCCTTCCGAGTATGCATATCCCTCATACAGCAGTCTGGGATCCGACCGATAGTCTTCCAGAGTGTTATAGAAGAACGTATGCGGGCACCAGACATTCACGGTATCTTCCACATAGCTGAAAAAGTCACCGGTATCGCCGTCAAGCCCCTCGTTGTAGCACATCGGCGTTATGATCTTCGCCCTGTCACCGAATATGTTCCTGATGGTTGCTCCGTACTGTCTGAGTTCGTCCAGCCTCGCTACTGTCAGCGGTTCATCCACCGGGTAGAAATAAGCCTTATCCAGCCATTCATCATTCTCAGAAAGAAAGTCATACGCGTTCCGGACCCTTGTTTCGGAAAAATTCGTTTCTCCGAATCCCAGGGGATTGAAGCACTGCACTCTTGGATCGTCCAGATATTTCGTGATCCTTTTATCCTTGAACGGATTTCCGCTCTGGGAAGCGGTCATGAGATAGGGAAGGTTGTAAGCGTTGATCTTGTTTTCAAGAAGGTATTCGTAATATTTCACATATGTTCTGCTGTCGTCCCCGTTATAGAGCCATGGGGCGTTTGCCGCATAGATGCTCCACCATGACAGATCTGCCATGATCTTGCATGAGGGAGTCTCAGGCAAAGCAAAATTCCATACATACACATGGACAGACGCCTTTTTGATCTCCCTTCCCTGCCCGTCGAATATCCTGAGCACGGAAGCGTAGGCCCCGGGAGCGGTATCGGTTTCCGTAAAAACCTTAATAAGGAACACACGGCTTTCCCCTGCGGGAAGGCAGAAGCTTCCCTCCAGAACCGGTATGGGGTCAGGCAGTTTTTCACCCTCTATATCATCGAAATAATAGCCGTAGCATATCTGGTGCCTGAGGGTATCCCCGGACAAGTTTGTAAAGGGTTCGAGTGAAGCCGTGAGATCTGTCCTGCCCTCTGAAGACGCCAGAAGAAACTGGGCGCCCTCGATCTCATTCTTTGCCATCCTGATCTGTTATGTATGCAAGCCCGTGCTCGCACAGGAGCCGGCGGGAGTCTTTGCGAACGCGTGGTCGAACCAGAGATCGATACCCTGGTCCTCATATTCCGCTGTAAGCGCAGCGTTTGGGATCACTGGCGCGGGGTCTGAAACGCTGTTTATGAGGGCCTCAGCCCTGGCAGTCTCATCTTCAGTGACACCGTTCGGATCCACACCGACCTCAGAGGCGAGAGCATCAGCCAGATCATACAGGGATGACATGAAGAAAATCTTCCCCACCGTGATGCTTTCCCCGGCGGCTCCTCCGGTATACATGAAGTCAAACCGGAATCCGTTAATGATACCCTTCCAGTTGGCAGCCGTGCTCATGTCAAAGATCACATACTGCCACCCGGTGGCAGTGCTGTCATAATTCTGCAGCACGCTGTTGCCTGCGACAGCCCATGTTATCCTGCCAGTGTAATAGAAAAGCTCGAACTTCGCATCAGAGCATCCTGACTGTTTGAACTTAAGCACCACGGCTTTGTAATCATCTGCTGACAGCTGCTCGATTCCCTGTGCGGTGACAAATTTCTTGTAATTGAAAGTAACGTACGGATCGATGGTGGCCCTGGATGTGGAGATCTTCACGGCTCTTCCGTGATCCGGGTCTTCAACTGACTGAACCGTCACGTCATGGGCACCGCTGAAGTATGATGTCATCTCCGGAAGGCTGAAGTCAATGAATCTGGGAGCGGGCTTCTGTCCGTCCGCAGCGTCCGAACTGAAAGGAAATGCTGCAAAAACGGCAAAAGCCAGCGACAGAGCGGCCAAAAATGCTGTTATCTTTTTCATTCGGCTTCTCCCTTCTTTCTTTCACTGAATATATATTTTAATACTTTCCTCCGGTTTTTGCAATATATGTGTATGACTGCAGCGCGTGACAATATCTGACAAGGGTTTCATGTGACAAATGTTGCCTTTTTCCTTGTTTTTGCCTTCCAAATTTGGTAAAGTATATATGCAGATCACAAAAGAAGAACGGAGAAATATGAAAATGCCGAAGGAAAGTACTATCAAAGAATATGCCAAACTGCTCGTAAATGTGGGCATAAATATCCAGAAGGGTCAGAAACTGGTCATCAACTGCCCTGTGGACTGCGCGTATTTTGCCAGAATGCTGACGACTGAAGCATACGCGTCAGGGGCGAAGGACGTGCTGGTCAACTGGCGTGACGACTATGTCTCAAGGGAGCACTGGCTCAAGGCGGACGATTCCGTCTTTGACGAACTGTATCCCTGGGACGTGCAGAAGCGGTATGATCTTGTTAATGAAGGTGCCGGCTTCATTTCAGTGGCGGCTTCCGATCCTGAAAACCTGAAGGGCGTTGACCCGGACAGGCTAGTGCGGGCGGACAGAGCCTTTGCCTCAAACGAGACCGCAAGAAGATCAAGAGACATGATGATGGCAAACTTCAGTCCATGGTGCGTAGCATCTGTTCCTGTCCTTTCATGGGCAAGAAAAGTCTTTCCGGGAACAGACGATGACACGGCAATGGAAAAGCTGTGGGACGAGATCCTTTCCGCTTCAAGAGTTAAAGATGGCGGAGATGCCGTCGCTGAATGGAGAACTCACTGCTTCAATATTGAATCAAAGGCAAGAAAAATGACTGAGCTCAAGATCCGCAGGCTACGATACAAAAACAGCCTGGGAACCGACCTTGAAGTCGAGATGCCCGAGGATCATGTCTGGATCGCCGGCGGTGATACCTCAAAGGCCGGCATCCGCTTCGTGGCAAATATTCCAACGGAGGAAGTTTTTTCCGCTCCTAAAAAAGACGGAGTGAACGGTGTGATCTGCGCGTCAAAACCGCTGGTGGTCAACGGAAACCTTGTAGATGGCATAAGATTCAGGCTCGAGAAGGGACGCATAGTCGAGATCCACGCTGACCGCGGCGAAGATATACTCAGGAAAGCGGTCGATACTGATGATGCCTCACATTATCTCGGGGAGATAGCTCTTGTGCCCTACGATTCACCTATCTCTAACAGCGGCATTCTGTTTTACAACACCCTTTTTGATGAAAATGCCGCCTGTCATTTTGCTTTCGGGAATGCCTACCCTGCCTGCATAAAGGGGGGAGACGATCTGCCTAAGGAATACCTTGAGGAAAAAGGCCTGAACCTCAGCAGCACCATGCACGAGGATTTCATGGTCGGAACGGCGGACTTGTCCATCACGGCCGAGACCCGGGACGGAAAAACTGTCGAAATATTCAGAAACGGAAACTTTGCGTTCTAGCGCATAACGGAGGTCTTGCATGTCATTTTATCTCGGAAGGAAAGTCATAAGGAAAGTACCCGGTACCGTGATCAAGGCGGCTCCCATCCCGAAGCCGGAAATGATAGAGGGATTCGGTTCCAGGGAACAGACGGGAAAGATCTGCGAGGAAGCAGGATTTCAGACTGCGCTCCTTGTGACCGATGAAACGCTGTTCGGACTGGGACTGCATGAGAAGGTTTCAGGATCCCTGCGGGAACACGGCATCAGATTCGAGATCTTCCACAGCATCGCATCGGAACCCACAGTCGACATAGTCGATGCGGGCAGAAAGGCTGCAGTCAGATGCGGCGCCGACTGCGTCATAGCGCTTGGCGGAGGGTCGGTCCTTGACAGCGGAAAAATAATCGCAGCGGGAGCAAAGCACCCCAGGATGCCCATAGGACATTTTCTCCAGAAATTCGTCATAGCGGACGGCGGCACCCTTCCCATGGTCAACATTCCAAGCACAGCCGGGACAGGAGCCGAGTGTACGGTAGGAACTGTGGTAAAAAACGGACGCGGGGTCAAATGCGCATCTGTCATTATAGGGCTCGATGTAGCTTTTGTAATTCTTGACAGCGAACTGCTCGTAAACGCGCCGAAGAGCGTTACCACATGGTGCGCCATTGACGCTCTCAGCCATGGCCTTGAGGGGTTGCTGGCAGATGTAAGCTCCTCGGAGGAGGACATTTTCAAAAGCCGTGAATGCGTCAGGCTTATCATGAATAACCTGCCGGTGCTTCTGGAAGATCCCGGCAATACAGAAGCCAGACAGGCTACCCTTCTGGCAGCGCACTATGGCGGAAACGCCATAAACACACAGCTTGCAGGATACGTTCACGCATTTGCCCACTCCATCGGTGCGCTTTACCATATCCCCCACGGAAAAGCCATAGCCTGGTGCCTGATTCCCGTGATCGAAGCGCAGGAGAACGAAAGGTATGAAGAGCTGTCCGCTCTTGCCCGTCACTGCGGTATCGCTGAAGAAAACGACACACCGGAAACCGCTTCAGACAGGATGATACTGGCAATCCGGGCCCTCCTTGACCGCTGCGGACTTGAAAAGGGCTGTAAAATGCTGGATCCCGGGGACTACGGAACGCTTACCGGAATGATCAGCTCAGACTCCATTAACTACTCACCTTCCCGCACCTTCTCAGACATTGAGATCGTAGTGCTTCTTGACCAGATAAGGAGAGGATACTGAGATGACACAGGAATCAATACACAGCATAGTAGAAAAACAGAGGAAATACTTCCTTACCGGAGAAACTCTTGACGTCAGCTGGCGGAAAGAACAGCTGAAAAAACTGAAACAGGCTGTTATCGATAACCGGGAAATGCTTCAGAAAGCCTTGTATGAGGACCTGGGCAAAAGTCCTGTCGAGGCATACCTGGTCGATATAGGTCCCGTGATCGTTGAGATCAACGAGATACTGCGGGGTCTTGGAAAATGGGCACGTCCGGAGCGCCACTACAGCGGACTGCTGTGTTTCCCCAGCATGAAGACCACGGTATACAAAATGCCCTACGGGGTGTCACTGCTCATAAGTCCTTTCAATTTCCCGGTGATACTGACACTGGGCGTCCTCGCCGCCAGTATCTGCGGCGGAAACACCGCAGTCATAAAAACGAGCTCAAAGTCCGCATCCAGCACCAAAGCCCTTAAGAAACTCATATCCGAAACATTCCCGGAAGAATATGTCACACTTGTGGAAGGCGGTCATGATGTAGCGGACATGTGCCTTGCCGAACGGTTTGACAAGATCTTCTACACCGGGTCTCCTGCCGTGGCAAAACACGTGCTCGAAGAAGCTTCAAAGAACCTGACTTCCGTTGCGCTCGAACTGGGAGGAGAGACCGGCAACTGGTGCATTATCCGCAAAGACGCAGATCTGCGTGATGCGGCGAGAAAGATAGCATTCTTCAAGCTTTGCAACGCGGGCCAGATCTGCATAAACATCAACCAGATCGCGGTTGCCGAGGAGGTGGCTGAACAATTCCTTGAAGAGCTCAAAGCCGCTTTCATAAAGCAGATCGGTCCAAAGGCTGAGGAAAACCCCGACTATCCGAAACTCATAACCTCGTCAGTATATGAAAAGTGCTCGCGTATAGCTGAGGAATACAAAGACAGGATCGTTTTCGGCGGTACCGGCAACCCGGATACGAGGCAGTTCTCACCAACGGTCATTTACCCGGTAGGTACAGATGAAAATGTAGTGCTTCATGAACTGTTCTGCCCTGTCCTTCCCGTCGTGCCGTACAGGGACAGCGAAGCGGAAAGGATCCTTGATATAATAGCGGAGAGAGAACACCCCCTTGCGATGTACATATTCACATCTGACATTAAATGGGCAAACCGGGTGATGTCGACTCTCCAGTTCGGCGGCGGATGCATCAACGAAGTCTGCCTGCATATGATGGTAAAAGGGGTTCCTTTCAACGGCACCGGTCATTCCGGAATGGGCGCCTATCACGGAGAATGGGGATTCAGGGAATTCACTCATCCACAGACGGTCCTGAAAGGAAGCACCCGTTTCAACCTGCCTCTGCGGGAACATCCCTATTCGGGCAGAGACGGAGAAAAAAAGATGAAACTGCTGAAGCTGCTTGAAAAATAACGGCAGCACCAAAAATGCCTGCGTTTGCCGGAGAATATCCGGATGCGCAGGCTGTTTTTTTCGAATTCATTATTTTTTCATGTAATCGGAGTATCTGGACCGGATCTCTTCCCTGAACTCTCTGTCCTTTGCAATGTAGGACTCCAGCATGGTTCTGGCGCTGTTCTCGTTAGCCCTGTAAAACGAAGCGAAAACAGACTGGTTCTTGCTTATGGAATTGTAAAACCCGATCGTAAAGATGTTGCTTCCGTCTCCAAGCCCCCAGATCAGGGGAAAAGTGTTTCCGTGAGTATCGTGGATCAGCTGGATCATTTCAGCATTGGCGGATTCACGGGCGTACCTGATCTTCAGCGTAGATTCGTAGTATTTTGGAATAACTATCTCTTCGGTCTCCCTGGACAGTTTCTCCAGGACAGCGCTGATGAAATCAAGCCTTGAGAATGAAACTGTCCCCGGGATAAAGCCCATCTCTGTCGTATCATTCACTGAGGAAATATAGTTTCTCTGGTACTCATCGAGTTTCGGATACGGCAGCACCGCGAAATTCAGATCCGCGTTGGCATATATTTCAGACTCCAGCGAACCCAGCCTCTGGCATGTCAGGAACAGTATCTTCCCCTCGACAAAGCAGTCTATGGTGTCCTGCATGTTATTGTGGACTCCCACAGCAGTCTCATCGGCATTGAAGAGTGCCATAAGTTTTTCACACATCATTACGGAACGCTCATTATTTACCGTGATTTCGGGATATCCTTCCTCATTCCTGTTTATGTATCCGGGATCTGCGGTTGACAGGAACGGGATCATAGGTCCCCACCACTGCCACAGCACAAGGCCCCACTTGTCTCGTCTGTCACGCTTTCGGTTGCCCTGGAAATCCTGGTATGTCGGATGAGCGCCGTCCTCCCCTCCTTTTATGATTGTGTACATGGCGTCAAGAGTCCATTCACCGTCCCTGACGGTCTGATATACCGATTCAGGATCGCACCCGATCTCGGCGTAGTAATCCTTGTTCATGAGCAGGCAGTGTGTATCTCTGATAATATCTATGAAGTAGTCACCGGCCAGCATGTACCTTGTCTCCGTGTTAAGAGAAGCCGAACTCATCATGTCGTCATACCAGTACTTCCGCGTAAAATCGAAATACTTTCCGTAGTTAGCGTCCATAAGAAGACCTTCTGTACACAGATTAATGACACCGATGTCGTTAATGATAACATCGATGCTGTCTGCTCCCGATTTGATCAGATTCCTGACGTTTGACACCGCTTCGGAGAAATCGTAATCGGATTCCAGAAATGAAAGGCGTACGTTCAGATCTTCCTCGGCCTTCTTGTTCCTTGTGAGCGCTGATGCGGCGGCTTTATCCGCTGCCACCTCGTCAGCTCCCTGTATAAGATAGTTTGACGAATGGAATGAAGCGGTGAACACATTAACAGAAGTATGGACCGTGAAGGTCTCTCCCTTATAATTCAAACTGTCAAGTTCATCGGATACGCTTACCGTATCCGGGTTTTCCGTGTCGAAATGACCCGGCTCTCCGCAGGATGCCATTCCGGACAGCGCACCCGCTAAAAGCAGCATAATCATGAATGTAGCGACCAGCCTTTTCATACATGCCTCCGTGTTTTTCCTCGATCTGTTGATGCTATTATACATTTCATGCCTTCCGCGCGCAACAGTTAACTGCCGGAACTGCATCAGCCGAAACGTGAAAAGAGGAAAGTTATCCTTGCACATGACGCCCCGCTATGATATAATTGGTGGAGTAGATAACTCGTGAATCAAGGCCATACCAGCCGGGGGAGCAGCGGGTCCCTGTACTCGAAGTCCGCTACAGCGAGGGTGGATTCCCGATTGAGGGCTGGGTTTGCGTGGTCTGTATCATGTGGAATGTGATGACGGACGGGTCTTGCGCGATTGGCGGCTGTGAACCATGTCAGGTGGGGAACCAAGCAGCATTAAGCAGTTTAGTCGATGCGCCGCAGGGTAGCCTGTCCTGAGCAGGAAACCATGGTGTCGCTCGTGGATCCGGTTCGAATTTCGGGTGTATGGTCTTGATTTGTGAGTTATCTTTTTTAGATTAAGCAGGAGGGATTATGCATCAGGCTTTATACAGAAAATACAGGCCCCGCACCTTTGAAGATGTATGCGGTCAGGATCATATCACATCTGTCCTTAAATGGGAATCCGAAAACGGAAAATTTTCTCACGCATATCTTTTCTGCGGGCCCCGGGGTACAGGGAAGACCACCTGCGCCAAGATCCTGGCAAAAGCTGTAAACTGTGAGGATCCCCATAACGGAGACCCCTGCGGGAAATGCCCGTCTTGTATTGCAATAGATGAGGGACGGACCACCGATGTTATAGAAATGGACGCCGCCTCCAACAACGGAGTGGAATACATAAGGGAGATCCGGGACGAGGTCAACTACACACCTGCCCATCTCAAAAAGAAAGTCTATATAATCGACGAAGTACACATGCTCTCCACCAGCGCTTTCAACGCGCTGCTTAAAACACTTGAAGAGCCGCCCGAACATGTGGTGTTCATACTGGCGACCACCGAACTTCACAAGCTTCTCGCCACAATTATCTCCCGCTGTCAGAGATTTGACTTCAGAAGAATAAAAACAGATGTCATAGCAGACAGGCTTATGATGATCGCCGGTGCCGAAGGTCTTGAACTTGAACGTGAAGCTGCTGTCTCCATAGCAAAGCAGGCCCAGGGAGGCATGAGAGATGCAATTTCCACATTTGAGCTCTGTTCCGCCGGCGGTACCAAGGTCACAAAAGAACTGGTCATACAGACCCTGGGGTTATCGGGCATAGAGCAGCTATACAAAACTGCGTACAGTGTTTCGAGAAATGACCCGTCAGGTATCTTCAGGATCGTACACAACATAGAATCCTCATCAAAGGACATATCCGTGTACTGGTCCGAGCTCTGCGGGTTCTGGCGGGACATGATGGTATTCAAATATCTTCCTGAGGGGGAAAGGAACGACTATCTCGACCTCACAGAACCCGAGATGAGGCTTCTTGCAGACGCGGCAAGAAGGTTCACACCTGAAGTCCTGACATACCATATGGGCCTGATGGACGAGGCGCTTCGGGAAATGGCAAGGCTTCCGGGCACAAAAAGGATCACAGCCGAGACAACCCTGCTCAGAATGGCTGACAAGAACCTTGACACCTCGTCTCCTGCCCTTCTTTCCAGAATATCCGATCTTGAGGTGAAGCTCTCGCTGATAACACCCGGCAACACGCCGGCACCGGAAGCATCAGCC
>JAFTCY010000125.1 GCA_017454465.1 Clostridia bacterium
CAGAGGATCTCAAACGTTTGATCGATTCTTACAGAGGAAAATAATCATGACAAAGCTATTTGTACAGATATTGCAGATGAGCATCTCTGCAAGTTATGTAATCATAGCCATATTGCTTGCCAGGCTGATTCTGAAGAAAGCACCCAAAAAGTATTCTTACGCTTTGTGGAGCGTTGCAGCCTTCAGACTGTTGTGCCCTTATTCATTCGGATCCGTTTTCAGTCTTTTCAATCTTCATCTGGGCAAAAAAGAGAAACCGGCTATCGATCTGACCGGGGTCACAGCTGCACCGGGTACTGAAACTATCGTAGTCGATACAGGAATCCCTGTGGTTTCTCAGACGATCCAGCAGGTCACCAATGCTGCTCCCGCAGCACCTGTCTCTGAAACGATCGGAGAAACTATAGTATCTGCAACACAGGAAATAACACCTGTTCAGCAAGCTATCTCTCCACTTCAGATCGTTGCCTGGATCTGGCTTATCGGCGTGATTGCACTGCTGACATATGGAATAATATCCTACGTCTCACTGAAGAGAAAAATGCGGATGTCCATGCCCCTTAGAGATAATATCCGGCAGGCGTATATCCGTACCCCGTTTATTCTTGGTTTCCTGAAACCGACGATCTATATCCCGTTTGACCTTGAGCCTGTAGTAGAGAATATTTCCATCTCCCATGAAAGATGTCATATCCGCAGAGGCGATCCAATCGTCAAGTTCTTCTCCTATCTCATCCTCATCCTTCACTGGTTCAACCCGCTGTGCTGGTTAGCCTATATGGAAATGGAAAAAGATATGGAGATGAGTGTGGACGAGTATGTTCTGTCCCATTACAAGGATGTATCAACAAGCTACAGCACCGCTTTATTGTCCTTCTCAACAGGTAAAAGATTTGCTTTAGCCAGTCCTCTTGCATTCGGAGAAAACAGTGTCAGGGCAAGGATCATCAATGTGATTTCAAATCGCAGGAGCTCCCGGTGGTTGTCAGCGTTGGCATGCCTTCTCTGCGTCGCTGTTCTTGTAGCGTGCGGGACAAACGGTATCCGGGCCGAATCAGATAACCAGACATTTGAGCCCGTAAGCACCGATGTCCTCTCTCAGGAACAGTCTGAGGACATAAAGCTTAACACGCTCAGGGCGGTCGCTTCCGTCTTTGTCGATAATTACTGCGACGAGAATGGAATCCACCTGACGGGAATTATCGCGGACCGCTTCCAACCTGAAGAACTTTGGGATGAGAATCATACCCATCTCATTGACTGGTATCAGCTGCACATGTACGCAGATTTCGACGATCCGGTGCTTCGTCCGGACTGTACGATAGCAGGATGTAATCATCAAAATCCATCCTGTGAAGCGTGGACATTAAGAAGCCAGGGCTATCCCATCAACTTGTCGCTTGGAGATCGTTATCTGAGCCTTACCCAAATCAGACAGTTTATGTACCCTGCTGAGGAGCGCGACTCCCGTTTTCCGAACGGAAACGGAGTGCTGATCGAAGAGAAAACATCTCAGAACGGAAAAACAGTCTATCAGGTCGCCCTTCCGGATGTTGTTCTGATCGACAACAAAATATTCTTTGACGGACAGTATCTGGTCTTCCTTGTCGCCCGTGGCGTGTATGTGCTCGATACAAAGAGCGGCTCGATCGTCAAAGAAATCGTCTATGAATCGGATGCTTCAACAAGCACAAACAGTCTCTATGTAACAAAGGACAACCAGCTTGTTCTTGTCAATCGCCAATCCCAGAGAGGCGTAATGTTCGACACTTCAACATGGCAGCGCACTACGATTGAAGGCATTCTGAACGATCCGGACTGGTACACCTTCAAAAACGACGGAAATGCGTATATCGCTGAACCTCTGTTTGACGGTAGCGATCTGCAGAATCCTTACGGGCTTGAGCATTCCCAGGTCTTCAAGATCAACGGAGAGAAGGCTCTCGTACGCTTCTCAGATGAAAGCCGTGATGAAACGGCGATCGTAGATATCAATTCCGGCGAGATCCTAAGCGGTACTGTCCCGATGAAAAACATGTGGGATGAAGATATCCCCACCATCTATATGGAATCCGACAAATACTACGTCTTCAGACTGGGTGTTGCCTGGAACGAGAACAGTTTCCCGGCTCCTCCGGACTACTATGATGGTCTGAACAACGAAAATACTGAAACATACCGCTATATTTATGCTTTCATTGACAAAGATGTGTTCTGGAACGGAGAAACGAGTTATACAGCATTTCTGATGCCATGAACCATTTGGAGGCAAGTTATGAAAAGAATTATATCGACCATATTGCTGTTCTTGCTGCTTTGTTCCCTGTTTACAGGATGCGGTGCACAAACAGAAGAACCGACAGTTCCGGCACCGATTCAAATGGACACCCCTACACCCGAATCTGTGGATGTCCCTGAAAATACCGGCCCGGAAGGAACCATGAAACTGATAAAAGCCCAAGACGCGCTGTGGGACAATACGACGGCAAACGAGTCCGGTCTGTACAAGTGTCGGATCGATCACAACGGGGTATCGCTGCTCTATTACGAATATGAATCTATGACCCTGAACTTCCTTATGGAGGGAGCTGACGCAAATGCCGACTCATATACAGCCAATGTTCCGGGCCATGAAGGCGGGACGATCCCAGCTGTGTGCGGAGATCATCTGTATGTTATTTCCGTGGGAACGACCCCTATCCAGGACTTTGAAGGATATCCCTCAAAGGTTTTCCAGTTTGGATTGGATGGCTCAAATCGGAAAGAACTATCATTGCCAGACGAAATGCGGGTAAACAGAAACAGCGGTGTTGCCGGTGATGGACACGGACTGTATCTCATGCTGCAGGCCCTGGACTTTTCGACACGAAGTTTCGGAGACCGGATTCTGTTCTATATTGACGAGAACATGTCAGAGGCGAAAGAAATCACCCGTTTCCCAAAAGAAGGCCTCTTTAGTGTGGATATTTACGGAGCCACAGGGAATGAACTGGTTCTCCGAATCGCCTCCCTGCAGGAGGGATATGAGGATGCTGAAACGCTGGAGAAAATGAAGCATCTGGATTATTCCTGGATCCGGTTGAATCCGGAGACACTGGAACAGACCGAGTTCCTGCATTACAAAACAGGAGACATCTCCATCGCATATGATTGGGGTGACATCATGTATACATGCCCGATCGGCGGCACCGAGATCCGTATCCTCCATGTGTCTGAAGGGCGGGACGAGCATTTGATGGATGTCAACGATATTCTGGAACTGCGGGAAAATGAGCAAGTCAGGCTATTCGATCCGGTACTGGACGGCAGATTCGGAATCGTCGCCTATATTGAAGAACCTTACGAGTCTCACAAACACCACTGTGATCCAAAGACAGGCGAACTTGTTGAAATGAAAATGTATTACTACGAGGATGATGAAAGTAAACCGATCGCTCCGGTTGCGGAAACAGAAGACAGTTTTGTGGTGCTAAGCGGGTCAATATGGTATACCGAGCCCGATACTATGAACGGACAGACTTTTATGACGAACCGAATAGAAGCATACCTCACCATGATGGACAAGAGCGATTATTGGAGCAACACCAAACGGCTCCGTCCTTTCGAGGATCATGTGTTCCCGGAAGATGCCGACATAAAATCTGATCGCGGACCGCAATCTTTATAAAACTGGATTTGGTAAATGAGAAAAGAAGCCACCAAGTAACGTAAGCGTCAACTCTAGAGAAGGAAGAACGGACTTGCTTCTGAAAGTTGAGAAAAAAAGCCATCAAGAAGTTAACTCCTTGGTGGCTTTATGCATTAAGAACTCTAATCCCAGGGAAATAGTTCGTGCCATTTTTCGTGCCATTTTGGCACGGACGGATGATTATGCTGATGTTACACAGGGACAACACAAGAATTGTACCACAACAGGGCGGCAAGAAAAACCTTTCAGCCCGAGACGGTACACAAAGAACGAAGGGAAACTTATGGACAGGGGAGACCGATCAGTCGGCACCGGGATTTGTCGGGTTGTATGCCAGAAGGACCAGTGTACGATTTCCGCCCTCCAGAAAGTGCGCGATCGTTTCCCGGCTGACCGTATCGAACACCCATTCACCTGCCTCATCCACGGATGTGATCTTGTACGGCGGCATCGCCTCGTCCCAGTTCCAGCTCTCATAGGGCACAGCGTTGTACACGAGGGTCTGCAGCGATTTCATCTTGCAGAGCTGATCAAAGACTTCCGGTCCCAGGAGTTTCTTTCCCCCGTACCGGATCACTTCGACCGTATCCATCTGCCTGACGATATCCCACGGGATATTGTCGCAGCCGCTCAGGCCGAGCACTCTGGTATCCAGTACAGGCAGGGCCGTCAGATCACAGTGGTTTGAGAAAACGAGTTCCTCAAAATGACCATGGGATTTCAAAACAGAAAAATCTGCGTTCGGACAATATGCAAGTCCGATATATTGAGCCTGAGGAAGATGATCAAGAAGTCGGTTCACGGTTTCAGCCGGAACGCTGTCGCTCCAGC
>JAFTCY010000126.1 GCA_017454465.1 Clostridia bacterium
ACATATGCAGAACTGTTTTTTTTTCGTACCTTGATTCTCCTCTCCCCTGATCCCGCGCTGCCAGCGGTCAGTGAATGCGCATCAGCACGGAAGCAGTTGCTGTCATCTCATCATCTTCAGGTTCTCCAGCGCGGACCTGTTTCTGCCCATTATCATTTCCAGCTTTTCACATGTGTCCATTTCGGGACAGTTCCCGCATGTTTCAAAAGGCTTGTCTGCGACACATTTGCGGATCACGCATATAGACCCGCAGAACGGTGTTTTTACGCCGGGAAGGCGGCAGCCTGTACAGTTGATCATATCAGGTGTGATCCGGACCCCGTTCAGTTCAGACCACAGCTCTGCCACCCTTACACGCAGTTCATCATCACCGCGGACAGTGGCGAGACGGGCTTCACATGTCTCGCAGTCAAGGCCGCAGCAGCCGATATATTCCTGCTTTAGAAATCTCATTGACAATATATTATCCCAGTCCCGCTGCTCGCACCAGTATACCGTCTTTCCGCTTACATCATATACCATGGAGACCACAGTCGGGCATTTTTCCTGAGACACCGCCTTAAGTATCCCGAAGCAGTCTGCAACATCAAATCCGTCACCTGCCTCCCGGATCATGGCCTCAGCGGTCTTGTAACGGTCCATACCCATCCAGGGATGAAATTCCGAATCTCCCTTAAACGGAGAAAAGTTCGTCAGCACCGCATGATCCGGTCTTTCATAGTATAGGTTCCCCTGACCCGGAACTATGTGCAGCACATTTCCCTCCCGGTCTGAGAGCGCCCCCATAAAAGTCACGCCGGGTTCGCTGTAAACCGGCTCATTTTCCGCGGTCTCCCGTATTTCAGGAAGTGTTTTCCTCCCGAGCAGAAGATCGATATTCAGCCTTATGATACTGTTTCCCTGGCCCGAACACTCACTTCTTTCATCATACGGCCAGCATGTTGGCATGCCGACAAAATCTCCTTCCGGATTTGCCCCGAACAGGGGAAGCCAGCCCTCTTTTTCATCAAAGATCTCGATGAAGACACCGCTGCCGGAGGATCTGACCCGGTATTCCATGTCAAGAAGGTCAAGATTCCAGCCGACTATAGTCTTTTTTCTGTTCACAACAATACTGGTACACATTTCAGCGCCTCCCGCTTCTGCTTACCGAATAATATTTCAGATCTCTTTCCACGCCGAGATAAGTCAGCTTTTTTTCTGAAAACCGGCAGAATGACATCCCGCATTTTTTCATCACCCTTCTGGAAGAGCAATTCCCGGGAAAAAACGACGCGTATACCGTCTCAAACCCTTTTTCCCGGAAAAGAAAATCGAGAAAACAGGATACGGCTTCGGTGGCATAGCCGCGGTCCCAGTATTCCGACCCTATTCCGTATCCGATCTCACAGGATCCGGGCTTATAGTCGAAATACAATATGATGCCAATAAGGCGGCCTGTCTCCCTGAGCCTGATGGCGAACAGCCCGTCTCTTCCGGGATACGATGAAAAATCAAGTTTTTCCAGACTCTCGGCATACCGGCATATGAAAGTCTCAAGCACCTTCCTGTCGTGTGAGATATTGTGAAAATAATCCTCTTTGTCACTTTCCCTTATCCCGTCGATGATAAGGCGTTCTGTCACCATGCCTGCCTCCCGCTCAACACAAAAAAAGACCGTTCGTTCTTACAGATTATATGTGAACGAACGGTCTCATGTCAAGCTGTTTCGTCAGTGTCTTCCTATTCGGTGAATAGAGGCGTCGAATAGTAGCGGTCTCCGCTGTCGGGAAGCAGCGCGACGATGACCTTGCCTTTGTTTTCAGGACGTTTTGCAAGCTGTATCGCTCCAAACAGAGCCGCGCCGGATGAGATTCCCACCGAGATCCCTTCCTTTCTCGCCAGCAGCTTAGCCGTATCGAATGCATCCTGGTTTGCCGCCCTGAATACCTCGTCATAGATTTTGGTATTGAGAACATCGGGTACAAAACCTGCTCCGATCCCCTGGATCTTGTGAGCGCCTGCCCTGCCCTCAGAGAGAACAGGAGAGTCTGCCGGTTCAAGAGCCACCACTTTTATATCTGGGTTCTGTTCTTTAAGATACTCGCCGGTACCCGTCACGGTGCCGCCGGTCCCAACTCCGGCAATGAATATATCCACCTTGCCGTCCGTATCCCTCCAGATCTCAGGGCCGGTGGTTGCCTTGTGGATGGCCGGATTGGCCGGGTTCACGAACTGTCCCGGAATGAAGCTGTTCGGTATCTCAGCAGCCAGTTCCTCAGCTTTTGCTATGGCGCCTTTCATTCCTTTTGCGCCTTCCGTAAGAACGAGCTCTGCTCCGTATGCCGTCAGTATATTTCTTCTTTCCACGCTCATGGTCTCCGGCATGGTCAGTATGATACGGTAGCCTTTGGAAGCCGCCAGTGATGCCAGTCCTATGCCTGTATTCCCGCTGGTGGGCTCGATGATGACGGAGCCTTCCCCGAGAAGGCCCTTTGCTTCGGCATCCTCTATCATGGCTTTTGCGATACGGTCCTTTACGCTCCCTGCCGGATTGAAGTATTCCAGCTTAACAAGGACTGTGGCCTCAAGTCCCAGTTCCTTTTCTATATTCACTACCTCCACGAGGGGAGTGTTCCCTATCAGTTCCGGTGTTCCTTTGTAAATTCTTGCCATGTCAGTATACATCCTTTCTCTGTCTCTATTTTATATCGAAGCGAAGCCTTTTTCAAGGTCCGCGATGATATCGTCTATATGCTCCGTGCCTATTGACAGCCTGATCGTGCTCGGCGTTATGTCGTTTTTCTCCAGCTCCTCGGGAGACAGCTGGGAATGGGTGGTCGAAGCGGGGTGGATCACCAGGGATTTAACATCGGCCACGTTCGCGAGCAGCGAGAAGATCTCAAGTCCGTCTATGAATTTCCACGCTTCTTCCTGTCCTCCCTTTATGTCAAAAGTGAAGATCGACGCTCCGCCGTTCGGGAAGTACTTCCTGTAAAGAGCGTTCTGCGGATGATCCGGCAGTGACGGATGGTTCACCTTTTTCACAAGAGGATGTTTTGCCAGGTATTCAACTACCTTCTTCGTGTTCTCAGCGTGCCGTTCGAGCCTGAGCGACAGGGTCTCTATTCCCTGCAGCAACAGGAAGGCGTTGAAAGGAGATATGGCGGCTCCGGTATCCCTCAGCAGAATGGCACGGATGTAGGTCACGAATGCGGCCGGGCCCACAGCCTCGGCAAAGGATATGCCGTGATAGCTGGGATTGGGTTCCGCGATCGGCGCGTATCTTTCCGCGCTGGCTTTCCAGTCAAAATTGCCGCTGTCAACGATTATGCCGCCGAGAGTCGTCCCGTGCCCTCCCAGAAACTTTGTGGCGGAGTGCACGACTATATCGGCGCCGTGCTCGATGGGCCTGATAAGGTAAGGAGTGCCGAAAGTGTTATCGATCACAACCGGGATCCCCTTTGAATGCGCCAGTTCAGAGATGGCATCGATATCCGGAATATCGCTGTTGGGATTGCCCAGGGTCTCGATGAAGACAGCTTTTGTATTCGGCCTGATCGCTGCCTTTACCTCTTCAAGATCATGGATGTCGACGAATGTCGTATCGATCCCGAACTGGGGAAGCGTATGGGCCAGCAGGTTGTAGCTGCCTCCGTAGATCGTTTTCTGGGCCACTATGTGGTCACCCTTCTGGGCAAGAGCTTCGATCGTATATGTGATGGCAGCCGCGCCGGACGCGAGCGCCAGAGCCGCGACTCCCCCTTCCAGGGCTGCCACTCTTTTTTCAAGCACGTCCTGTGTGGAGTTTGTGAGTCTGCCGTAGATATTGCCGGGATCGGCCAGTCCGAATCTCGCGGCCGCGAGGGCGCTGTTGTGAAATACGTATGAAGTGGTCTGATAGATGGGCACTGCCCTTGAATCCGTCGCGGGATCTGCCTGTTCCTGTCCCACATGAAGCTGAAGTGTTTCAAATCTGTATCCGCTCATTTTCATAATCTCCTGTTTTCTTTGATATATTTCCGGGTATAAAAACAGAACCCGGGAACTGTTTTGAATAGCTCCCGGGCAATAGGCTCGTCGGAACGGTCTTTATCACCGTCTGCAGTCAGGCACTTAAACTGAATCTCAGATCTCACAGTCAAATGCCCCAGCCATGTTACATGCCCGGGAGAACAGCATTCGACAATACCAGTATCCGTTCTGTCTGAGATCAGCAGAATTCAGCATTACCTGCGCCTTCTTTCTTTCGTGTTTTCCGTATTATATTCCCATTCTCCTACTATGTCAATAGGTTTTGAATAAAAAATCTAAATTTTCTTTCCTGTCCTTTTTTCGTAATCCTCAAGGGCGGACTGTATGGCCTCCTCGGCGAGAACACTGCAGTGCATCTTGTAGGCCGGAAGTCCGTCCAGGGCCTCAGCCACAGCCTGATTGGTCAGCTTTTTCACTTCGCTGACCGGTTTTCCCTTGATGAGCTCAGTAGCCATGGAGCTTGACGCGATGGCGCTGCCGCATCCGAAGGTCTCGAACTTGACATCCTTCACTATACCGTCCTCTATCTTCAGGTACATCTTCATTATATCCCCGCATTTTGCGTTGCCCACCTCGCCTATGCCGTTGGCGTCCTCAATGATGCCGACGTTTCTGGGATTGCGGAAGTGATCCATTACCTTTTCGCTGTATAAAGCCATTTTCTCCTCCTCAAAGTATAAACTGTTTCTTTCCCGCCATAAGATCTCTCCAGATAGGCGAGAAGCTTCTCAAAAGCTCCACGACCTCCCCGACCGACCTTATCACATAATCCGCGTCGCTTTCGGTGATATCATCCCCCACCGTCAGCCTCAGGGAACCGTGAGCCACGTCGTGCACTCTTCCTATGGCGAGAAGCACGTGGCTCGGATCCAGGGAACCGGACGTGCAGGCGCTGCCTGACGATGCCTGTATCCCCTTGTCGTCAAGAAGGAGCAGAAGCGACTCTCCCTCTATGCCCTCAAAGCAGAAGTTCACGTTTCCCGGCAGCCGGCGGTCGGCATCCCCGTTAAGGGCCGAGTGCGGTATCCGGCTCAGCCCCTCAATAAGCCTGTCGCGTATGGAACGTACATATTCACCGCTCTTCTCCATTCCGGCCGCTGATTCCTTCAGGGCTTCGGCCATGGCACACACCGACGGCACATCTTCCGTTCCGGCCCGTTTTCCCTTTTCCTGTGCTCCGCCTTCGATAATATTCGTCAGTCTGATTCCCTTCCTCGCGTACAGGAACCCGGTTCCTTTCGGTCCGTGGAACTTGTGTGCTGATGCGGACATCAGATCGATATTGTCAGCGGAAACATCCACCGGAATATGTCCGACCGCCTGCACGGCGTCTGTGTGGAACAGGACTTTTCTCTTTCTGCATATGGCGCCGATTTCTCTTACCGGCTGGATCGTGCCGATCTCGTTGTTCGCGTACATGACCGTCACAAGACAGGTATCATCCCTGATCGCTCTCTCAACTTCTTCAGGCACCACAAGACCGTTTTCATGCACGTCCACAAGGGTGACATCAAATCCCTCTTTCTTCAGCCTTTCCAGGGTATGAAGCACCGCGTGATGCTCAAAGGCAGAGGAGACGATGTGGGTCTTTCCCAGTTTTTTGCCTGTCTCCGCGGCTGAGCGGATGGCCTGGTTATCGGCTTCGCTTCCGCCGGATGTGAAATACACCTCGCCCGGGGCGGCTCCTATGACTCCTGCTATATCTTCCCGGGCCTTCTCCAGAGCCTCCTTCGCCTTCTGACCGTGCAGATACAGACTCGACGCGTTGCCCCAGGAATCACTCAGTCTTTCGTTCAATACCTTTAATGCGCCTTCGCTCATCTTTGTCGTGGCCGCGTTGTCACAATATATCATAATGTCCTTTCCTTTTCTGTGATTTCACCGGTATTATATTCCTATTTACCTACTGTGTCAATATGTTTTTAAGAAGAAAAAAGAATCCGGTGTTGAAAAACCTATCTGCCTACTGTATAATAGGAAAAAATCGGAGGTGCGACATGATCTCGACAAAAGGGCGCTACGCGATTCGCGTGATGATAGATCTGGCGGAAAATGACAACGGAAGCTACATTCCCCTCAAGGATATCGCCGCCAGACAGGAAATATCAAAAAAATATCTTGAAATAATCGTTAAGGATATGGTCTCAGGGGGGCTTATCCTGGGAGCGAGCGGAAAAGGCGGCGGTTACAAACTCACGAGAAAACCGGAAGAATACTCCATAGGGGAGATCATCGAGCTCATGGAGGGTTCAATGGCCTCCGTTGCCTGTCTTGCAGAAGGCGCGATCCCCTGTCCCAGAGCCTCATCCTGCCAGACGCTGCCCCTATGGGCAGAATTCGATAAAATGACCCACGACTTTTTCTACAGCAAGCATCTGAACGACCTCATAAGAAAATAGTTTATCCGCGGACCCCTGTTCGCAGATTAAGCGGCATGACCTTTCTGGCCATGCCGCTCTCTGTATTGGTATGCGTGATCATTATCTGGCGTTGTAACCTACCACCGGGATGTCAAGATGCCAGTCATCTTTCACGATGCCTATCTGTTTGAACTGTTCCCACGTGATCTCTATGACCCCTGCCGCCGTCTCAGTGATCAGCTGCTCAAGATCGACCGATTCCCTGCGGCTGCTGTATGTGGAAATGTTGGAATTCACCCGGCTTCCCTGAGGCACATCGATATCGTCCAGGCTCCGCGCGTACTTATACACGTATTCGTCTATATTGTAAGCTGCGCCTCCCCAGCCGGCGAACACGCCCTTTCTGTTGGCCTTGTTCAGATGACACCAGTTGTTCTTCACAACAACGTTAGCCGGGCAGTGATAGAACATCGGGTCGTCCGGATCAGCTTCCGCTGAATTCATGATAAGCTGCGCGGGTTCGGGGTTGATGGCCTTGTATTCTTCTGAATACACGTAATCATCGTACTTCTTGGACATTTTCTTATACGACCCGTCTTCCTTGAAATTGGAAGAGTATCCGAAGTCCGAAGCGTCGATGTAAGCGTATGCCACATCCACGACAAGGTTGCCTGTGGCAACGTTGCCGCGCCCGGCATTCAGCAGGATGCCTCCGCCGTCTATCGCCTGCACAACGTTTCCGTATGTTGTGAAATAGCTTGACATGCCGTCATAGTATATGCCGACTATGGGGAAATACACATAATCGGGATTCACCTCAGCCACTTTTGCAGGTGTGCCTTCGGGGCCGCAGTCATGTACATAGTTATATCTCACGACGACATTCGCGTTAGTGCGGCAGTCTCCCGAAAGGACCCCGACATCCTCCGCCAGCTTGCATACGCCGAATATCTCATTGTATTCCACCAGGGCATTGATGCCGGAAGCTATATGTATCCCCTTGAAATTGGAATCATACGCGACATTGTGGGAAGCGGTGTAACCGACACCGCTCATTGTGATGCAGTATCCGTACGCGCCCGTGACCGCGACGTCTCTGACCATATTGTTGTATATGACCGAATTGCTGTCTGTCAGCGGGTAATATGAACCGAATTCAGCCCTGATCCCGCAGTCACCGATGTTATGGACATAGTTCCCGCTGATATCGATATCGAAGTTCTCTCCCTTGAAATATATACCGGAATCCCCGGTGGCTGAGATATCGCAGTCCGCTATCCTGACGTCCGTGACGTTGTCGCACCTGACGGCATGGCCGAGACATGAAGTAAGGATGAGGTTTTCAAAATGAATGTGATCGGATCCGTCAAGCCTGAAAATGCCGTTTGACACAGGCACTGTAAGGACGGCCGAGTCAAAGTCATCGCGCGGATAATAGTACAGCACGCTGCCGTCATACATATACTCGCCCGGAACATCCAGTTCCTCCGGGACGTTGTACCAGTAGAACACCATGCCCGGAGTAGGCTCGTATCCGCCTGCGAACTTGACCTTCATCTCGTCCTTTTCACCGGAGATCTCCATCACGTATGAATCGTCAGGGCACCACAGCCTGTTCCACCTTGCCCTTACGAACTTCTTGTTTTCCGAGGTCCATGAGCTGACTTTGTCAAAGTACTGTTCACCGTACTTTATGAGATAATAATCGGCCTCCGTGTTGTTCGCGAACTTTGTTATGACCTCCCCGTCCGTTCCGACGGCCACGCCGTCCACGAAATTGATCCAGTCATCGTCCGGGAATCTGGCTATGTTTTCCCTCTCGCCGTCTGACGAAAGGAAAGGAGCGCGGAATCTGAAGTTTCCGCCGGAAAGAGCCTGTCCGATAAGCTCATCGGTTATGCCGTATCCTTCAAGATCGATCATCACGATATGCTCTCTGGCTTCTTCAGGGAAGTATCTGACGAGATCCCCTCCGCAGGCCGAAAAATCTGAGGCATGCAGAGCGATGCCGCCCACGATGGAGGCTCCGTCCTCCCCTATGTATCTGATGACGCAGCCATCCGTTCCGCTGTCCTCTGCTCCGAATCCCACAGCCTCGGTCAAAATGTACTCGCCGCGGATCACGACGTCTATGCCGTTGTAGAGGCTCTTGTCGACGCCCCTGATGAAATCCCTGGCCGCGGAGATGGTAGCGAACGGAGCGGATTCCGTCCCGTCGGCTCCCGCGTCACTGCCGCCGGCAGAAACATAGACCGTGAGAGTGTTGAACGTCACATGTTTTCTCAGGGACGGATCGGCGATCCTTGTGACGATAGCCGCCACCTCGGATCTCTTTATCATATTCCGGGGGTAGAAAGTTTCCTTCCCGTCGGATCCCGTAAGGATGCCTGCCCTGTACATGCTGTATATCTCCGCCCCGTATCCGTCTGATTCGGATACGTCCGGCAGAGCTCCGTCCGGAACATTGTTGATCTGCTCCAGGATCGGCATCGATCTGCAGAGGAGCGCGGCAAAAAGGCTTCTTTCAGCCTTCGCGTCCGGCTCGGCGGGTGATTCGTCCAGTATGCCGTTTTCGAGACAGTAAGTTATGTATGCCTGATACCATGGCTTTGTGCTTTCGAAACTTTCCGTACCTTTCGCCGTGATAGAGTGGAGCCTTGCCGCGATGGTGCAGGCTTCGGCCACTGATATATTTCCGGCGGGGTCAAATCTGTTCTGACCCTTCCCGTTCATCAGACCGTATTCGTAGCAGGCCTTTACGTTTTCGAAGAACCAGTCTCCGGCATGGACGTCCGAAAAAACGTCGTCGCCGTATTCATAGCGTTTCACGAATGCTTCGGTTCCTTCCGCGGATACGGCAGGAGCCGCCGATACGGTCATCAGGACCGCAAGCAGGATAATGATTGCTCTTTTCGCAAGTGTTCTCATATCGTTTCTGCCTTTCAGATTTTGGTTATGACGTCTGACTTCTTTATGGAATAATACTTCATGCATGACAAAACGAATTCATCCACTGTCTCCCCGGGGACCGCCACCGACACGGCAGGCGGGCAGCTGAGAGAAGGAAAAGCCATGATCCTTCCGATGATATTATTGTCCGCCGGCAGTGTTTCAAAGGGAGATGTCATGGCGTCGTGCAGGCTCATCGTCCTGCGCGGAACGGAAAATCCGCACGGGGCCCCGGAAACTGGCTTTCTGCTGCCGGTATGTCTGACCGCTTTGAGCAGTCTTCCGGGATCCGTGAGGGAATTTGACGGGGAAAACATCATGACGCAGCAGTCAGGATCCGAGAATTCGCACACGATGCCCTGTTTACGCAGTACCTCCGACAGCTCCGTTCCCGTGTATCCGAATGATTTCGGCCTGAGAGTCAGTTTCAGGTATTCTTCCATTCCGGTCCGTTCAGGGACCAGTCCAAGGGCCCTGAGTCCCTCCCTGGCCTCGCTGACCGACTCCGCCATCTTTCTGATCCTTTCCGAGAAGCCGGCGGAACTCATTATCCTGTTCGCCGCGTCAAGGGACTGCAGGATCAGGTACGAGGGGCTGGTGGTCGAAAACATTCCGAGAGCCTGTCTGGCTGATCTTTTCAGTATGCCGGGAGCGCTGCCGGATATATGCAGGTATGCCCCGCCGGTAAGCACCGGCAGTGTCTTGTGGGCGGAGTCACAGCACATGTCGGCTCCGAGGCTGATCGGATGCTTGCCGAAAAATCTCAGATACGCGCCGTGGGCGTTGTCCACGGCGAGAAGGGCTCCGTGTTCTCTGCACAGAGCGGCTATGGACGGGATATCCGCCATGTTTCCAAGGTAATCGGGGGAGGTTATATATACAGCGGTACATCCCGGATTGGACTCCAGGGCCGCCCTGACGTCTTCTGTCCCGAAACCTCCTGACAGATACCACTCGCGGTCTGTCCGGCTCGGGTATATCCACCCGACATCGATATCAAGCAGCCCGCAGGCGGTAAGAAACGACTTGTGCGCGTTGCGGGGGGAGATAACGAAAGGGCGTCTTCCGCTTTCCTTTGCCGTAAGCATCACAAGATAGAGCATGGCCCTCACGCAGAGGGAGGAACCCTCGCAGGAATAAAAGGTCCGGGCGCCGAATATCATTCCGGCGTTGCGCTCGCTTTCCGCTATGATCCCCGACGGGTCAGACAGATCGTCCGCCCCCGGGATCTCGGTAATATCATATGTTTCCGGATCTCCCGAGCCCTTGTGGCCGGGCATATGGAGCCTCATGCATCCTTCTTCGGAATACTTTCTGACAAAATCACATATCGGAGTCTTCATCAGCCCCTCCGACGATGTCGTCCACCGCAAGCATGAGAGCGCATTCCATCCTCTTTCTGAACAGCTTGCACCCGTATTCGTATATTCCCGTAACAGATCCTGTGGACTGGTATGAATTTGCCGCGCATCCGCCCGAGCAGTAGAGCCTTGCCCAGCAGTCACGGCACTCTTCCCTCCGGTAGAGGTTGCATGACGCGAACTGTTCCTGAATTTCGGTGTTTTCCACTCCGTGCCATATGTCTCCGAGACGGAATTTTTCGTCTCCCACGAACTGGTGGCAGGGATAGAGGTCTCCCCAGGGTGTGACTGCCATATATTCAGTGCCGGATCCGCAGCCGGATATCCGTTTATATATGCACGGGCCGCCCGTAAGATCGAGCATGTAATGGTAGAAAGTGAAAGGATCGCCTTCCGCTTTTTTCTTTTTCATCAGCCTGGCCAGGTCTTCGTACTGCTTCAGGACCACCGGAAGATCCTCATCCGTAAGTTTCATGGGATCGTCCTCGGCGCACACCACCGGCTCCATGCTCAGTTCCCTGAATCCCAGATCGAGCATCGCCTTTATGTCCTCAAGAAAATCCGGGTTGCTGTGGGTAAACGTCCCCCTCATGTAGTACGACTTTCCGCCTCTTGCCTCAACGAGCTTCCGGAATTTGGGAACTATCCTGTCCCAGCTTCCTTTGCCTGCGTAATCCACCCTGAACCTGTCGTGGATCTCTTTCCTGCCATCCAGGCTCAGCACCACGTTGCTGCATTCCCGGTTGGCGAAGTCTATTACGTCATCGTCGATGAGCATGCCGTTGGTTGTAAGAGTAAAGCGGAAATTCTTGCCGTGCTTCTTCTCTTCCTCCCTGGCGTACTTCACCAGTCCTTTTATCATATCGAAGTTCATCAGCGGTTCCCCGCCGAAAAAGTCCACTTCGAGATTGCGCCGGCTTCCCGAATTCTCAATCAGGAAATCTATGGCCCTTTTGCCCACGTCAACACTCATCAGAGCCCTGTCTCCGTGGTACCTGCCCTGGCTGGCGAAGCAGTAGGAACAGTTGAGATTGCATGTGTGGGCCACATGAAGGCACAGAGCCTTTATGACTCCGGAAGTACGTCTTTTAAGCTCATTTGCCAGGGGAGCGAAGCTGTCTTCAGAAAACAGCTTTCCTTTTTCCTTCAGCTCCGTTATCTGACCGTAGCACTCTTCCAGCTCGGCTCTGTCAAGCTTTCTGCCGCCGTATTTCCTTCTGCCGAGTTTTTTTATGATCTCCTCCTTCGGCAGAGTCCCGTACATGGAGATCATGTCATATGCCGCCCTGTCCACCGCGTGAACGGAACCTGACGCCACGTCAATGACTATGTTGTATCCCTCAAGCTGAAACTGATGAACCATATCTTCTCCGGTAATCGTTAATTTCGTTTAAGAACAGTGTCATGACATCCTGATCTCATTTATGTACACCCTGGAATTGACAGAACACAGGGCATATACGGCATAGGCCGCGTAAGCAAGTGATATGAGGATGCATACAAGCCCGGCCATTTCAAAGGAAGGAGCCTGGAAGTAGTATATAATATCGCTGACGAACTTGACGGCTGTGAAAATGCCCAGGAAAATGAATCTCGGCCTTATGAACTGCATCTCCTCCCTGTGCCTTCTCTCCTTGTCGATGAAGGCCACCCGGTCAGTGGCGTACAGGAATTTCTTCACGTGGACCGAAATCAGGCGGTAAAGCATAAGGAACATCATAAGGAACGTAAGAAGCATAAGCGCTTTTTCCGCTACTGCCAGCCCCACGTTGAAATAGTAAAGCGACGAAACCGTTTCATTTTTCAAAACGGTCGTAAGGCCGTAATTGTCATGGAAACTGATCATCCTGATGATCACGATCACGGAAAGCACGCCGCCTGCAAGAGCCGACGGGATGACCGCCAGTATCTTCCTCTCATATCTTGCCGCCGCCGAAGCTGAGGCAATAACGAATACGGCGGAGATCGCCGAGATCATGATGTCTATATTGTCAAAGATAACGGTAGCCGACGTGACCGCGGCCGCGGTCATCAGGATCATGGCCACGTTCATCCTCTTTGACACAAGGTATGTTTTTTTAGGCATGATCTCATTCGTATACCTGTCTTCAAGAGTCTGGCAGAACACCTTGTCTCTTTTCAGTCTTATGAACAGGACCAGGATCACGACCGCAAACACCGCCGCCAGCGCGAGAACGACCGCAGACGTCACTGTGTACAGCATGGGCTTGAATGAGCTGAGGCTCCTCTCGCCCTGGTGAACCGTTCCGTAGTGTTCGAAGTTCTCAAGTTCGGTCAGCTCCGGTATCACGGTCATCACGACCCTGACGATATAGAAGATGATCACGAAGACCTTTGCCCTCGCGAAACTGTCAGCTGTCACTGTCTTCTTCGTCAGGGGACTGAAGTGTCCGTTGGTGCAGTCCGGGATCCCGTCAAACAGGTTGTTTGCGGCGGGAATGAACATTATGATCTCTATGATCCCGAACACCGTTGCCAGCAGCAGCGGCAGAGTATTGTCGGATGACCTGACCTGGATCACGATGGCGAACAGTTTCGCGCACTCCACCAGTCCCAGCCTGAAGAACTGGTTCTTGGCTTTATCGAGCCTGCCCGTAAAGCACGAAGGCCTGAGCAATGCGAGGCAGATCAGAAAGCACCCGATGGCGTCAGGCACCACGTCAATGACCCTGATCACCGGATTGGCCAGGCATAGCAGGCCTATGATCAACAATCCAATCCTTATCATATGTCCCCCGTCTACTTCTTCTTTTTCTTTTTCTTTGACTTTTTCGCGGCAGCTCTTCTGTCCGCTTCCTCGACGGCAAGTTTCACCGATTCCTTCCGGTATGCTTCCTTGCCTTTTTCTATCTCATCGAATTTCTCGTTGAGCTTGTTGACTATCCTGAATCTTGATTTCTTTACTTCGTCCTCTTTTTCACCCTCGTCGCACAGCTTGCCGAAGCAGCTGTAGAACAGGAGCAGGTTCAGGAACAGGACGATGGCTCCGTAGAGATAGACTGCCACCATCACGTATGATGCCCAGTTTCCTGTAAGGTACCCGCTCAGCGGGACATAAGCCAGCATTATAACGTAAAGAAGGACCGTCAGGATCATGTTCCGCTTCGCGCGGGTAACTAGGTTTAGGGCGCCGGCCTGGCCGGCAAGGCCGATGATCCCCAGAAACACCGTGACCATCATAAGGCAGGCTGATATGTATCTTACATACTTGACGCAGGTGTCGATGACCGAGCCCACCTCATAGAGCCTGAATATCAGGGAGAGCGCGGTAGCGGCACACGCCAGGATGAATATGCCGCAGAATATTATGGAACGGATGAAATATCTGTTATATTCCTTCAGTTTGACGAAGGCGATGATCATAATGACCGCGCCTATGATGTCGGCAAATACATAGAATTTGAGCAGGGTGAAGGAAAAAGCCAGAAAATATCCGAACAGCAGAATGCCGAATCCCATATTGCCTTATTCCCCGTCATCCATGCCCTGTCTGGCGCCGCAGCATTTCTTGTATTTCTTGCCGCTCCCGCAGGGGCACGGGTCATTTCTTCCGACTTTCGCCGTCTTGTTCACAACGGGCTTCTTTCTCTGGGCCTCGGATGAGCCTCCGCCTTCGCCGACGACTTTCACCACCTGGACTCTCTTCATCTCGTCTCTGGGCTTTGGCATTACCGACATGACCATTCTTGCCGTGTCATCCCTTATGGCGGTGATCATCTCGTCGAACATATCTGCGCTCTGGATACGGTATTCTGATACAGGGTCTCTCTGGGCGAAGGACTGAAGGCCGATGGCCTCCATAAGATCGTCCATAGCTTCCAGA
>JAFTCY010000127.1 GCA_017454465.1 Clostridia bacterium
ACGACGGGCATGCCGTCGGTCTGTGGTGAAAGTCCACAAGGGGCGTAGTTGCCAACGAACCCCAAAGCGACTCCCAAGGTTTACACCGTGAGGTATAGGCGAGAGGAAGGGATAGCGAAATCGTAGCCTTACGAACAGAAAACCCAATATCAAGGCGTATGCGGCGGACGAGTGGGCCAGAAGTCACGAAGTCCAAAAGGCAACCGTAACCCGTATGCGTAGATTGAGAGGGTAGACGAGGAAAGACCGGAGGCTTATCCCGTGAGATCTCACGAGCGGAGAAATCCGTAGTAACAACGAATCGTGAGAAGTCAGCATAAGCCATAGTACCGAGAAATCGGGAAGGGCTGAACGGTTCAACTTATCGTTAGAAGATGTAATGCGTATGCTCGATATGAGGAATAGCCGAAACGTATATGAGGCAAAACGAAGGAAGTCGTAGAGCAAAAGCGCAAAAGCGTTGAGACAAACGAGGAGAAGAACCGAACCGCCGTATGCCGAACGGCACGTACGGTGGTGTGGGAGGGGGAATTCATTTCCCCCTACCCGATCTCACGGCTTGTTGAAAACGTCGGAAAACAGGAGTATAATCTTGTGAAGATCTCGAAGGGAGGCCCGGCCGGACAGAATTCGCACCATCTGCGGAAAACAGGCCGAAATCTAATTATGAAAATGATATGTAACCTTCATACACATACATTCAGGTGCAACCATGCATCCGGGACAGAAAGAGAATACATCGAAAATTCGATTGCTGGCGGGATTGAAACGATAGGGTTTGCAGACCATGCTCCGTATGTTTTTCCGGAGGGATACTATTCCGGATTCAGGATGAGACCAGACCTGCAGGAAGACTATGTCAGAACACTTCTTGATCTGAGAGAAGAATATAAAGGAAAAATAGATATAAAAATCGGATATGAAGCTGAATACTACCCGAAGTTCTTTGATAAAACTGTAGAGCTGTTCAGGCGTTATCCGGTCGATTATCTGATCCTGGGACAGCATTTCATCAGGAATGAATTTGACGGGGTATATTCCGGCCAGCGAACTGATTCGGAGGATCTTCTGAGGGATTACGTCAATCAGGTTTGCGAGGCAATCGACACAGGACTGTATACTTATGTTGCACATCCGGACCTGGTCGCTTTTTCCGGGGACCAGAAGATATACGAACATCATTACGGCAAGCTCATAGATAAAGCCGGAAGTGCAGGGCTGCCTCTTGAGATCAACTGTCTTGGCATCAGGGACAACCGGCATTACCCGAGCGACCGGTTTTTTGAACTATGCGGCAGAATGGGAGCCGAAGTATGCGTTGGGAGCGATGCTCATTCGGCAGATGTTGCGTACGACAGCCCTTCGTATGAGAAGGCAGATCAGATCATCAAGAAATACGGCCTCAAATTCAATCCAAAGCCGGAGCTGAAACCGGTATGAAGGAAGCGGACATGGAGAGAAAACCGGTAAAGATAAGGCTGAAGTCACGCCAGACACTGGGATACCAGGTCTGCAAAGGGCTTGTGCCGACAGACGTATCATCAGTATTGAGAAATCTGTATTCTGATGACGAGGAGGATTTTTACCCGGATCTTTTTGAAAAAGAGCATTACGCACCTGAATACCACCCGCAGGAAACAGACGAAGCGCTGGACGGTGTGCTCGACCTTGAAGGAATAGACATCGGCCAGTCTCTTGCCGACGGATGTGAAGATGAGCTCCTGGATGAGGTAGAATATGGACAGGATGCGGTGGAACAGTTCAGGGACGTGCTTGAACAGATAAAAAGACAGCTTGAAAACGAAGATGATGACACGGAAGAGTTTTCTTACATTACAACGGGATTTATAGAAAGCGGGAACCTTGACAGCGGAGAGCAGTACACGGAGATATCATTCGCGGAAAATGAAAGCCTGGGCGGGACATTAACGAACATCAGATTTTTCGCAGGCGAAAAGCCGAGAGTCGAGATCAGTCATTCCGGCGGGGTGGATTCTGTCCTTGAATGCGTGGAGAAAAGGAGGTACAGGAACTCGTACCGGACGCCTTTCGGTCCGATGGAGTTCGCAATGTATACCCGCAGATGCAGGGGAAAACTTGAGTATCCTACCGGCGGAAGGCTCGAACTTGACTATTTCGTTGAGATCAAGGGACTTGACGCGCAGAGAACATGTATTGAGATAGATGTTTTGCCGCAATAACCGAAAAAGAGAAAAAAGGCGTAAGCCTTTTTTCTTTCTGGATCATTTCCTGAGTTTTTCCTTCAGGTATAACCCTGTGTATGAGCCGGGGATCATGGAAACCTCCTCCGGCGTGCCCTTTGCTATCACAGTGCCGCCCGCATCTCCTCCCTCGGGACCCAGATCAATTATGTAGTCCGCACATTTTATGACATCAAGGTTGTGTTCGATGACAACGCATGTGTTCCCTGCGTCAACAAGGGATTGAAGTATGCCTATGAGTTTGTCCACATCAGCGGAATGAAGACCGGTCGTCGGTTCGTCAAGCACATAGATCGTCCGGCCCGTCGCCCGCTTTGAAAGTTCCGTTGCCAGCTTTACTCTTTGAGCTTCGCCTCCGGAAAGAGTAGTTGAAGACTGACCTATCTTTATGTACCCCAGACCGACCTGGCAAAGCAGCCTCAGCCTGTTTGCAATCTTTGGCACATCTTTGAAGAAATCAGCTCCTTCGTCCGCGGTCATTTCCAGAACGTCAGATATGCTTTTTCCTTTGTACTTGACCTCAAGAGTTTCACGGTTATACCGTTTTCCGTGGCAGACGTCGCAGGTCACATACACATCCGGGAGGAAGTGCATCTCGATCTTTTTGACACCGTCACCCTGGCATGATTCGCAGCGTCCCCCTTTTACATTGAAAGAGAAACGCCCGCTGTTATATCCCCGGATCTTGGCTCCCTGGGTGGAAGCAAACAGATTCCGGATGTCAGTGAACAGTCCCGTATAGGTGGCGGGATTAGAGCGCGGGGTCCTTCCAATAGGGGACTGGTCAATGGCGATGATCTTGTCGAGGTTCTCGGCTCCTTCGATCCTGTCATGGTCTCCGGCGATCGTAAACGCACGGTTCAGGGAGTGGGCAAGGGACTGATAAAGGATCGAATTGACCAGAGAAGACTTGCCGGAACCGGAAACGCCGGTGACACATACAAAGCAGCCAAGTGGGAATTCTACGTCAATATTTTTCAGATTGTGTTCCCTTGCGCCGACTATTTTCAACATTTCTCCGGTCCCGCTCCTTCTGCGCTCCGGGACTTTTATTGATCTTCTGCCGGAGAGGTAGTCCCCGGTTATTGAATTTGTATTTGCTGCAACTTCAGCAGGGGAACCGCATGCAACGACTTCTCCGCCGTGTATCCCCGCTCCCGGGCCTATATCGATCACATAGTCAGATGACATGATGGTTTCTTCATCGTGTTCGACGACAATTACCGAGTTGCCCAGATCTCTGAGGTTTTTCAGAGTTTTTATCAGCTTACTGTTGTCTCTCTGGTGGAGGCCTATGGAAGGCTCGTCAAGAATATACAGGACACCCGCGAGGGAAGATCCTATCTGGGTAGCCAGCCGTATTCTCTGAGCCTCTCCTCCGGAAAGAGTCGCTGATTTCCTTGAAAGCGTCAGGTAGTTCAGGCCTACGGACTCCAGAAATCCCAATCTGCTCTTCAGCTCTTTCACTATTTCCCTGGCGATCACTTCACCTTCAGCCGAAAAATGCAGGGATTTAGTGAATTCAAGGGCATCAGAAACTGATAAAGAACAGAATTCGTGTATGTTTTTCCCTCCTATGGTAACGGAAAGGATCTGTGGGTTTAGGCGGGCGCCGTGGCAACTGGGGCAGTCGCGCTCTGACATGAACTGGGTGTAATATTCGTATTCCCATGCTCCGGGCTGCGCTCTCTTTTCTATCATTTTAAGCAATCCCTCAAAAACGACGGACTGGGTCTGGGTCCTGTTGCCGAAACTGCGGGTGATGTTGCATGGGTCCGGGTCTCCGTTCAGCAGGATATCAAAAGCAGCGGGGGGATAATCACAGAGGGGCGTATCGAGGCTGACACCATGTCTTTCCAAAGCGCATCTGAACAGCGGACCGTTCCAGCTGTCTTCTGTAAGAGATTTGAATCCGTTTACCGCTATGGCCCCTTCCGCCAGGGACAGTGACAGGTCAGGGATTATTTTTCTCGGGTCTGAAGTCATAAGCACTCCCAGTCCGAGACATTCAGGACAGGCGCCGAAGGGATTGTTGAAAGAGAACGCTCTTGGTTCCAGATCGCCGAAACTGATTCCGTGTTCGGGACAGGCGTAATTTGTCGAATACTCGTTTTCGACAGGTTCGGAGCCGTCATTCGGCACGGTGGCGCATATGACGAATCCGTCGGACTCTCTGAGTGCGACTTCTACCGAATCGGTGATTCTGCCTTCAGCTCCCTGCTTTATGATAAGACGGTCTATGACAAGTTCAACAGTGTGCCGAAGATTTTTGTCAAGATCAATATCCTCAGTCAGATCATAAATGATTCCGTCGATACGGGCTCTGACATAGCCGTTTCTTTTTGCGTCGGACAGAACTTTTTCCTGCCGGCCTTTTTTTGCTCTGACCACGGGTGAGAGGATCATGAATCTTGTTCCCTCAGGCATTGACATAATGCTGTCTACGATTATATCCGTGGAAGACTGCTTGATCTCCCTGCCGCAAACAGGACAGTGAGGCGTTCCGAGACGGGAATATAAGAGCCTTAGATAATCATATATTTCGGTTACTGTTCCAACTGTCGAACGGGGGTTTTTTGAAGTTGTTTTCTGGTCGATCGAGATGGCGGGGGAAAGCCCCGTAACCGAGTCAAGATCCGGCTTGTCGAGCTGACCAATGAACATTCTTGCATACGAGGAAAGTGATTCTACAAATCTTCTGTGACCCTCGGCATACAGTGTATCAAAAGCCAGTGAAGACTTTCCGGAGCCGGAGAGGCCGGTCAGTACCACCAGCCTGTCACGGGGAATGTCCACGGAGATATTTTTCAGGTTGTGCATGCGCACACCGCGAAGAGAAATCTTGTCCGGCATATTATTCTCCCAATTGAGTAATGAAGTCATGAACTCTGAGATCAAGCTCGTCTGTTCTTAGTTTGTCTTCCGCATATGCTTTCCTGAGCAGTTCTGAGGGTATGAATTCATCGAACTTTTCAAAAACCGGAGACTCGGAAGGGCCGATCAAAGATGAACGGTCTATCCCTTCCCGGATTATGTTGTTCGAAAGATCCCTGAGCATATTCACGCCGCTTCCGCCTTCAAGCTTGAAAGTCATGTAATAGCATCCTTCGTATTCCATTCCGGTCAGTTTATACTTTCCGGCGTATTTGGAAAGATACCTCCTCAAAGTTCGGAAACTGCGGGTGCCCAGCCAGGGGAAAAGAGCCCAGGTATAACCGCCTAGATGGAGGATAGGTTTCTGGCATACTCCGGTATTACGGGCTACAGCCCGGGCAGTACGCAGTCTCTCCAGAGCCTGCTTGTGGAGATAGGGGTATTCAGTATCCTCACAGAGGACCTGTTTCATTCGTTCAAGGATCCTGGTGTGGACCTCGCCGTAGTCGCCGGGCCAACTGACTTCCATTTTTCCCTCGACAGGCATGACATATATAAGATGACGGGGTATATCCAGTTCTTCCACCTGCCAGACTCTGCCGGCAAGGGCAAATCTGTCGCCAACAGGCGGAGGGGTGGTGATGACACCTATCTCCCCGGACTCGCACCTGACAGTGAAGTCCTCAGTATCCTTGAATACAGCATAAAACTTGAAGGAGTTTATGAGTTTTTCGCCCCTCAGCCCGATAATAAGCTCTCCGTTCTCTGTCAGTTCCAGCCAGTCATGGTTGATCATTGAGACCAGCAGCAGCCTGTAATCCTCTCTGTCTACATGGGCAAACGGAGGGAGGCTGAGAATCATCTCTGCCAGGGCAGCGGGAGAAAGAGCCCCGCTGGACGCTATTATCGAAAGGGTCTGGTGAAACATGAGCGAGAAGGGACACTTCTTTGTGACCGGAGGTTCTATGAACCGGTCTTCTATGTAAAGCTGCACGATGGCAATGGCTTTGAGCAGCTCCCACGGTATAAGTTCCGGAAGAGGCGCGTTGGGCAGGGGATTTTCTTCCCGGAAGACCATGAGCATTTCCGGCGGATCTCCTCTTCTTCCGCTTCTGCCCAGCCTTTGCAGAAAAGAAGACACAGAATTAGGGGAACCCTGCTGTATTATCCGCTCAAGTTTCCCGATGTCTATTCCAAGTTCCATGGTCACGGTGGCACAGGTTACGGCGGGGATCGAATCATCCTTCATCTTCATTTCCGCTTCTTCGCGGATACTTGCTGAAAGAAATCCGTGATGAATGAGAAAGATGTCAGGCTCGCCTCTGTATCTTGCTATTTCCCTTAATGTTGCGCAGACATATTCTGTTTCTTCTCTGGAGTTTGAGAAGACTATTGACTTCTTTCCAACCGCGGAATCGTAAATGTATTCATATCCCATGTCCATATGCATGGTTTCCGAGGGGGTCAGTTCGGAAGACGGCAGAGATGCCACATCCTTGCTCATTATGTAAAAATGCTCCATGCCCAGACGCCATCGGAGTTCGGTTTTCGGAACTTCAGGAACAGTGGTCGATCTTCCGCTTCCGGATTCGAGCCATCCTGCCGCTTTTCCGACATCGCCCACGGTGGCGGACAGACCTATCCTTCTCGGGTATACCCCGGTCTTCCTCTGCAGTCTGGAGAGCAGGCAGAGGATCTGGTTTCCGCGGTCTGTTCCGGTGAGAGTATGGATCTCATCGATGACGATGTACCTCAGATCTCCGAACAGCCTTATCAGATCAGATGACCGGTTCATCAGCATTGATTCAAGGGACTCCGGCGTTATCTGGAGGATCCCCGCCGGGTGTTCAAGAGCCTTGGCCTTGTGGGACTGGGCTACATCGCCGTGCCAGTGAAAGACCGGGATACCTGCATCTTCGCAGATCTGGGTGATCCTCAGGAACTGGTCATTGATCAGTGATTTGAGCGGCGCGATGTACAGGGCTCCGAAAGAAGACGGCATGTCTTCATAAAACTCGGAAAGGATCGGGAAAAACGCGGCTTCGGTCTTTCCGGAAGCAGTCCTTGAGTGAAGGAGGAGATTGTTGTTTCCGTAAAAGATCTCATGAGCCGCTGCGACCTGGACGGGCCCGAGGGCCTCCCATCCGTGGGAATAGATGTATTCTCTGATAAATGGCGAGTAGGATTCAAATACTGACATGGCGTATCCTTTCGAGAAAGATCTAGAACGTTATGTCTTCAAGAGTCACTTTTCCGTTTTGTTGGCTGTTTTGACTGACGGACGCAGGAATGGAACTCTGGGGTGTCCTGCTGTCATATGCAGCTGTGCTGATCTGCGGGTTGTCGGCTGCTGTTCGTTTGATGTCTGCATAAGACAGATCCCGGTTTGTATAAAGAAGATCCAACAGGGTCACATAGTCTCTTATAATCTCTCTTGGGGTGATCATCGTTCCTGCTCCTTCTCGCTTCAGGGAAGTTGCAAGAAAGTCATTCATTTCTTCTTCCGTGAGCCCGGGCTCCCATGCATGGTATTCGCCGTGAAGAGAAGTAAGTCTTATGATCAATGCCAGCATTTCAGCATCGGAAAGACGCTTCAGTCTCAAAACAGGCTGCATCAGGGAGCGGTATTCACCTCCGCCGAATCGTCCGTCTGCCAGTCTGCTCCTCAATGCTTCATAGCTGTACAAGCCACGTCTTGTATCCTCAAGGAACTGGGGCGTTCCGCCGAACACGATCATTAAGCCCGGCGCCCTCCCCTGCATCGTGTCGTTGAACATAGACAGGATCTTTTCATAGTTGTTTTCACGGGAGATTCTGTTCGGTATCTTGTACAGATTGACACATTCGTCGATGTAAAGGCACAGGCCGCTGTAACCGGCCAGCCTGAAGAAAGAAGTGAAAAGCTTCAGGTAATCATACCAGTTGTCATCGGTTATGATGGTTACCGACCTGATCCCGAGGCCCTGGCGGGCTTCGGTCCTCGTGGAGTACTCTCCCCGGAGCCATTTCAGACAGGCGGACTGTCCGGAATCATCGCCGTCGCTCCAGGAAGTGTAATATTTTTTCATGACTGCGGCAAAGTCAAAGCCTCCGATGTCAGACTCAAGCGATCTGAGGCTGGCTGATATTCTTTTCGTGAATTCGTCTGTATATTCCTGCCCGTTTCTGTCAAGCCCTTCGTCTTCAAGCTCGGATGCTATGCTTGTGAACCACTTGCCTATGATGACAGGCAGAGCACCGCCGTCGGGAGAGGTCTTGCATGCGAGATTTTTCATCAGCTCACGGAAAGTTGCGAGTCCGTACATTCCGCTGCCCGCAAGCTTCCGTTCAGGAGAAAGGTCACAATCCGCAGTAACGAACCCCTTGTCAAGAGCATACCCTCTCGCAAGCTGAATCAGAAAGCTTTTCCCGGAACCGTAACGACCGATAATGAATTTCGTGCTTCCTTCACCTTCGGCGACTCTGTCCAGTGCATCGGCAAGTGCCTGGATCTCTTCTTTCCTTCCGATGGCTATATACGGAGCTCCCATTCTGGGAACGACTCCCCCTGAAAGAGACGAAAGCAAAGTGCCAAGGATTCTTTTGGGTATCCTGTTTAATACGTTTGAAGCCACTCTTCGATTTCCTTTCTGTAATCTTCAACGAGATTGTAGGAGATTCCGGCCGGATCCGGCTCTATGATTACATCTCCGAGAATGTCAAGGAAAAGGCTGTTCACGGTGTCAGCCATGTTTCCCTCATTAAGTCCGTTTTCGCGGCAGTACAGAGAAAACTCGCTGTCGAGAGCCGCGCGTATCGCGCCTTTTGTGGTTATATCTGCGTCACTGTTTTCCGTGCATACGGCTTTCCCGGTTTCGAAAATGAAGTCTCCGGAAGAAACGGCGCCCTCGGGATTCTCGTCAGCCGCGCCGCATTCCGGGTCATTGGACGTGAGATCCTCGCCGGTCAGCCGCTCGGTATTCGTCCATGATGACTGTTCAAGTTCTGCCGCAAGTTCATAATCGTAACCGCTGGACTCGGGCTCATAATACTCCATGTATTCAGGCTCCTTCTGCTTCGGATCTCCTGTAAGCGGGTAGATTGTGTTCAGGGTTTCATACAGACAGGCTTGTATCCCGGCCTGCAACGGCTCTGTCTTGAGTTTTGACTTTATCCCGAGCACAGATCTGAGGCGGTTTTCGCATTCTTTTACAGCAGACGTTATTACCTGGCGTGATTCAGCTCTTCTTGTGAAGGAGAGAAAACTCAGGTCGATCCGCATCCTGATACCGGGAGCGACCATGGCTCCGCTGTAGCTCTCTCTTGTTATGGAGTAGAACCGGTCCAGGCTGAGCGGAGCCGCGGAATCCGCGATGGCTTTGACTATGAATGCACCGACAAGATACGGCAGTTCCGAGTCATAGAAGGCTTTGTTGGGCATATAACATTTTGACTGTGTATAGTCATAATCAGACAGGGTTTCCGCAATGGCCCTGCCGAGAAGTGAAATGTTCTCTTTTTCTCCGTTCTTGGCCAGAAGGAGCAGTGGATGAATATAAAACTCTTTGAACTGTGACTTGGGGACTATACTGGGGATAAAAGGCAGAAGGGATTTCGGCAGGGGGAGCTCATGGATAAGGCAGTAATCAGCCATCCATTCACCCAGAAATCCGTCAAGTCTCGGGTAAGTGCCCCGGTAAGCAAGCCACAGCGAGGAGAGTATGCGGACACCCTGCTGTGGAGGGATCAGATCGGGAAGGTTGATCACTTCGTATATGTAGAGTATGATATACGGAAGGTCTGCCGCAGGGAAAAGCCCTTTTCTGACTTCCTCGCGCCATGCTCTGTAAAACTCTATCTGCTGGCTGTTCATATGTGAGAACTGGGGGATATATGACTGGAAAGGAACAGGGGACAGAGAAGCGAACTGTTTTACCGGGGAAGAACGGTGGCTCTGGGCTACATCCCGTGAAAAATGACTGTAAGCACTGTCCACGGGCCTGGACCTGATCGTGGCTGAGGAAAGAAGGCCCTCGTGATAGAAGCTGTATTTTCTGACTACCGAATCTTCCTTTTCAGGAATAGCATCATGATCAACCGAAACAAGCCTTCTCGGTGCCTCTGGTATTTTCAGAGAGCCCTTTTCCGGGATAGGTTCCGGCCGGGCATTATCGGTTTTTGATTCGGCTATACTTATGTCATAGGTGCCGGGGGGTGTTTCAAAATCCGGCTTTCGGTATTTTTTCTCCTTTGGAGGGCCGAGATACCAGAAACCGTCCTCGTTCGCGTTTCCGCGGTCAGCGCCCGCTTCTTCGTCGGCAGATCCCGCCGGAACAGTGGCTGAGGTCGGAAAAAGGCCTTTGATCTCGGCAACAGTTTTCCGAGCTTCTTCAATGTTGCCCTCGTCGAGTTTTGCCTGCAGTTCCGATAATAGATCAGATAAAGCACGCATTACGTCACTGCTGTCTGGCATTGACCGTTACCTCCCATTTGTCGAAAAATACCTTGAAAGATTATTATATCATCCGTGTTTTTTTGTGTCAATCTTTCGGAATGACAAAACTATGAGAACTGAATGGAAAAACGTATATATTACTGGCAGACGGACAGAACGGAGGATCGAAAAAAGGTCACTCTTTTTCTCACAGCGTGGTTGTGATATAATAAAAAGCGAAGTAAACAGGGATCCGAAAGCGGGCGGTCACTTCCGTCCTGCTTTCAGTCAGTGGGAGGAGCGCCGTGTTTTTCAAAAAGGAAGAGGTAAAATCTTTTGATGCAGTTACGCTTCGGCTGAGCGGAATGAGGTTCACATGCGAATACGAGATCATTAACAACGAGGATATGGCTGATATTTCCAGGTATGACATCCGTTATATCGAAAAAGGCGAGACACGCGTCCCGACAGGAACGGTAAAGGTACCGGTGGAGGAAATGATAAGAATGCTGAACAGCTGTAACGTTATCAGATGGGATGGGTTTTTCGGTTCCCACCCCAAAGGGGTAAAGGACGGCATCATGTTCCGGTTTTCTGCCAGGATAAACGGAAAGGAAATAAAGGCTGACGGCTCTGAGAATTTTCCGAAAGGTTTCCGCGAGTTTCAGGCATATATACAGGATTCAATGAGAGGACAGGAAGAATAAACTGTGTGAAATAGTGAATCCCTGCCAGTGATGATGTGCCTGAATATGCAGGATGTCCAAATTTTCACTGACCATCTTGACATGAAAAATCTTTCATGATAGAATCTGCGCATACTGAAGAACGCAGTGACGGAGAGCAATACCGAGAAGATGTACAGAGAGTTGCCGGGCGGTGAAAGGCAATATCGATGCGGTTAACACTCACTCCGGAGCGGCTGCCCGAAATGCCGTTGGCAGAGTAGACGCAGACGGGACCGACCGTTATATCGGAAAGGCATGATAGTGCCTGAAAAAAGGATACGAATGTATCGAAGAAGAGTGGTACCACGAGGTTTACACCGCGTCTCTTTGTAAGAGAGACACGGTTTTTTGTTTTTTCTGGAGGATAGGTATATATGAAAATTTCATTTTCCACACTGGGATGTCCGGATTTTTCATGGATAGACATTTGTTCCATGGCCAAGGACTTTGGGTTTCAGGGAATTGAGATCAGAGGCCTTTCAGGAGAAGATATATTCAAACTGCACAAATCTCCGTTCAAGCCTGAGAACATAGAAGCGACCCGAGAACAGCTGAAACGGCAGAAACTGGAGATCAGTTGCTTTTCAACAGGGTGCTCGCTGGGATACCGTGACAGACGGGACGACAATATGAGGGAGATCAGAAAGTACATCGACCTTGCAAGATATTTCAAGGTTCCGTACGTAAGAGTGCTGGGAGAGCCGTCCGCAGAGCCCGAGATGCAGGTAGATGACGACTTTGTCGTGGAACAGATGAAGGATCTCGCTCCCATTGCTGAGGAGGCTGGGGTGATAATCCTGCTGGAGACCAACGGCGTGTACTCGGATACCGCCCGCCTTTCGGATGTTCTCGCGCGGGTGGGAAGCGACAATGTGGCAGCCCTGTGGGATTTCAACCATCCCTTCCGCTTCAACGGTGAAATGCCCCAGACTACGATCAATAATCTCGGGGCATACATAAAACATATACATATCAAGGACTCTGTGGTTGAAGACGGGAAACTTATATACAAGCTGGTCGGGGAGGGAGACCTGCCTCCTATGGCTGACTATATGAAGGCGCTTTTATCACTCAACTATGAGGGATATGTTTCTCTCGAGTGGATGAAGCAGTACGCTCCGGATCTTTCCGACCCGGGTGTGGTGTTTCCTCATTATGCCCATTTTATGTCAATGTACCTTGGCGTGCCGGAAAGCAACGCCAGGCTGATTCCAGACAACCGGGGCGAGGGCTACTATGTATGGCCGAAAGAGCAGCTGATCGATCTGACCATGCCTCAGGTACTCGACCGCATGGTGGAGGAATTCCCGGACCGCTATGCTTTTCGGTATACGACATGTGACTATACAAGGACATGGAGCGAATTCAGAGACGATGTGGATCTGTTTGCGCGCTCGCTGATCTCGCTCGGCGTAAAGCAGGGCGACCATGTAGCCATTTGGGCGACCAATGTTCCGCAGTGGTATATCACTTTCTGGGCCACTGTCAAGATCGGCGCCGTGCTCGTTACAGTAAATACAGCATACAAAGTCCATGAAGCCGATTATCTGCTCAGGCAGTCCGACACCCATACCCTTGTTATGACCGACGGATACAAGGATTCTGACTACGTAAAGATCATGAACGAGATAGTCCCGGAACTGAAGGACAATGAAGATGAGAACGGTGTTGTTAAACCTTTGCACTGCAGACGCCTTCCGTTTTTGAGAAATGTGATCACGGTCGAGTCGAAGCATAAGGGGTGCCTGACCTGGTCAGACGCGATCGAGGCTGCTCAGAGGACACCCATGGACGCGGTATACAGAAGAGCAGCGATGATAAACAAGCATGACGTTTGCAATATGCAGTATACCAGCGGAACGACCGGATTCCCGAAGGGAGTCATGCTTTCCCACTATAACGTCGTCAACAATGGAAAAGCGATTGGAGACTGCATGGATCTGTCTACTGCTGACAGAATGATGATACAGGTCCCGATGTTCCATTGTTTCGGAATGGTCCTTGCCATGACAGCTTCCATGACGCACGGGGTCACCATGTCTCCGATTCCCGCTTTTTCGCCGAGACTGGGTCTTGAGTGTATCGACCGTGAGAAAATAACGGCTTTTCACGGGGTACCCACCATGTTCATAGCCATGCTCGGCCATGAAAACTTCAGCAAGACCGACTTTTCACATATGCGTACCGGAATCATGGCGGGCTCTCCGTGTCCGATCAAGGTCATGGAGGAAGTGATTCAAAAGATGCATATGCCGGAGATCTGTATAACCTACGGCCAGACGGAAGCGTCTCCCGCGACCACCATGTCAAAGACGACGGACTCGATCGAGACGAGGGTGAATACAGTCGGATCGGCGATATTCGGCGTGGAATGCAAGATAGTGAATCCCGAAACAGGAGAGGACTGCCCTGACAATGTAGACGGCGAATTCGTTGCCCGCGGGTACAACATAATGAAGGGATACTACAAAATGCCTGAGGCGACATCTGTTGCCATCGACAAAGAGGGGTGGCTTCATACGGGGGATCTGGCGAGACGCCTTCCGGACGGGAACTACAAGATCACCGGGAGGATAAAGGACATGATCATCCGCGGAGGAGAAAACATTTATCCAAAGGAGATAGAGGACTTTATCTATACGTATCCGAAGGTCCAGGACGTGCAGGTAATAGGCGTTCCCGACAAAGCATACGGCGAGGAAATAATGGCGTGCGTTATTAAGAAACCCGGGGAGGATTGTACGGCGGAAGAGATCAGGGATTATGTCAGGGAACACATGGCAAAGCATAAAACACCGAAATATGTCGTGTTTGTCGACAGTTTCCCGATGAATGCGGCGGGAAAGATACTGAAATACAAGATGAGGGACGATGCGAAAAAGCTTCCCGAATTCCGGGAAGCGGCGGGTATCGTAACTGCGTGAATAAGCAACCGAGCTCAGGTCTGAACGGCCTGAGCTCGGTTGCTGTATATAGAAGTTCAAATTGACGACATGGCGGATCCAAGTTCGCGTACAGTGTTCTGGAACCATTCTATGGGATTGCCGGTAATGATCCAGATCGCGACGAACGCGGCGATCAGTATTATGGCGCATACCAGGACGACGATCCAAAGCGCGATACAGTAATTCTGGACCGTTTTTCTCTTTGTTCCGCCGCACGCCCATACTATGCTGAGGACAAAACCGACGACGGGGATGGCGAGAAGGAGCCAGCGGCCGATCCAGCCCCACGGCGACACGGGCTGATAAGGTGTGCGCCATACATCATCTTCGGTAAGAGGCTCGCGGTTTGCGAGGCGTTCTCTGCGTTCTTCCTTTGCTTTTGCTTTTGCGATGGCTTCCTGGCGGGCCTGTTCCTTCTTTGCCTCTTTTTCAGCCGCAGCGCGTTCCTTTTCAGCTTTCTGACGTTCCTTTTCAGCTTTCTGACGTTCCTTTTCGGCTTTCTGACGTTCCTTTTCGGCTCTTTGAAGCTCTTCTTCGGCTCTCTGGCGCTCTTTTTCCAGATTGGGGTCAACATATGGCACCGCGGGGGTCTCTGCAACGGGCTGTGTTGCCGGTGGCTGCTGTTGCGCTTCGTTCGGAACATATGCCGGAGCCGGTGCCGCGGGAATCTCTTCGGCAACGAAAGACCTGATCTCATCCGCTGCTTCTTCAGACTTTTCCTCCGCTGCTTCAATCACCTTTTCGGCTCCTTCAGAAATTGTTTCCGCAGCATTTTGAGCAACAGGCGCGACTTCTCCTGCGGCCGTTTCGACCGCCGCTTCAGCAGCAGCCGCCGCGGCTGCCGCATCTTTCAGATTTGCTCCGCATTCCGGGCAGTGCTTTGCGTCTTCAGGAAGCACCGATCCGCAAAGAGGACATCTTTTTTCTTCCATAATGAATCTCCTGTCGTTTTATAATGATAAAAGAATTATACCCACTGTAAAAAGTATATCACAAACGAGCTGACACATCAACAAAAAAGGAAAGCAAAACAAAAGAAAAAGCACAGCGGTGGGCTGTGCCGGTTCTTTAGATCTGGGTTCTCGCTATTTCGTCTGTGAGCAGGGAATAGCCTGATTCCCTAAGTATCTTTTCGGTCGTTTCGTTGTCTGAAACCCGGAGCACGACGTTTGCGGTGTTGGGAATGGAGGACACGAAAGCGTAAAGATACTCAACGTTGATGCCTGCCTGAGAGACGATCCCGAGAAGCTTTGAAAGGCCTCCCTGGGAATCAGAAATCTGAACGCCCACAACATCAGTCACGCTTACTATTTTTCCTTCGCTTGAAAGCGAATATGCCGCTGTTCTCGGGTCATCGACTATCATCCTGATGACACCGTATTCGTTTGTGTCGGCTACGCTGAAGGCTCTTATGTTAATTCCTGCTTCGGAAAGGATAGCGGTCGTTTCGTAAAGGGAACCCTGCTTGTTTTCTGCAAATACGGACAACTGTCTGACGGACATTGTACAATCCTCCTCAACCTCTTATTCTCTTCATACTATATATTAACCGTATAACTTCCTTTTGTCAATCACTCTGACAGCTTTTCCTTCACTTCTTATGATGGATTTTGGTTCCACTATCGATACTTTCGCAAATATTCCGAGCATGGATTTCATTGCGTCGGTGATCTGCCTTTCCCGGATCTCAATGGTATTGATCGTATCGCTGAACAGCTCGGGAGTCATCTCAACGTTGATTTCGATGGAATCAGTGGTGCCGACGCGGTCAACTATGATCTGATAATTGGAGGTAAGACCCTGGTTCAGAAGAACGGTTTCTATCTGGGACGGGAATACGTTGACGCCTTTGATGATAAGCATGTCGTCGCTTCTTCCCATGGGTTTCGACATCTTGACGAACGTTCTTCCGCAGGAGCATTTTTCCCTTTTCAGAACAGCAATGTCTTTTGTTCTGTACCGGAGAAGCGGAAAAGCTCTTTTAGTGATGCTCGTGAACACGAGCTCACCCTTTTCGCCCTCAGGCAGCACTTTTCCTGTGTCGGGATCGATGGTCTCTACGATGAAATGGTCCTCATTGATGTGCATGCCTGACTGCTCGCAGCATTCAAATGCGACACCCGGGCCGGACAGTTCAGTCAATCCGTAAATATCGTATGCTTTTATGCCGAGCCTGCTTTCGATGTCACGGCGCATTTCTTCTGTCCATGCTTCAGCGCCGAAGATCCCCGCTTTCAGCTTTATATCGTTTCTGATTCCTTTTTCATATATGGACTCTGCGAGGTAAGCCGCATACGACGGGGTGCAGCACAGAATGGTCGATTCCAGGTCGACCATGAACTGAAGCTGGCGTTCCGTGTTTCCGGATGACATGGGGAGCGTAAGGCAGCCCACCTTGTGCGATCCTCCGTGCAGGCCGTTGCCTCCTGTAAACAGGCCGTACCCGTAGCATACCTGGACCACATCTTCCTTTGTTCCGCCTGCTGCCACGATGGCGCGGGCGCAGCAGTCCTCCCACAGGTCTATGTCTTCTTTTGTGTAGAACGCCACGACCCTTTTTCCCGTCGTTCCGCTGGTGGACTGAATCCTGACACAGTCCGACAGAGGCGCTGACATAAGGCCGTACGGATATGCCTCCCTGAGGTCATCCTTTGTGAGATACGGCAGTTTCCACAGGTCATCAACAGAGTGAATGTCCTCGGGTATCACTCCCCTGTCGATCATTTTCTTTCTGTAGTATGTGTTGTTCTTCCAGACATGCGCAAGGGTCTTCAGAAAACGTTCGTTCTGCCATTCCCGTATCTGCTCAGCGGAAGCTGTTTCAATCTCTTTCTGGTAGTAACGTTCCATGTTTTGCTCCTTGTTGCAAAAGCCCGGCTGTGAATAATTATCAGCCTGTTTCCGTATATTTTATCATTTACCAAAAAACAGTTCAATATCGGACGGAAGAAAAAGGATTTGCGATATTCACAAAAAAAATAGGTGTGCCCCGGATTTTTTACTTTATATAAAACAAAACCGCAGCTCGGCTGCGGTTTTGAATCATCTTAGTATATTTGACGCGCTCAGAGACCGAGAACTGCTGCTCCGATTATTCCGGCGTCATTCCCGAGTTTTGCGATCGTGACTTCGGTGCGCGGCGTTCCTTCCTTCGTATATGTCTCTTTCCAGATCCTGTCGAAAAGCGGTTTCAGCAGGTAGTCGCCTTCGTTGCAGATCCCGCCTCCTATGGCCAGCACATTGGGCTGGAAAATGTTGATGATGTTGACGATCCCGGAGGCGAGATACTTGATGTATTCATCAACTACCTCCTGCCCGACGCGGTCGCCGTTTTTCATGGCGGTGAAAGCCGTTCTGGCCGATACTCTTGAAAGATCACCGCCGATCATGTCTTCCATGATGGTGGGCGTCCCTTCTTCGCGGGCTTTTACTATATGATCTGTTGTGATCTTTGAAAGTCCGGTGGCCGAGCTGTAAGCCTCCCAGCAGCCGTGCCGCCCGCAGGTGCAGGGCCTTCCGCCTTCTTCAATGACCATATGGCCAAGCTCTCCGCCGGCAAAGTTGAATCCTGAATAGACCTGTCCGTTTATGATTATTCCGCCGCCCAGACCTGTCCCGAGCGTTATCATTATGAAGTACGGGTAACCGGCTCCGACTCCGGCGATCGCTTCGGCTTTCGCAGCCGCGTTGGCATCGTTTTCTATATATACGGTCTTTCCGCCCATCAGGGAAGACATCCTTTCAGAAAGGGGGTAGTTAAGGAATGGAATGTTGTTCGCATATTCCAGGACGCCGGTATCGCGGTTTGCCGTTCCGGGGGCAGCCACACCGATCCAGGATATATCATCGAGAGTCAGTCCTGTCTCGCCCAGAAGCCTGTAGGAAAGAGCGGCCATATCATCAAGGATGGCATCCACGCCTCTTTCGGGACGTGTCGGGACACTTCCTTTTCTTATGATCTTGTATTTCTCGTCGACTATGCCGATCGCAATGTTCGTTCCGCCAAGATCAACGCCAATGTAGTACATAACTTTACTCCCTTTCTCTCAGTCTGAGACTTGAATAATTATGCAGAAATTCAACGAGACAATTATATATTCGAAAAAGCGATTTGTCAATGTAATATATTTACGAAAAATAAGCCAAAAACGCAAGAAAAATCGAGGGACGGGATGACGCCGGGAAGGAATCTGCAGGCGTGGCAGAGAGCGGTTTTGTGCAAGTTGTATATGTGTAGAAAATCGATTTGGATTTTTGTGCGATATGCACAAAGAGTGTGCGTGTTTTCTGTCAAAAAAGCAGAGGAAAAAGAGCTCCCGAGCCAGAGGGAAAGGTAATTATAAATTACTTATTGCGAGCGGAGCCGATGCTTTCCGAAATGTGGCACAGGCTCTTACAAAATAAGGAATTCAAAGGTAATTTATGATTACCCGGCGTAAATGAGAAATAACAAGTCCGTGACAATGCTGCGCGTGATATCCGGCGGTTTGAAACCCGTTGCACGGATCTGTCAAAAAACTGTGAAAAAAAAGGCCGGAAAACATACGTTTTTCATCCCTTCAAAATGCCTTGAAAACCATTGATTTTCTTGACATTGCGGGGGTTGTGTGCTATCATTAGTCGTATGATGGCGTAAAAAATAGTTTCCTGCAAAAAACGGATGCCGGAGACAGATCCGGCGCCCCTCGCAAGGTGTCAGATTTACGCAAAAACGACATAGAAAAAGGCCTTTTCATACCAGGAGGAAAGACAAAATGAGAAAACCCGTTGGTAAACGATTGCTCAGCCTCGGCCTGGCAGCAATCATATGCCTGACCTCGCTTCCGCTGATAGTTTCCGCGGCGGGCTCAGATGAGTCCGGAGGGAAAACCACTCCGGAGAATCAGAAAGCAACGCTGCAGGAAGTAACGGATGCACTGAAGACGAAGTCATATAACGAGTACGTCGCTCTCTACGGAGGTGTCGGAAAGGGAACCGAGGATATCACCATACCCGCGGTCCAGTATGACAGATCCCTTACGACCGCTGCCGTTTCGGTGGAAACGGATTACAACGGCAGAACAGGGAAGTCGCTTAGAATCGGAGACGATGGAATCGTGACATGGAAAGTTACGGTACCGGAAGACGGTCTGTACGCGATCGATATCGATTACTGCCCGGTCACACAAAAGACAAACTCGGTGGAGAAGACTCTCTACATAAACGGCTCCGTTCCGTTTGCTGAGGTCCGTGACCTTATCATGAAGAAGTCATGGATTCACGAATATGCGGAGAACGGAAGGTTTGAGATGGACTCTTCCGGGAACGAGTTGCGACCCAAGTCAACGGTCCTTTACGAGTGGGCGACCTATACGGTGAACGATCCTAACGGATATTTTCCGAATCCTTTCCAGATCTTCCTGAAAGCGGGGGAGAATACGATCGGACTGGGCGCGGTCAGAGAGGAATCCGTCATCGGAGGACTCAGGATATATCCGTACAAGGACAAGATATCCTATACGTCGTATTCGGCAGGAAAGAGCGAGGCCGTGACGGAAGGCGTCATACATATCAATGCCGAGACTCCGTCAAAGGTTTCAGATTACACGATATATCCGGTTTTTGACAGAAAATCCTCCATGTCGGAGCCGCAGGATCCTGCGAAGATCCGGCTCAACTCAATAGGGGGAGAAAAATGGGTAACCCCCGGGCAGTGGGTCGAGTATGAGTTTGAGATCTCGACTGCCGGAATGTATGAGATCGTGTTCAGATACCGCCAGAACGAGCTGACCGGAATGTACACCTCGAGAAGGATCTACATCGACGGTGAAGTTCCGTTTGAGGAAGCGAACTATATTAAGTTCAATTACAACACCAACTGGCAGGTCGAGGCCGCCAACGACGGTGCGGACACGTTCCAGTTCTGGCTGGAGCCGGGCAAACATACACTTAGACTTGAAATAACGCTGGGCGAAATGGGCACTGTCGTGGGCACAGTCTCAAAGGTGCTCAGCTCCCTTAACAAAGACTATCTGGAAGTTATCAAGCTTACAGGCGCAGTCCCCGATGAGTACAGAGACTACGGTTTCGGAAGAGTCCTTCCGGATGTTGTCAGGGATTTTGTCATACAGGGACAGGTCCTTAAAGATGTTGTAAGCTATGTCGAGAACATGGCAGACATAAAATCGGAAAACTCAGCGACCATCGATGAGATACAGAGACTCCTCATGAAGATGGGAACAGACGAGGAACAGATCGCGAAAAACATAGGTGACCTGAAGTCAAATGTCGGTACCCTCGGTGAGTGGATAAACAACGTAAAAAAACAGCCGCTTGAAATAGACTGGATAAACATCCAGCCCGCTTCCGCGGAAAAACCAAAGGCCGAAGCAAACTTCTTCCAGTCTCTCTGGTATGAGATACAGCAGTTCTTTGCCACATTCTTCAATGACTATAACTCTCTGGGCGCTTCAGGCTCAAGGGAGGTTGAAGAAAAGGAAAAAGAGATAGAAGTCTGGGTGACCACAGGACGTGATCAGGCCCAGATCATCAGAAACCTGATCGATAACGACTTCGGCCCGCAAAGCAACATAGAAGCGTCCCTGAAACTCGTGGCCGGAGGTACACTTCTTCCATCCGTCCTTGCGGGCATCGGACCTGAGGTCGCACTGCCCGGAACAGGAGCAGACCCGATCCAGTATGCCATAAGGTCAGCCGTTCATGCGGTCAACCCTGAAGCATACGAAGATAAGCCCGATGACGATGAAGAGACAAAGGCCCGCAATGCCGAGATGCGGGAAATATTCTCCAACTTCGACGAGGTAACTTCGAGATTCACTCCTGCAGCCCTGATACCCATGACGCTGTACGGCAAGACCTACGGCCTGCCCGATACCCAGACATGGGACATGATGTTCTACAGAACAGATATCATTACGAACCTCGGATTTGAGATTCCCAAAACCTGGGATGAGCTTCTGGCTATGATCCCGGTGCTACAGTTCAACAACATGGACATCGGGCTTCCCAACAACTATAAGATGTTCCTCTATCAGATGGGAGGAGATCTGTGGGCTGATGACGGAATGAGGATCAACCTCGACGCAAACCTTTCACTTGAATCTTTCGAGTCCATGTGCAACATGTTCACACAGTACTCGCTGCCAGTGACATACGATGCGGTCAACAGGTTCAGGTCAGGCGAGATGCCGCTCTTCATCGGAGGCTACACCACATATAACAACATCATCATCTTCGCAACCGAGATTGCAGGTCTCTGGGAGTTCGGACCGATACCCGGCTTCGAAAAGGAAGATGGAACGATAGACAATACATCGGTCACTACATCCAGCGCGCTGGTCATGATGTCAGGCGCGGACGATATAGAGTCTGCATGGAAATTCATGGACTGGTATACCGATACAAGATTCCAGGTCGACTATTCCAATGAGCTGGTTGCGATCCTGGGCGATGCTGCAAAGAATGCCACAGCGAACATAGAAGCCTTGGAAGAGCTTCCCTGGACATCCAGAGAATACGCCCAGCTGATGAAACAGAAAGACCACACGACGGCGATCATCCAGTATCCCGGAACATACATCATTGACCGTTATACCGGATTCGCATTTGCTGATGCCTATAACAACCATGCCGATCCAGTCCAGTCTCTGCTGGGTCACATCAACGCGATCAACAAGGAGATAACCAGAAAGAGGACCGAGTTCGACCTTGAAACTCTGGAAGTCGGCCAGACTCTGGCATCAAAGAGACTTTCGCAGGCCGAGGAAGCGATAGGACAGCTTGAATCTGATTCAGCATCGCATCCTGCGGTGGCAAAGGCAAAAGCTGCAATTGAGAGCAAAGACATCGAAGCGCTGCGGGAAGCCGCAGAAGAGCTGAAGTCGGTCGGCAACAGCTCAACGGATATGATATCCGGATATCTCGCAGATGCGGCAGATGCCCTGGAATCCTACCTCGCTCATAAATAAGGCGCGTCTTGATGAAGGAGAAAAACATGTCGAAAAATACGGAAAAAAAGGTGAAAACCCGCCGTGAAATGACTAAGGCGCAGTGGACATGGTTTTTGGTGAGAAGGAACAAGATGGCTTACTTCATGGTTGCTCCATTCATGATCCTGTTCTTCCTGTTCACCATAGTCCCGGTTTTCCTTTCTTTATTACTGAGTTTTACCTCATTTAACATGCTGGAGCCTCCGAAGTTTATTTTCATGGACAACTATATCACGTTGTTCCTTGACGATGATCTTTTCCTTACGGCATTGAAAAACACGCTTATATTTGCTGTAATAGTAGGCCCGGCTTCCTACATTATTTCTTTCGCCGTGGCGTGGTTCCTCAATGAGCTCTCTCCGAGAGTCCGCGCGGTGGCGACGCTGGTGTTCTACGCGCCCTCTATTTCAGGAAACGTTTACCTGATCTGGGCAACAATGTTCTCAGGCGACGCATACGGATACGTCAACGGAGTTCTGCTGAAGCTTGGGCTTATTGATACGCCGATCCTCTGGTTTACGAATACCAAGTACATCATGCCGCTGTGTATCATGGTGGCTCTGTGGACATCGCTCGGTACTTCGTTCCTGTCATTCATAGCAGGTCTTCAGGGCATCGACAAGAGTCTGTTTGAAGCCGGATCCATAGACGGCGTGCGCAACAGGTGGCAGGAACTGTGGTACATTACCTTGCCTTCCATGAAACCGCAGCTGATGTTCGGTGCAATCATGTCCATCACCGGATCCTTCGGCTTCGGCGGTATAGTTTCAGCGCTGGCGGGCAACCCGCCTACGGACTACGTAGGATACACATTATCTCACCATTTGAGCGAATATCAGGGCAACCGATGGGAAGTCGGGTATGCTTCGGCGATAACGTTCCTGATGTTCTTGTTGATGATAGGTGCCAACCTGTTGGTGACCAAATTGATTTCTAAGTTGGGTGAGTGAGCATGAAAAGATTAAGAACCAGACGTCATGAAGTCGTACTCAACCGTTCAGCGGGAGGCGACGTCGGAATTACTGTATTGCTCGCGATACTCGGTGTATTCATGTTCATTCCCATGTACTACACGGTTATTCAGTCTCTGAAGCCGCTGAATGAACTGTTCTACTTCCCCCCGAGATTTTATGTCGTGCATCCAACGCTGGACAATTTCGGAAACCTTTTCAACCTGATGAGTGATTCCTGGGTGCCGTTCTCAAGGTACATCTTCAATACGGTGCTCATATCAGTCGGAGGAACTTTCGGAAACCTGGTATTATCTTCGATTTGCGCTTATGCTCTCGCGAAGATCGATTTCCCGGGCGGTAAGCAGTGCTTCTGGATCATACAGAAGTCCCTCATGTTCTCAGCGACTGTAGGAAGCATTATCAAGTTTATCATCCTCACGTGGCTGGGATGGATAGATACTTATCTTGCCGTGATCGTGCCCGCGTGGTGCTCGACACTGGGACTTTATCTGATGAAACAGTTCATGGAGTCGAACGTTTCCACCGCGATCCTGGAATCTGCGCGGCTTGACGGCGCGTCCGAGTTCCGGACATTCTGGTCTATAGCCATGCCGATGGTCAAGCCCGCATGGCTGACCCTGATAATCTTCTCGTTCCAGGGATTGTGGCAGATGGGTTCATCAGAATATATTTATTCGGAACAGTTAAAAACACTGAACTATGCTATCGGACAGATCACTGCAGCCGGAATAACCAGAGCCGGTGCTTCCGCAGCCGCGACAGTGGTCATGATGGTGGTGCCTATCATCGTATTCGTGATCTCTCAATCCAATATCATTGAGACCATGGGTTCGAGCGGTATGAAGGACTAAGGGAGGGACGTTATTATGAAGAAACTGTCTTCAGCGATTGCTATCACTCTTATCCTTCTCATGATCCTGCCTGTCGCTACTCTGGCGAACGTTCCGTATGCTACATATACCTACTCATCCAGGGGCCAGATCCTTTCGTCTCCGGACGCGTATGTCCCGGATATGGTAGTTGATTCGGCATATATGGGGCTGGCGTATGAGCTGAGTTCGGATATGAGAGACCTGTTTGTAGGGCCGGACGAAAAAGTGTATATCGCCGATGCCACCCTCGGAAGAGTCCTGGTTCTCGACAAGTATTTCAAGCTTCAGCACGAGCTGGGCGGATTTGTCAATGAACAAGGTGTTCCGGATTCGTTCAGGAACCCGTCGGGAGTATTCGTTGACGATTACAACATTTACGTCTGTGATACAGACAACAACAGGATCGTAATGTTCGACCTTGACTGCAACTTTGTGAAGATAATCCCTCAGCCGGTATCCAGTTACTTTGAGGAAGGCGATATTTACAAACCGATCGCCTGCGTTGCTGATGATTACGGACGTCTCTTCGTCGTGTCGTCAACGACATACCAGGGCGTGATCGTTATCAATACCGACGGAGACTTTTTCGGATTCATCGGAGCGGCCAAAGTCGAAGTGTCACCTCTCCAGCTCCTCTGGAGGAGATTCCAGACCAAGGAACAGAGAGAGATGATGCAGGACTACGTACCTACTGAATTCAACAATATAACCATAGACGACCAGAACTTCATTTACGTTACAACATCATCGATAGAGGTATCGGTCGCAGCCGGAGACACATCCGGAGACCATGCTCCCGTAAAAAAGCTTAACGCTTCAGGTATAGATGTCATGGCCAGAAACGGCTTCTTCCCGCCTTCCGGCGAGATCATGACGGAGCCGCTGTTCGCGATGACCGTGGACGATGATACGATAGTGGGAGCTTCCAAGGTTGTGGATGTGGCAATGGGTCCTGAAGGGACTTGGTCCATAATAGACGAAAAGCGGTCAAAGGTATACACCTACGACTCAAACGGCAGCCTTCTGTTCGCTTTCGGCGACAAAAACGGCTCACAGATGGGCAATATAGACAGTATAAGGGCTGTTGCTTACCAGGGGTCGAATATCCTGTGCCTGGACAAAACGAACAGAAACATTGTGGTGTTCAGGAGAACTGAATACGCTGATCTTCTCATCAGTGCTCTCCAGCATAACAACGAGAGAATGTACGATGTCACGATCGACGACTGGAAAGAGATCCTGAAAAGAAACAACAACTTTGACGAAGCGTATGTAAATATAGGTAAGTCTCTGCTCCGCCAGGGCAAATACGAAGAGTCGATGGAGTATTTCAAAGCGGCAAAGGAGACAAAGAGTTACTCCGAGGCTTACAAGGAGATCCGTAAATCCTGGGCTGACAAGTTCTTCTGGATCATTCCTATAGTGATCGTAGTCGCGGTTTTCCTTATAGCGAAGTTCTTCGGATATGCAGGGAAGGTGAACAAGAGGACCGCCCTGAAAGTAGGAAGAAAGAGCCTGAAAGAAGAACTGCTCTATGCCTTCCATGTCATATTCCATCCCTTTGACGGGTTCTGGGATCTGAAGCATGAAAAGAGGGGCTCCATCCGGAGTGCGTTCATTATCCTGCTCATAACGATCATGGTGTACTTCTACAACACGATCGGAGGAGGCTACATCTTCAACCCGAGACCAAACGCGACATTCAACCTTCTTGGCGCGATCACCGCTGTTCTGGTGCCGCTGCTTCTCTGGGTGGTAGCAAACTGGTGTCTGACTACCCTGTTTGAAGGCGAAGGAAGCATGAAGGACATTTTCGTCGCAACATGCTACTGCCTGACTCCCATACCGCTCCTTATGCTTCCGGCGACGATAGCGTCGAACTTCCTGGCAGCTGAGGAGGCAGGTATCATTTCCCTTCTTGTTACGATAGGATTTGTGTGGGCGGGTCTCCTGCTGTTCCTGGCCACGATGACAACGCACAACTATACGATAGGCAAGAACATACTGACATGTATCGCAACGATAGTGGGTATGGCGTTCCTTATGTTCATGGGACTGCTCTTCTCCAGTCTCGTCGGCAAGATAGTAAGCTTCGTCACCAATATCATTGACGAGATTTCCTACAGAATGTAGCAGAGAGGAGGATGAAGATATGAAATTCAAAAAGATTTTATCAGCATTCCTGACTCTTGTTATGATATGTGGGATCTTTACCTGGCTTCCGACCGGTGTTTCGGCTGCGTATGCCGACAAGGTCGATGAAGACGGAAACCCGCTTATCAACTACATGACACGTTATTATGAGAATGCGGATGACAAGCTAACGGATATGGTGCTTGTCAGGGAAGCATACGGGTACGAACTGTGGTATGAAGAGTTCACGGGAGAAATTGCGGTCCGGGTCAAATCCACCGGCCAGACATATTTCTCCAATCCGTATGACGTGGCTTACAACGACTATTTTATGGCGACCAAGACGAAGCAGCAGCTTCTGTCCCAGCTGATAATCACTTACCTTGACAACGGTGTCGAGAAGACGATGAACAGCTACGTCGAAGCGGCGCTCAGAAACCAGATCGTCATGAAACCGATAAAGAACGGTATCAGAGTCGAGTATACGATAGGTGAGGAAGCAGTAACGAGACTTGTACCGAGGGTTATCGAAAAATCACGTTTCGAGTCGCTGATCCTAAGCAACATTACAAACGACTGGGACAGGAACAAACTGATCTCCTATTACGATTACAAAGACTCGAACGACCCGACGCTCACCGAGAAAATGGTCGCTTTGATGCAGGCTGCTTTCCCGATCACTCAGCAGATGGCTGTTTACGTATGTTCCGATACGATCGTTGCCCGTGAGTTGAAAGAGGCAGAAAACATCGTAAAGAAATACTGTCCGGAATATACATATGAAGAACTAGAATATGACCACGAACTGACGGGTTATGTGGGATCGGACGCGGCTCCGCCGAGATTCAGGATGGCCATAGAGTACACCTTGAACGAGAACGGGCTTGAAGCCAGACTTCCCGCGAACGGCCTGCAGTTTGATGAGAGCGTATATCAGTTCAAGACAGTGACGATGCTTCCGTACTTCGGAGCCGGCTCCAATTTGTTTACCGGTTATACGATGATACCAGACGGGTCCGGAGCTATAATAAGATTTGAGGACTTCATCAACCAGAGCATAAACATAGCCGGCCAGCTCTACGGGCCCGACTATGCGTACCACGAGATAACCGGACAGCATTCTGAAGTCATGCGCACACCGGTCTACGGCGTTGTGACGAACGTGGGCGAATATTCGGATCCCCAGACAGATCTTCCCGAGATACCGAAGCATTCCGACGGCTTTCTTGCCATAATTTCGGAAGGCGATTCGCTGGCGACCCTGATGGCGACCTGCGGAGGAGCCGTCCATCCGTACAGTACGGTCTATCCGAGTTTTACTCCTAGACCTTCTGACCAGTACAACCTGGCGGACTCGATCTCGGTAAGCGGCAACGCCACATGGACCGTAACATCCAAGAGGAAGTATACAGAGTCATATAAGATCCAGTATATCTTCCTGACTGATGAGAAACTGGCTGAGAAGAACGGCGTGAAAGATTACTACACAGCAGACTGGGTAGGAATGGCCACGGCATACAGAGACTATCTGACAGCCAGAGGTGATCTCGTTAAAATGAACGACACCAAGGAAGATATTCCGCTGTATATAGAGACCTTCGGAGCTACAAAGACAACTGACAGGGTGCTTTCGTTCCCTGTTGAGAAGGATCTTGCATTGACCAGCTTTGAAGACATCAAGACTATGTACCTTGACCTGAAAGAGCAGGGCATCAGTAACATAGGATTCAAGCTGACAGGATATGCCAACGGCGGTCTCGTATCAGGTATACCGTATAACCTGTCATGGGCAGACGTGACCGGAGGAGCTGACGGGTTCCGTGATCTGGTTCAGTATGCAAAGGACAATGACATCGGGATCTATCCGGATTTCGATTTCGCATATGCGCAGAAGGATTCCCTGTTTGACGGGTTTACCCTCAAGAGTCATGCGATACGCACGATCGATGACAGATATACCACGAAGAGGGAATACAATGCGGCTCTGCAGTTATTTACACAGACATTCAAGGTCGCTATTTCTCCGTCAGTTTATAGTTACATGTACGATGCCTTCGGACCCAAGTATGCCGAATACGGGAACAAGGCGATCTCGGTTTCATCCCTCGGAACGGATTTGAGTTCCGACTTTGACGAGGATGAACCGTACCACCGCGAAGACAGCAAGGGATTCACGTCGGATCTTCTGGAAAAAATGAAGGAAGACGGAATGAGCATAATGGTCTCAGGCGGAAACGCTTACACGGTCAAATATGCCGACGTGATCCTCGACGCTTCCCTTACCTCTTCAAAGTACACAAAGGCAAGCGAATCGATACCGTTTACCGGTCTTGTTTACCATGGTTCCAAGGTGTTCACAGGCCAGGCTATCAATATGCAGGGTGATATAAACGAAGGGATCCTGAATGCGATAGAGAACGGCGCAACGATCTATTTCCTGCTCTCGTACAAGAACACGAGCGTGCTCAAGGAAGATACAATGATGAGCCGGTACTACTCGGTCGACTACGGGATCTGGAAAGACGATATCGATGAATACTACAACATATTGAATGATGCCACAAAAGACCTTCAGTCCTCGTACATCATCGGGCATGAGTTCCTGGAAGCGGAACGAATCCCGGATGAGGAAGAGATCGCATTTGCCAAGTCCGAGAAAGAAAGAGAGTTCTACGTTGACCTGAACAACAGGATAACGAAGCTTGAGGAAAACCTCAGGACCGAAAGAAGAAAAGCGAGAATCGCGGTTCAGGAGGCAGGCGGAGTCTGGGATCCTTCCACGTTCACTTCAACAATCCCCGAGCAGATAGAAGAGCTCAAGAAAGAAAAGCCGAATCTTGATGATTTTGCCCTTATAAAAGAAGGCGAAATCAATGAACTGTATGCGACACAGAGAGGTTCGGTAGTTGCAGTTAAGTATGAAGGCGATGTATCCTTTATACTGAACTATAACTCGTTTGACGTGATCGTCGAATATGAAGGCACGTCCTATACGGTGCCTTCACTCGGATTCTTAAGAATAGATTAGGAAAGGAGGGTCATTCATGAATCTCAATATTGACGCAGGAAAAAAGGGCGCCAAGAAACAGAAACTTGTCATTGACGCTCCTAAGAAAAAAAGAAGAAGCGGAAAATCGCTCGAGGCAAAGAAAGCCAGAGCGGGATGGCTGTTCGTGATGCCGTTCGTTATAGGCTTCGTTCTCATTTATCTTCCTATTATATTCGACTCGGTCAGATTCAGTTTCAATGAGATGAGACTGGTCATAGGCGGCGGATACCAGCTTAATTTTGTAGGATTCCAGAACTACAGAAACGCGTTGTTTGTGGATGCCTCATTCGTGACGACGCTGGTATCAGGTATCAGACAGCTTGTTCTTGACATACCTTCCATCGTCATATTCTCGCTGTTCGTGGCGATCATTCTCAACCAGAAGATCGCAGGACGCGCGGCGTTCAGGGCAATATTCTTTATCCCCGTCATTCTGACCACAGGATTGATCGCTGACATCGATTCCAGCAACATCCTTTCCTCATATATGGACAGTTCGACAGGTATCGATGACGGTTCCGGACAGGCATCTACAGCAGCGGAGATCGTATCGGCGATCGATATCAGGCAGTTGTTCTCAAATATGATGATCGGAAACGAGATCGTCGATTATGTTGTGGGACTTGTAAACAACATCTTCAACATAGTCAACAGATGCGGTGTTCAGATGCTCATATTCCTGTCGGGACTTCAGTCCATTTCTCCCGCGATTTATGAGTCTTGTTCCATCGACGGAGCATCAGGCTGGGAGACATTCTGGAAGATCACACTTCCCATGGTCAGCCCGATGATACTCGTAAATACGATATATACGATAATCGACTCCTTCACTTCGAGCGACAACAGAGTGATGTCGTATATAGCGGCGGTGACTGAGAGATCCGGAGGCGACGTGCTTGCCTCAGCAATGTACTGGATGTACTTCCTGATAGTGATACTCATTATAGCGATAGTTGCCGGATTGCTTAGCGCATTCGTCTTCTATCAGAGAAAAGACTGAGAAGGGAGGTAGGATAGATGAACAACGTTCAGACTGAGACAAAAGTAAGGCGAGAGAGCAAAAACAGGATCAAAGTGGATTTTGAAAGAACTCCTCTCCTGCAAAGGCTCAAGGCCAAGTTCCTGAACCTGTATACACTTAAGAAAGTGGTTTGGTATTTGTTCAGATTTCTGCTCCTGCTCGGGATATCGTATATCATCCTGTTCCCGTTCTTCTCCAAGATCTCGTCTTCGTTCATGACGAAAGAGGACCTTGTGGACGTGACAGTGCGTCTTATCCCGAAGCATCCGACTCTGTCGACGTACAAAGCTATAATCACCGACAACAATTACTTTGTGGCACTGGGGAATACGTTTATCTTGTCCTTCCTGTGCGGGGTGATGCAGACATTCGTTTGCTGCTTCATCGCATACGGCTTCGCAAAATTCAAGTTCAAGGGGAATAAACTGCTGTTCCTGCTCGTGATCTTCACGATGGTAGTGCCGCACGCAACGCTGTCGCTGTCCATAGCCACGAAGTTTAAATTCTTCGATATTTTCGGAATAATCCAGCTGATAACAGGCAGTCCGATCAATATGCTGAATACGAACTGGCCGCTGTATATCCTGTCACTGACAGGCCTGGCGTATAAGAACGGTTTGTATATCTTCATGCTGAGGCAGTTCTTCAGAGGGATCCCGGATGAACTTGAGGAATCAGCGTATCTTGATGGATCCGGCATATTCAAAACATTCTTCAAGATTATACTGCCCTTGTCAGGCACTATGCTGATCACCGTGTTCATGTTTGCCTTCTGCTGGCAATGGACAGACAACTTCTACACGGATATGTTCTACTCGATCACAGGTCCGACACTGCTGCCGGATATCATTAAGGTACCGAGATCGCTGGATACCAACTATGCGGGCTCAGCGCTCTACACGGCAGCGATCAAGAACGCCTGCGGCATGCTGATCATAACTCCCCTTATTATCCTCTACCTGTTCGGTCAGAGATATATTGTACAGGGTATTGAAAGATCCGGCCTTACCGCAGACTGATAAACCAAAACAGAAAAGACTGCATCAACGCTTTTTGAAGGCGCGGATGCAGTTTTTTGATGCGCTCGGCAAAGGCTGGTACTTCGGATGATGCTCGCCTCGGAATGATCGCCGGCGCATAACAGGCCAAAACTGCAATAGAAAGACCCGCACGGATGGGATAATCGATATCCTTACATATGCGGGTCTTTTTTGTCTGATTGACTGTTTGCCGGGTCTGGACAGCTTTTCGTCAGGAAAGAAGTATCCTGTCTGTGTTCATTTCCTTGCCGGAGTTCTTATGGAACAGGACAAGCAGATCTGAAACGGTAAGCTTCTTCCTTTCCTCACCGCCGGTCTCATAGATGATCTTCCCGGCGTCCATCATTATTGTCCGGTTTCCTAGATCGAGGGCGGTCTGCATATTGTGGGTCACCATAAGACAGGTGATGTTGTTTTCACGTACGATAGTTTCGGTTATTTCGAGAACTTTTTCTGCAGTGGCGGGATCCAGTGCCGCTGTGTGCTCGTCAAGGAGCAAAAGCTTCGGTGTGGTGAATGTGGCCATGAGCAGAGTCACTGCCTGACGCTGTCCGCCTGACAGAAGTCCCACGGGCATATTCATTCTGTCCTCCAGACCCATACCGAGCATTGAGAGCCTTTCCCTGAAGTCCTGAACGTCCTTCTTTGTTACTCTGGACATCCACCCTCCTCTTCCGGAAGCAAGGGAGAGATTTTCAGTTATGCTCATTGCGGGAGCAGTGCCGAGCTGAGGATCCTGGAAAAGCCTTCCTATCACTTTTGCTCTTTTATGATCAGGTTGCAGTGTGATATCTTCGCCGTCGAGTATGATCGAACCTTCGTCTGTGAAAAAGCTTCCTGCTATTGCACCGAACAGGGTGCTTTTCCCGGCTCCGTTTGCGCCGATAATGGAAACGAAATCACCTTTATCCAGATGAAGGGATACATGGGAAAGAGCAGTTTTTGCGTTTACTGTACCAGGGTTGAAGGTCTTTGAAATGTTGTTGATCTTAAGCATTGCTCCCACCTCCGTCATTGGCCGGGACTTCCGGCGTGCCGTTCCTGCGGGCTTTGAAACGCCTTACCAGGTCAGGCCGCTTGGAGTTGAGATACGGAGTGGCAATGGCAAGGATCACTATTACAGCAGATACGAGTTTGAGCATGTAAGCAGGCATATTGAATCTGAGAGCTATGGCGTATACCAGCTGGAAGATGATCGCTCCCAGTACCGCGCCGATGGCACGGAACGGTATCTTTCTTCTTGCGCTTATAAATATCCCGCCTATAAGCAGTGACGCGAGAGCTATGGTCACGCGCCCGGAACCTATATCAGAACTGACTGATTTCTGGCATTGCGCCAGAAGACAGCCTGACAGTGCGGTGAGGGACCCCGATATGCACAGTCCGACAGTAGTGGTAAAGGCCGGATTTATTGAGCTCGATCTTACCATTGCCGGATTGTTGCCGGTCGCACGGATCGCCAATCCCAGCCTGGTCCTGAGGAACAGGGAGAGAAAGACGATGACGAGAGTTACGGCTACAAGAGCACCCAGGGTTTTGTAAAGACCCGCAAAAGGTGTTTTGTCGAGCAGCATCTTGAATGGCGTGAAGTATGTGTCCGTGTTATTCATATTAAGAGTCGGACGCCCGCCCATTATGAGCATTATTATCGAGTAAAGGCCTGTATTGACTATGATTCCGGACAGCAGGCTGTTGATGCCCATTTTTGTCTGGAGAAAGGCGGTCACAAATCCTGACAGAACACCGGCCAGCATGGCTGCGAGTATGGACAGTAACGGATTGCCCGAGGAAATGGCGACCATGGCGCCGACGGCTGCGCCAAGAGCGAAGCAGCCGTCGGTAGAAAGGTCACATATATTAAGCATTGAGTAGCTGAGGAACAGGGCAAGAACAGTGATCGAACTTATAAGGCCCAGTTCTGCAGCAGTCTGGAAGATTCCGACAAATGGCGGAAGAGGCATTTCTAATTCTCCCTGAACGTATTGTTATGTATTAGTTATTGAGATCGCCGAAGCTTTCAGCTGTCGTTATAGGCTGTACCTTGGTGCAGAAAGGAGCGAAGATTGCAGCGACTTCGTCGAACTTGAGCCCGAGAGCTTCACAGATTTCCGTATTGACTGTTGCGGTGCCGTTGTCAAACGTTTTGACTGCGAGCGAGTCGGTGGCCTTGCCGTCAAGCAGGATCTCCGCGATCATATTGGCAGTTTCAACACCGAGGTTGGCATAATCGACACCGTAACCGAGGAACGCACCGTTCAGAGCGAAGCTGTCCGCGCCGGTGTAGTGCGGGATCTTTGCGTTGGCAAATGTTTCATAGATCGCTAGTTCTGACTTCATGACAGTATTGTCGGTGGGGGTGAATACCGCTTCAACACCGTCTGCTACGAGAGCCTGGGCTGCAAGCATGATCTCGTCTACGGTAGTTCCTGTCCTCTCATAATATTTGATGCCCTTTGAATCCAGGAATGATTTTGCCGCTGCGATAGGAGTGGCTGAACTGTCCTCACCGACATTGTAGAGAAGGCCGACTGATTTGATCCCGGGGTTCAGTGCGAGGATGAGGTTCATAACAGCGTTAGTGTCAAGGTAATCGGAGGTGCCGGTCAGATTGTGGCCGGGTTTTTCAAGGCTGTCAACGAGTCCTGCTGACAGGGGGTCCGAAACCGCAGCGAACACCACGGGGATCTTGCTGTCTTCAGTAGCTGACTGCATAGCCATTGCTACGGGGGTTGCGACGCCTACCATGAGATCCACACCGCTGACCGTGAAGTCCGCGATTATCTGATTGAGGACGGCTGCATCCATGTTGCAGTTGTCGACTTTAACATTGATCTTTACGTTCCTGGCGGTCTCGATCTCCTTTAGCCTGTTCTGGATGTTTTCTATGATCTGGTTCAGAGACGCGTCATCAACGAAGTTGCAGATACCTACTGAGTACGATTTGGTTTCACTGGGAGTGTTCGTGTTGCAAGCAACGATGCAGAGTGCCATTACAGCGACAAGTACGAGTGCGATGATCCTTTTCATTTTCAATACCTCTCTTTGATAAAATAGATTAGGTTGGCGGATCGAGGACAAAACAAAAATCCTGTCCTCGCATAAATGCTGGGACAGGAATCAATCCTGCGGTGCCACCCGGCTTGACGTCTGAAACGTCCGCTCTGTGCGTACTAACATACGCCGGTCCTTGGTCACGGGGAACCACACCCGTCTCACATACTCGGCAGAAGCCTTTCTGATCGCCCTCAGAAGTCCATTCGCATCCGTTGATCACACTGCCCTCACACCGCCGGCAGCTCGCTTCGGTGATATTCCGGAGGTTACTTACTCTTCCTCACTGGTTTGCATGGATTATAGCATCGGCCTTTTTTCTTGTCAATACAGGTTTTAAAATTTCGTGAGTAGGCAACAATAAGAATGATTCGGAAAAATAAGTAATTGTGGAATAGTTACATAAAAGCAGGGGAAAAACTGTCCAAAAACAACACAACACGGGACCGATATGGTATAATTGGACTGTGAAAGGGAATAAGATTTCCAGAATTCTATAGGTTAAGGGGAGAGGACCATGGCAAGGATACAGATACCGCGCGAAGAATATGCACAGAGGGTAGCAAACGCAGCCGCAAAAGCCAGGGAGTGGGGACTTGACGTTCTGATCGTCAACGGAAGTGAAGCGGATTATGCAAATACCAGATACTTTTCCAATTTCTGGCCGCTCTTTGAGCGCTGCGGGGTCGCGATCGCCGCAAACGGAGACTGCGCACTGATGGTCGGGCCGGAAAGTCAGATATTTGCTGCCGATTTCGGCGTCATAGAGAAAATATTCATACTCCATGAATACCGTGAAAGCGCAGATCCGGCCTATCCGGAGATCCGGTTCAACACTTTCAATGAAGTCTTAAAAGCTATAGGTGTCAGCGGGCAAAGGATACGTATCGGTGTTGCGGCATGGCTGGATACGAATGTAGTCGTTATGGAGGGCATCAGATCTGCTTTTCCTGAAGCGGAAATAGTCAGGGCCGACCAGATAATGGTAGATCTCCGTTCAGTGAAATCTGACAACGAGATAGCCTGCTTAAGAGAGGCGGCCCATATTACCCATATCGCGACCCAGGAGGTTATAAAGGCTATCAGGCCCGGGATGACGGAACTGCAGCTTGTCGGTATCGCGCAGAAAACGATATATGAGCACGGGGCCGAGTATGAGGGGCTTCCGATGTACTGCTTCAGCCAGAAGAGCACGAAACACGCGATCTCAAGATCGTCATACAGGGAGATCCAGATAGGTGACATCGTTCAGCTCAACCTGTCAGCGAAGATATGCGGCTATTCACCCAGTATAGGAATGCCCGTTTCAGTGGGAAAACTGACCGGCGAGAAGAGGGATCTTGTGGAGTTCTGCCTCGAAGCCCATATGTGGACCGAAAGGCAGGTCAGAGCCGGAAGGGTCGCAATGGATATAGCAAGGGATTTCAAGAAGATGTTTGAGGACAGAGGGTATGGAAAAGCATACCTTTACGGCCCGTGCCACGGACTTGGTCTGATCGAAGTCGAGGCGCCCTGGATGGAAACGAATTCGGATTATGTCCTTCAGAAAAATATGACATTCCAGATAGACACTTTTGCAATGGGCAGTGATTTCGGTCTCCGCTGGGAAAAACCGATCGCTGTTACCGGGACCGGCTGTGAGCGTCTGAGTCCCCAGATAGGGGATATCGTGGAACTCCCGTTCTAGTCTTGATATCTAAGCATTATCTTCATATATGAAAGAAAGCCCTTGGCTTCACGGTTAATGTGATACCAAGGGCAGATTTTTGCTTTACCGGGATCAGGTTCTGGCGACCTCTTCCATGATGTACGCTTCAAGTATGTCGCCGACCTGGATGTCGGTACATTTTTCAAGGCCGATACCGCATTCATATCCGGCAGCGACTTCCCGGACGTCGTCTTTGAAACGGCGGAGAGAAGAGATCTTGTCTTCCATGATCACAATGCCGTCACGCACAATGCGGATAAGGGACTGCCTCGTGACCTTTCCGTCCTGAATGTAAGAACCTGCGATGATGCCGACTCCGGGGACCTTGATGGCCTGGCGGACTTCCGCGTGGCCGAGGAGGTTCTCCTTGTATGTGGGGGCGAGCAGGCCTTTCATAGCCGCCTTGACTTCTTCGATACATTCATAGATGATGCGGTAGGTCCTGATGTCGACACCCTGTCTTTCTGCTGAATCGAGGGCCGTCTTGTCAGGTCTGACATTGAAGCCAACGATTATCGCGGAAGACGAAGCAGCCAGCATAACGTCGGATTCGGTGATTCCCCCGACTGCGGAATGGATCACGCGGACCTTGACTTCCTCGTTTGACAGCTTTTCCAGTGAGGACTTGACGGCTTCTGCAGATCCGCCAACATCTGCCTTAACAATGATGTTGAGTTCCTTTACACCTGCCGCCATGGCGGAGAAGAAATCATCCAGGTTGACCTTTGAATTCTGTTTGAACAGGTCTTCCTTTGCCTTGGCTCTACGCTGTTCGGTGAGTTCACGCGCCATTCTCTCGTCTGCAACGGCGTTGAACTCATCGCCGGCAGTGGGAACTTCGGAAAGACCCGTGATCTCAACAGGAACAGAGGGTCCGGCGGTCTTGAGTATTTTTCCTTTATCGTCCGTCATAGCGCGTACACGTCCTACGGAAGTGCCTGCAATGACGATGTCTCCGGATTTCAGGGTGCCGTCCTGTACGAGTACCGTGGCAACAGGGCCGCGGCCTTTGTCCAGTTTTGCTTCTATGACGACTCCCTTTGCTCTCTTGTGGGGATTTGCTTTGTATTCCTTGACGTCTGCTATAAGGAGGATGTCCTCAAGGAGGTCATTGAGCCCCATACCGGTCAGGGCTGACACGGGGACGCACATGATGTCTCCGCCCCATTCTTCCGGGACAAGATCATATTTTGTCAGTTCTGTCTTGACCTGTTCAGCATTTGCGTGGGGTTTGTCCATTTTGTTGATCGCGACGATGATATCTACACCGGCAGCTTTCGCATGGTTAATGGCCTCTACGGTCTGCGGCATAATACCGTCGTCTCCCGCGACCACCAGGATAGCAATATCCGTAGCCATCGCTCCTCTGGCACGCATGGCAGTGAATGCTTCATGTCCCGGAGTATCGAGGAACGTGACTTCACGGCCGTTTACAGTAACTCTGTAAGCACCGATATGCTGCGTGATGCCGCCTGCCTCGCCCGATGTGACGTTTGTATGGCGGATGGCGTCCAGAATGGATGTCTTGCCGTGGTCAACGTGTCCCATTACACAGACAACAGGTGCACGTATTTCCAGATTTTCCTCGGATTCCGGCTCTTCGCTGAAGAGCTGTTCCTCTATCGTGACTTTGACTTCCTTAGTTACTATTGCCCCGAGCTCATCCGCGACAAGATATGCGGTATCATAGTCGACTTCCTGATTAACGCTCGCCATGACGCCCATGAGCATAAGTCTCTTCATACAATCCGCAGCAGTGATCTTCAGCCGCTGAGCAAGTTCTCCGACTGTGATGGAATCCGGAATGGACACCTTGAGAGGAGCTTTTTTTGCTTTTTCAAGGTTTGCCTTGCGGAGTTTGTCCATCGCGAGGCGTTCCTTGTCAGGTCTCTTGCCTCCCGGACGCACATCCGGTTTGTCATTCTTTTTCTTGAGCTTCTGCTTGTTGGAGCGGCTGTCGTCGATATCGCTGCTGTACGAATCAAGCTTTTCGTCATATTTGGAAAGGTCTACTGACGACGTGCGCGTATCAATGACTCTGACACCGCCGGTTCTCTTCTTTTCGACTCCCTGCTCGATCACCGGCTTCGGCTGAGGTTTTATCGGAGCCCTGTCACTTATGTTTGCTCTCTGCTGAGGTTTGCCAAAGGATGACTTCTGCTGGCCTTGTCCGCCGCGCCCCTGGTTCTGCTGATAGCCCTGCCCCTGCGGACGGCTGCCGTATTGCGGACGGTTTCCACTTTGCTGAGGCTGCTCCTGGATCTTATTCTGCTGATTGTTGAGATTGGGATTTCTGAGTCTTTCCTCAGCCTCAGCTTTTCTCCTGGCCGTGATCTCAGCACGTGCTTTTGCCTCAGCGTCTTTGGCTGCCTTAGCCTCCGCTTCCTTTTTGGCTCTGGCTTCGGCTTCAGCTTTTGCCTTGGCTTCAGCTTCCGCTTTCTTACGGGCTTCCTCTTCGGCTTTTGCCTTTTCTTCTTTTTCTTTTAAGGCTCTGGCTTCGGCCTCTTTCTTTTCCCTTTCGGCAGCCTGTTCAGGCGTTTCAGGCAGAACTATCTTGGTCGTTCCGTTGATATACCCTTCGATATCCTTGATTATCGCCGATTTCAGCAGCTCTGTGAAGAGCAGGCTGAATTCGTCATTTTCCAGGGAGCCGGAGGAGCCTTTTCCGGATATGCCCACGGAGTCCAGTTTTGTGGTTATATCCTTGGCTTTGAGGCCCAGATCCTTTGCTATTTGGCTGATTTTGAACATAGGGTTCGTCTTCACTGCCATCTGTGATTCATCCTTTCGTAGTAAAGAGAGAGAAATACATTTTGTTATTTATCGATCGCATCGAGGACTGACTGCCAGGGACCTTTTCCCGTGAAGGCAGCGGCCATACAGGCGGATCTTTTTCCGACCGCTTTCGACAGGCGTTCTGAGGTCAGGCAGGGCATAAAGCAAGGTATGCCGTAAAAACTGCACTTGTCAGTGATCTGCTTTTTGGTCCTGGGAGAGGCGTCGTCTGAGACAACGACGAACTTTGCTTTCCGGGACCGGACTTCTTTCAAGACCAGATCAAACCCGACTGTTACGCCGCCCGCGACCATGCACATTCCAATGTTGTTTTCGATTACGCGATTTATTTCGTTGCTCATAATGCGCAGTTAGTTCTGATCTGATTCGAGAGTTTCGGAGTATCTGATCTCGTGCTCGAGGTCGTTGTACAGCTCTTCAGAGATCTCACATTCCAGGGATCTTTTGATCGCCCCGGACTTTCTTGCTTTTTTGAAACAGTCAAGCTTTTTGCAAAGATAGGCGCCGCGACCGTTTTTCTTGCCGGTGAAATCTATAGACAGTTCACCATCAGGAGAGCGCAGTACCCGCATAAGGTCTTTTTTCGGGAAAGTGCCCTGACAGCCGACACAGCGTCTTTCGGGAATCTTTTTGGTTTTCACAATTTTTTGCTTATTAGCCATGCTGACGCCCTTTCCGTAATTTTTGAGGTATAGTCTTTTGTTTATGCTTCTTTCGTTCCCTTGATATCGATCTTGAATCCTGTGAGCTTTGCTGCAAGTCTGACATTCTGGCCTTCTTTTCCGATTGCGAGAGAGAGCTGATCGCTTGCTACCATAACTGTGGAAGATCTTTCGCCATCGAATTCAACATTAAGAACGGAAGCGGGAGACAGAGCGGCTGCGATATATTCTTCCGGATGCTCAGAGTACTGGATTATATCGATCTTTTCGCCTCTCAGTTCTTCAACGATGGCGCTGATCCTGGTTCCTCTGTTGCCTATGCAGGCGCCCACCGCGTCCACATCCTCGTCTCTTGAATACACCGAGATCTTAGTTCTGGAACCGGGTTCGCGGGATACGTTCTTGACGATCACAAGGCCGTCCGCTATCTCGGGAATATCCTGTTCGAACATCCGTTTGATCATGGCGGGCGCTACCCTGGAGATGGTGATTATCGGGGTGTTATCCGTGCTTTTTGTCACTTCTGTAACGAAAACGCGGACCCTGTCACCCACATAAAGCTCCTCGCCGGGGATCTGTTCGGATCTGGGAAGGATCACTTCCGATGTGCCGGTGTCTACCCATACGTCACCGGTGTTGTCATCGCGCCGGCTCACCAGAGCCGAAATGACTTCTTCGCGCTTTCTCTCGTATTCACGGATCAGATTGTCCTTTTCGGCTTCACGGATGCCCTGGATTATGACCTGTTTAGCTGTCTGCGCTGAGATCCTTCCGAAGTCCTTCAGTTTGATCTCATTTTCAACCACGGAACCTATTTCGTAGCGCTTGCTGAGTTTGCGTGCGTCTTCCAGCGAGATCTCTGTTTCGGGATCGGAGACTTCCTCGACGACATTGCGGCGCCGGTATACCTTCATATCTTTCTTCGTCTTGTTGATATCGATCCTCACGTTCGTGTTTCCGAACTGTTTTTTATATGCGGAGACCAGAGCAGCCTCTATTTTCCCTATCATGTAGTCAACAGGGATCCCTTTTGTTTTCTCAAGCAGCTGAAGTGCTTCAAAAAGCTGTGCGTTCATGTTATGTAAACCTTTCAATTATGATAATTCTGTGTAAAGTGTATGGTCACCAGTCAAAGACTGTTTCACATTTTGCTACGGATTTAAGGGGAAACCTGCGCTCCGTTCCGTTTTCCCTGACAATCACGGCGCCGTCCTCCAGGCCTACCAGGGTGGCTCTGAGAGTTTTCGATCCGTCTACGGAGGCGTAGAATTTCAGCATTATGTCGCTGCCGGACATTTTTGAAAAGTGTTCCGGACGTGTAAGTACCCGTTCCACACCCGGGGATGAGACCGCAAGCATATACGCGTCTTCTATCGGATCCGCCTCGTCCAGGACCGGATCTATTGCCCTGTGCATCGCTTCGCAGTCATCGATCGTTATACCTTCTTCCCGATCGGTATCGATAGTTATGCGCAGGATCATGTCTGAGCCTTCTTTGACGTATTCGACGTCCCAGAGAGAAAATCCCAGGTCTTTTGCCACCGGTTCTGCCAGTTCCCAGACAGTGTCCGCGACCGATCTGTGCTGCTTCATACGCGCCCCCTCAAAACAAGAGAGTGGACCAGCAAATGTCCACTCTCCGGATGATATCTTAACTACAGCAAGTATACCATTTTAAAGTCTGCATTTCAAGGCAGAAAAACAGTGAAAACATACAATTATGCATCACAAAATATGTATAAATTGTGTTTAATATACAAAATCAAAAGATCCGAAGCATTTCAGCAAGGCTTGTAAGGTCATCGGCTATATAGGGGAAGCCGGCAGCTGCGGCATCTTCCTTCGGAGATCTTCCGTCGGGAAGGAACTCCGGATAGTTCACCAAAGCCGCGGACATTCCCGCGTTCTGTCCGGTCTGACCGTCTATTATCCTGTCACCGATCATTATTGATTTTCCCGGACGGATGCCGTTTCTTTTACAGAGAGCCAGAAGACCCTCCGGGTTCGGCTTCATCGGAAAGTTTTCGTCAGCGTCGAGTATGTCGGTAAAGAAGCTGTCCAGGCCATTGACCCTGAGATAATATGATAACGTTTTTCTTCCCCTGTGCGTACAGAGAAAATTCCTTCCGCCGTTTTCTGCCACTGCTTTGAGAACAGCCGGGGCGTCCCGGAAGGCGGTGATCCTGGGTTCAGTCTCAAGTCCTTCTCTGCTTTCGCGGATTTTTGAGAATTCATCGAAGATCTCTTCCGTCATGCCGGGCATGCGATGGATATAGAGATACGCAACGCGCATTTGCCTGTATACGAGTTCGGGGTCATTGAGAGTATCGATATCGTGTTTTTCCATCAGTTTCCAGAGGATGGCAAATTCGTGTGGATATGTATCTACCAAAGTGCCGTCGAAATCCCATATATGATCCTTGAAGAGCATATTTCACTGACCTTTCTTCTTTGCCAGCCGGTCGAGCCCCTGCCTCAGGGCTGATGTCAGCGCAGAGATATCCTCTTCCGTGTTGGTATATGAAAGGCTTATCCTCAAAGTTGAGTCCGCGTCGTCTGCGGAGGTACCGAAGGCTTCCAGCGCTCCGCTCCTTTTTTTGGATCTCGCGGAACACGCGGAACCTGCAGATATGTATATCCCGTTTGCTGACAGAAAGTTAAGCATCGTCTCGCTTCTGACTCCCGGAACGATTAAGCTGCATATGTCGCAGACAGAATTCCCGGAGGGCCTGTTGAAACGTATCTCGGGGCAAACTGAGAGAAGCTCTGAGTCAAGTCTCTCCCTAAGGAACGCAGTTCTTTCAACGTTTTCATCGAAATGCTCCAGACTGTCTTCTGCAGCGGCGGCAAAAGCGGAGATGGCGCAGAGATTTTCCGTCCCGCTGCGGAAACCATTTTCCTGCCCTCCGCCGAGAGTGACAGGAACAAGGTTCTTACGGGTGATGATCGATTTTGATACGTATAAGGCCCCTGCTCCCCTGGGAGCGTGTATCTTGTGAGCGCTGACGGTCACAGTATCAGCGCCTATGGACGAAGGGCTGAATGGGGTCTTCATAAAGGCCTGCACCGCGTCGCAGTGTACGCTTGCGTCCGGAAAGTATCTCTTAACCAGCGCCGAGGCTGAACTTACGTCATACAGCGCGCCGGTCTCGTTGTTGACGAGCATAAAGGCGGCGAGAACGACCGGAGACACGGCATTTGAAAGGACCTCTTCAAGATATTCGAGATCAAGCATGCCTGATTTTGTGGGAATTCCTTCCACAGTAAAGCCGTGTTTTTTCAGTTGCAGCACCGGGTTTTCTACCGAGGGATGCTCTCCCAAACCCATTATTACGGTTCCGAGACTTCCTGACGGGGAGGGGCGTCTTTCCTTTGAAAAAGCGCATCCGGTGATGGCAAGGTTGTTTGCTTCCGTGCCGCTGGATGTGAATATGAGAAGATCACCGTTGTTTTTCTTCGCTCCCAGGGCTTTAAGCACGGATTGCCTGGATGATTCCAGGAGTGAATGCGCGTCTCTTCCGAGTGAATATACTGAGGATGGATTTCCCCAGATTTCGAGGGCCCGGACAAAAGCGGCGCGGGCTTTTTCGGAAGGGGCCGTGGTTGCTGAATTGTCTAAGTAGTGCATACTATTTCAGTGCCCAGTGTTCCAGCATCATATTCACATCGTCAAGGTGTGAGTCGAATGTGGATTCCTTTGATGTATAGGTGAAAAGATATACGACAGCCGAGTTCACGAATGCTACCTGCAGGAACTTGAATTTGTTCTGACCCATGGTGGCAGTATAGATGTACTTCCTGGCATATTTGCCGTCCACAGTCGTGTTTTCCTGGGAGACCAGCTCATAATCTGAGAAGACCGTTTTCAGATCCTGTTCATTGATTTCCCACCAGGTATCCACGGTGTCGTCGGTGTGCTGCAGATCCCACGCGAGTACGGAAACGGAGGAAGGATCTTTGTTGGAATAATATGCGCCAACCGAGTCCTGCCCCTCATCCTTTGTCCATTTTTCAGGGATGTAGAACCGGAATGAATCCGCGTCCGAATATGCCGCTTTCATATTTCTAGGCAGGTACTGGTCCTGACTGCAGGCAGCAGCAAAGCACACGGCCATAGCAGTGACCAGTATCAGGGATACGGTTTTTAGAAGAATACTTTTCATTACGGATTATCCTTTCAGAACTTTTTTTTCGTTAAGCCGAAGGGAACGAACGAATACCGTTTCCTGTATACCGCGCATTCTCTGCCGTTCCACTCGTTCTCGAAGGTCCACATCTGTCTTCCGACGAGCTCAAGCTCATCCTCGATGTAATGATGTGGCCCAAGGGTGTTTCTCATCGAATTGATTACAGTAACTGTGATCTCGTTGCTGCCTTCCTTGAGGAGGCTGCCGAGATCAAGTTTTTTTGACCACAGCAGGGTACCTGCTTTTGCTTCGTTTACGGATACTTCGGCAACCGCATGCCTTCCGTCCAGTTTCAGCACCGCAGGCATCCCAGGCCTGAAGTCGTATGAGAACCGGGAGGTGACTGATCCGCCGAAAAAGGGATAGCCTGAGGTCACTATGTTTTGGGAGGAGATCTCACGAGGTGGTTCGGACAGAGCAAAGCCGCCGTCATACAGCACGGTATCTCCGGTACCGGGAGTGAAGGACGAATCGGGCCGCAGAGCAAAACTTCCGGTCAGGTATGAAGATTCGATCTCGCAGTCAAAGACGATGCAGTTTCTCAAAGCCTCTGAAACTCCGTCATACAGAACATGATATATATAATCGCTCTGGCGGTGGTCTATCTCGATCACGAGCCTGTTTGTCCCCGGATGAACCAGACTTGATATGGCAAAGCGTCTGAAGGAGCGGTCAAACCACCAGCCGCAGCTTTCTGAAAGTTCAGCGCCGTTTACTGTTATTCTGCTGTACATCGGTTCCGCCACAAGTTCAAGATCGTCGGGGATCCATTCCGCCTCAAAGTCATACCTGAGCCAGATCCTGCCGTTGTATCTCATCCGTAGCAGCATGTCCCTGACGCCCATTATATATAAAGGATCTTCGTATTTTTCCCCGTCGAAGGAATAACGCGGCATGTCAAGCGTCAGTATATTCTTCGGGGGAGACACAAGTTCCACGCTGTCAGGCACTGGTATGAAGCGTTCCTCCGCCGGACTGCAGGGACCGCAGAACACAGGTGAAGGGTTTTCCTGCGAGCAAACAAGGACGTGGGACTCGCCTTCTTCAAAATCCAGAAGAACCGTAGTGAAGCCGTTTTCTTCAGAAAGAGCACGGACCGGTTTTTCCGTGAGGTCGCTGACCGAGATCTCGGCCCAGTTTCCTTCAGGGAGACGGACCCGGACACCGCGGTATTCCCCGGACCCGGTGTTCGTTATGAACACGATCTTTTCTTCGCCTGCTGTCCGGGACATCTTCCGGAAGGCTTTTAAGTTTCTGCCCTCGTGGGTGATGACTGCGTCCCTCAATTCCAGGATGTCATTTTCCGTGATGTTTGAGCTCAGGAAATCCAGCTCGTTTCCCGCGTCGGATCCGTCGATATACTGCGGGACACCGCGGTACAGAAAGACCCGGCCTCCGGCTTCGGAGTATTTCTTTAGCAGTTCGACCGTGCTTCGGTCAAGGGAATATGTGAAAGGAACGACAACGGCTTCATACTCGCACAGCCCTACCCGTATCTTCCTGCCTCTGACCTTGGCCATTTTCCGCATCATCCACTCATCGCCGTAATGATACGGTATCTGGTTCTCGCCGAGGAATCTTGAAAGACTGAAAAGATGTTTTTCTATCTCATCGAGAGAATCCGTGTCTTTTCTGTATTTGCAGAAAGCCCCGTGGATCGGATGTATCACGAGAACGGGAGCATATTCGTCCCCTCTTGAAAGGATCGCCCCCAGGTTTCTGAAATATGCGTTGAATGCGCCCATATGGTCATGCCAGGGGTTGTGATCGGAATAATGAAGGGGGTAGTCCGTTTTGCGCTGCCCTCTCTCCGAATACGGATACAGGTGCTGGCACATCATATTGACGCCGCTTGCGTACTGTACTTCCGCGACCCGCTTGAGCTGTGTGGGGCTGACGTCCCAGCCGCAGCAGGCGAACATTTCAGAGATCCTCTTCCTTTTCCCCAGCTGGGCGCACGCAGACCCCAGCTGCTTGAACGACAGATCATCAAGTATCTGTCTGCCCAGATAATCGATTCCCGGAATCGTCTCATACTCATAGAACGGCATCACGCTGCCGGTGCACATCATCTGGGAGTTCAGGGTGGTTTCCTCAACGGCGTGCCCGGTAAGGCACACGCCGTTCTTCTCACACCATTCGTAGATCTTCCTTATGAAACCGTTGATAAAGAGCCTGTGTATAAGGTAATAGTAGTCATACCTGAACTTGTCTGCTCCTTCGAAATCAAAGAAAATGGCGGGCAGACCGTCGAATATGGGATAACCGTACGTTTTTTCGAACTGTGCGGGAAGAGTGTCGGAATAGGGGTTGCCCCATCTGTAGTACTGCGGTTCGTCGGTGAAGAAACCGGGCATGGGTTTGCCTTTCCCGAAAACGTCTCCGGGGAGCCGCTGCCTGTATTTTTCATATACCGCGCCGATAAAAAGATCGGCAATCTCCGGATTCAGGGTGTCTACATAACTGTCGTCTTTTCTCGTGTACATGATCAGATAATCATCTCGCCCGCTGTCAGCCGTGATCCTTGCGAAAGAGCCGTTCATGCGCTTTTCATAGACCGATACCACGCTTTTATCACATGGATCCGGGAATCTGCCATACCTGTATTCTATGGCGGTGGCGAAGTTTCTTTCGTCATTCAGAAGGGCACCGCCCCCGAATCCGCTGGGCCAACCGTTCTCGTCATATGCCCATGCCTGCATCCCCAGTTTTTTTGCCTCGTCTATACATGCGTCAATGCACGCGAACCATTCGTCAGACATGTACTCGGTCATGAGTCCGCCACGGGCATGCATGAAGAAACCGCCCATGTTGAGGCGCTTCATGTCACGGATCTGTCTTTTCAGTTCCTCAGGCTCGAGCCTGTCGTTCCAGCTCCAGAAGGGGATGCTTGAGAACTCCGCGGCGGAGGAGCGTATTTCGTTGATGATTCTGCTCATGGCGATCTCCGTATATGATTTTCTTGACATTTGAAATTATATCATGCTTTCCCTGAAGTGACAAGTTTAAAGGACGTTTTTTCCATGCCCGGGGACAAGAAAAGTGCTTGGATCTGACGATAAAAACAGGATTGAAATAGTTGATTTTGCCCAGTGTCTTCAGCCTTGCCGTCATTGACGGAGTATGCGGGGTTGTAGTATAATTATTCACAGGAAAATCGATCAAAAAAAGGTGCAACTGTTATGAAAAAACTGATGTTGGGAAACGAGGCGGCTGCCAGGGGGCTGTATGAGGCAGGCGTAAGGTTCGTTTCAAGCTATCCCGGGACCCCAAGTACAGAGATCACTGAGAATACTGCTCAGTATAAGGAGATATACAGCGAATGGGCGCCAAACGAAAAGGTGGCCCTTGAGGCTGCCCTCGGAGCCGCAGTCGGCGGGGGAAGATCCTTCTGCGGGATGAAGCACGTGGGACTGAACGTTGCGGCAGACCCTCTCTTTGTGACTGCTTATACAGGCATATCCGCCGGCATGGTCATCGGGGTCGCGGATGACCCCGGCATGCACTCCTCGCAGAACGAACAGGACAGCAGGCATTATGCCAAAGCGGCGAAGCTGCCCATGCTGGAGCCTGCCAACTCCGCGGAGTGCAGAGACTATGCAAAAGCGGCATTTGAGCTTTCGGAAAGATTCGATACTCCGGTCATATACAGGCTTACCACCCGCGTCAGCCACAGCAGGTCGGCGGTGGAGCTGGGAGAGAGAGAAGAGATCCCGGTCAGACCCTATGCGAAGGATGCGTCAAAGCATGTAATGATGCCGGCAAACGCTAAGCGCAGGCATTACGACGTTGAGGCACATCTCGGCGCTCTTGCGGAATATGCCGAGAACTGCCCGTTCAACACGGTAGAGGAAAACGGAACGGCGCTGGGGATCATAACCGCAGGGAACTGCTGGAACTATTCAAAGGAAGCTTACGGAAAAACGGCGTCCTACCTGAAACTGGGGATGCTGAACCCGCTTCCCAGAAAAATGATCCTTGATTTTGCTTCAAAGCATGAAATGATAATCGTCGTGGAAGAACTGGATCCTGTCATAGAAGAGCACTGCAGAGCCCTCGGGATAAATGTCATAGGAAAACAGGATGGGGTCCTTCCGATGTGCGGAGAGTATTCCGAAGAACTGCTCAGGGAGAAACTGCTGGGCGACGAAAGAGCATTCTGCGAACTTGCGGATCCGATCCCGCCGAGACCGCCCGTGCTTTGCCCGGGATGTCCCCACAGAGGAGTGTTCTACACCCTTTCAAAACTCAGGCTCAATGTTTCGGGAGATATAGGGTGCTATACTCTCGGGGCCGTTGCGCCGCTGTCGGCGATAGATACTGTCTACTGCATGGGCGCTTCCATATCCTCTCTTCACGGCGCATGCAAGGTCAGAGGCGAGGAAGACAAGTGGGTATCCGTGATAGGAGACTCCACTTTCATGCACAGCGGGCTGACCGGGCTTGTGAACGTGGTATATAACGGAGGAAACACCACGACAATCATACTGGACAACAGCATAACGGGAATGACCGGACATCAGGACAATCCTCTTACAGGAAAGACCCTGATGGGTGAAAAGGCTCCCAATCTGTGTCTTGAAGACATCTGCTCGTCTCTCGGAGTCCCGAGGGAGCATATAAGGGCGGTGGACCCTCAGGACCTGAAGGAACTGGAAACGGCGATCAAGGAGGAAGTGGCAGCCGCGTGCCCGTCCGTGATCATCTGCAGGAGGCCGTGCGCGCTGCTCAAGACTGCTGTCAGAAAGCCTGCGCTGACTGTGGACAGCAGCAAGTGTGTGGGATGCAGAAGCTGCATGAAGATAGGGTGCCCATGCATATCGATGGACAACAAAAAAGCCAGGATAGATGCATCCATATGCGTAGGATGCGGTCTCTGCGAACAGATGTGCCGTGTTTCGGCAATAGGTTAAGGAGGAGAGCGCCGTGAAAAACATGAATATCATGATAGTCGGTGTGGGCGGACAGGGTTCGCTTTTGGCATCTAAGATCCTCGGAAAAGCGGCAATGGATAAGGGCTTCGATGTAAAGGTGTCGGAAGTACACGGAATGTCCCAGAGGGGCGGATCGGTCGTAACGTACGTCAGATACGGAGAGGAAGTTTACTCACCGGTGATATGCAGGGGCGACTGTGATGTCATCATATCCTTTGAGCTCCTTGAGGCTGCAAGGTGGCTTCCAAATCTGAAGCCCGGAGGAGTGATCATAACCTCTCTCCAGAAGATCAATCCAATGCCCGTCATAACCGGTGCCGCGGTGTATCCCGAGAACATAGTCGGGAACATAAAGGGACTCGGAGTTGACATAAGAGCCTATGATACCGAATCCATCGCAAGGGAAGTCGGGAACCCGAAAACGTCGAATGTCGCGCTGATCGGGCTTGCCCAGACGGCGCTCGGGATCGACAATGAGACTTTGAGAGCCGCGGTGGCGGCGTGTGTGCCGCAGAAGGCGCTTGACGTGAACCTGGCTGCCTATGATGCCGGCGTGAAACTCGCAGGGGCGGTCTGATGCTGGATCTGCTGTCCTTACAGAAAAAATTCATACTGGAACATCTGGGCGAAGGCGACTGTGCCGTTGACTTTACTATGGGAAACGGACATGATACGGTCTTCCTGAGCAAGACGGTCGGCAGGGACGGAAGGGTCTATGCTTTTGATATCCAGGAGGAAGCTCTTGTCAGTACCGAAAGGAACCTGAAGCGTTCCGGGTGCCCTGAGAACTGGAAGCTCATAAAGGCGTCGCATGACCTGGCGGATCAGTATGTCAAAGAAAAGATAAAAGCAGGGATGTTCAACCTGGGATATCTGCCCGGAGCGGGGAAAAAGGCTCTTACCACAAAGAGAGCCACAACGCTCCCCGCAGTTAAAAAAGCCCTTGGCATGCTGGGAAAGGACGCCGTTCTTCTTGTGGCGGTCTATCCCGGACATCCCGAGGGAGCAGAGGAGGGGAAGGAGCTTGAAGCGTATTTCGGCTCTCTTTCCAGATTTGAATACGGGATCGCGGAAGTAAAGATGCTGAACTCTCCGGAGAGCCCGTTCTTCGTCGTTGTTGAAACCAAGGAGTAGGCAATGAGACAGCAGAACAGTCAGAACAATGGCGGAAGCCGAAGGTATTCCCGCGAAGAGGCGGAATACCTAAGGCGCCGCCGGGCGGCGGAAGAAATGGCCGCAGAGAGAAAAAAAGAACAGAAAAAGATCAGAAGGCGCGAGAATCTCAAAATCACAGGCGGAAGATTGCTCGTGTTTTTGATTATATTCCTGATCATTGCGGCAATCGCTGCAACAGTCATCTTCATTGCTTTCTGCTCGACTCCCGATGCGCCTAAGACCTCCGGAGACATAACGTATTACTACGGCGGCAAGGAGGTTCGCAGGCAGAAGGCGGAGGGGCACGTGACCCTTGACGGGGCGTATTTCTGCTTCAACGACCTGTCCGAATACCTGGGAATGGCAGAGAGCGGAAACGCGGCGGAAATGAAATTTATCATACGCCGTGAACCCGCAAAGACTTCGGAAGGGCAGGGGGATGAAGAGTATATCGTGTTTCTGACCGACGCCAAGCGTGTTATCGTGAACGGGCAGGAGATAAAACTTGAAATACCGAACCTTCTGGAAGGGGACGAGGTCTGGGTGGCGATCGACTTCATAAGGGACTATATGAGCGGGCTTTCGGTGTCATATGACAGAAACAGAGCTGTACTGAAGGTCGCAAGGGTCGCTGATGAAGAGCTGTCGACGAAAGACAGCATCGTATATATGCCGGTCACTTTCAGGCTTTCACGCACCGATCCGCTGGACCAGGCTGACAGGACGGGGGTAGACACGTCCGGATTCAAAGTCGATATCGACAGTCTTGAGATCCCGGCAGTGTGGTTCTCGGAGGATCTTTCGTCATATGAGAAATATATGAATCCTCAGGGAGAGATGAGGGATGCATTCCTCGTCCTGGTGAATTCCGGACACCGGATAAGTGCCGACAGCGTTCCCGGAGACCTTGTGACCGTCACTTACGGCAATATGAGCGGCACGGTACAGCTGCGGGAATTTGCAATGATGTCCCTGGAGGCGCTGTTCACTGAGCTAAGGGGAGCCGGATTCTTCGGAATGATGGTAGACAGCGGGTACCGTGACTATGCGTACCAGTCAAATATCTTCGAGTCTTATGTTCAGAAAGAAATGAGCGCCAGCCCGTCACTTACAAGAGCGGCGGCCGAGGCAGTCGTCTCAAGGTATTCTGCCAGACCGGGGACCAGCGAGCACCAGACGGGCCTTGCCCTGGATATGGACAATACGGGAGCTCTGACAGTTGATTTTGCGGATACAGACGAATACAGATGGCTCGAGCAGAACGCGTGGAAGTTCGGCTTTATCCTGAGGTATCCCGAGGGAAAAGAAGATATAACAGGAATCCAGTTTGAGCCCTGGCATTACAGGTTCGTCGGCAGATACCACGCATATAAGATCCACGAGTCAGGCATGTGTCTCGAAGAATACCTGGCGGATCTGAAATCATGAAGGGAGGCTTTTCGCTATGAAGAAAATAACAGCAGCCGTGGCTTTTATCCTTGCGGTCATGATGCTGCTTTCATCGTGCAACGAGGCGGTGCCGGGGCCGGAGCCAAAGGACGATCCCGGAACAGAGCCCCAGTCCGCGGCTCCTGTGGAATCTGACGAGCCTCCGGAATCGGCAGAACAGCCCGAGGAAGGGATCCCCGAGGAGGATTTTTACGAAGACCGGGGATCTGTAAAAGTGCTCAGAGGTCTTGATTTCATTCCTGACAGCCTTACGAACTCATATGAGGGGTGCGTGGTAGCGTTCAAGGACGAAATCACGTCTATCGAACTCGGTTACATCGATTTTGAAAAACGAACGATACGGCGCGGGAAGGCCGAACTGGGCGAGGTCGATATGGGCGGACTCAGGTTTTCAAATGTATGGCTAATTAACGGGTTCGTAGTGATCATGACCGACGATACCCGGGAGATCATCGTGCTGGACAGGGAGCTGAAGGAGATCTACAGGGGTGCCTTTGAAGAGGTCTCGGGACAGATGGTATACGCCGGATCCGGCAGGATCGTCAGTATGTTTGCCGAATCCGAAGGGCTTCTCATCATTACTGTCGGAGCGGACGGACAGCCTGAGATAAGCCGCTGCGACATAGAATACCCGGGGCAGAATGACAGCATATATGTGAACTCATATATCAGCGGAGACGAGATGCTGGTGGATTTTTACGGCTCTGAAACATATGAACAGCAGAGCGGGATCCTGAATATATCGACCGGGGAATGCCGGACCTTCTCGCCCGATCTTTACGGATTTATGTCCTGCAGCGGGTGCATTCTCTCAACAGATTACATGACGGGGGAAATAAGAGTTTTCGATGCATCCAGGCCCAATCTCGTAACGGTGCTTGACACGGGTGACTGCAGGATAAACGACGGATGGTACCCCAGCTGGCCGAAAGGAGAGGCGAGCTACCTCAGCCTTGTACGCACCGATCTTGATAATACCGGAATCTCAGTAGTCGATCCGGTTACCGGTGAAAGGGCGGCAAGGATAGGACTTGACCCGGATATAATATCAGTGTATCCGGTCGTTGAGATCGGAGAACGCATCTGCGCCCTTCTGAGGTATGATTATGAAGGAGCGGAAGCAGAGATCATGATCGCGGGGCTGGAGAAGGAAGAATCTCCCAACGACTGGCCCGGCATGCTGACAAGAGAGGATCCGAAAGGAAAAAGAGCCAACGATGCGAGAGCGGAGGAGATGTACCGTGAATACGGGATCTCCGTTTACATGAGGGATGAATCGGTCAGATATCTGAACGGATATGCGGTCGTACCTGCATACGACGAGGCAAAGATCGCGGAGACCCTGGATATCATTTCCGGATTCTTTAAAAACTGTCCGGAGGGATTTGTCAGAGATATTGCTGCGCAGTATTCCGGGTTTGATATCTGTCTTGTAAACAGAATAATTCCTGACACGTCAAACAGGAACTCTATCGGAGATGCCGCGGCTTTCACAGTGGAGACCGGCGGGATTGAGCTTATAGTCATTGACGTAACGTCGAACGACCTCGACAGGACTATTGCCCACGAGTTTTTCCATGTGATAGAAAACACTATGACGAACCTGTCGGTTTACGATCCGGCATATTACGGCATAGAGGCTTTTGCAAGATGGGAGCTGCTCAACCCATACGGATTTGAATACCGCTGGATATATACCGAGGAAGACGGAAGCACTGTAGACTCGTCATCAGAGTATCTGTCGACCTACTGGACCGAGGGCAGAGAGGATGAGATTTACTTCGTGGACGGATACTGCACGACTTATCCTTCCGAGGACAGAGCAAGAGTGTTTGAGTATATTGCGGTACCTCCGGACGGAACACTGCCTGTTTGGTTCGGAGAAAAGATGATTCTGAAGGCGGAATATCTCTGTGCGTGCATCCGGGAGGTATTTGGGGATGAAAACTGGGAAGATGTCAGCTGGGAGCGCTTTTTGGATCCCGGCCACGACCTTCAGTATTTCAGGGAAAACTACCAGTTATGGCCCGCATGGTGAGTATCGGGTTTTGTTACACGGGAGGAGAATACACTTATGGCAGGCAACAGGAGCAGGAAGAGCATAGAAAAAAAGCTGTCCAGACAGCAGGGCAAGAAAAACAAGGCCGTAAACGATGTGATAGAAAAAAGAAAGAGGGCGACGGGTAGCAGGAATGAGCTGAACGCGCTTGCGGAGCCGGACGTTGCAGCTGTCGGAACAGAAGTAAAAGGTGTTTTTTCATATAACATGAAGGGGTTCGGGTTCGTCAGGCCGGATCCTCAGTATAAGGTAAGGGATATCTTTATTCCGCCGCACGAAACAGCAGGCGCAATGACCGGTGACCGGGTGACAGTCAGGGTGAGCTGGTCTGACAGATCATCAGGGAAATGTGAAGGAAAGATCGTGAAACGGAACCCGGCCTGCGAGTTCATCGTAGGTACCCTGAAGGAGCTCAAGCCACAATATTATCTGATCCCGGATAACAGCAAGTACGGTGTGGACGTCACAGTAACCAAGGCAAGCGTAAAGGAGTCGGGGGCAGTTCCGGGAGACCGGGTCGTCGTGGTGCCGAAGGGAAACCGACGGTATTTTTCAAGATTAGTGGAAGAATCGTATTCAAAATACTGGGAATTTGAGGAAGTATTCTTTTCCAGCACCGTAGAAGCAAAGATCAGCAGAGTGCTGGGAGATACGCTCTCCAAAGAGGCGGCATATGCGGCTGTGCTTCTTGAAAACAATATCCGGACGGAGTTTGACCAGGAAACGGTAGATTACACCGAAAAAGCCTCGGCGGAAAAAATAAGCCTGGCCGGCCGGGCGGATCTGAGAGACCGTCTTATCTTTACCATCGACGGTGCAGGTGCAAAGGACCTGGATGATGCGATCTCGCTGGAGAAGACCGGCCATGGGTATACGCTCGGGGTTCATATTGCTGATGTTTCACACTATGTCAGACGCGAATCTCCCGTTGAGATCGAAGCAAGAAAAAGAGGGACCAGCGTATATTTCATCGACCGGGTCGTTCCGATGCTTCCCGCCGTGCTGTCCAACGGGTCATGTTCACTTGGCGAGGGAGAGGATAAGTACGCTCTCTCATGTGAGATGGAATTCGACGAAGAGGGCAGAAGGCTCGGCGCAAGGATCTTCAGATCAGTGATAAACAGCAAAGTCAGAGGCGTCTACAGCGAGGTAAACGATATTTTCGAAAAAAAGAAGGAAAGCGAATTCTTTAATAAATACTGCTGTGTGTACGAGGAGCTGGAGCTGATGCGGGATCTGTATCATATTTTTGCGGAACAGTCAAAAAAACGCGGAGTGATAGAACTTGAGGATGCGGAACTTGAGATAGAAGTAAATGAGCACGGCGATCCTGTCGGAGTCTCAAAAAGGGAACGGGGTGAAGGCGAAAAACTCATCGAACAGTTCATGATACAGGCAAATATCGCGGTGGCAAGCATCCTGAACTCGTCATCCCTGCCATGCATTTACAGGGTGCACGGCAGTCCGGCTGACGAAAAGCTCCATGATTTTGCTGTTTTCGCAAATAATATCGGACTGGATATCCGGGGGCTTCCGGAGGATCCGGCCAAGGATCCTCGGGGAATGGCATTCTGGTACAGGAACATACTGTCACAGGCTGATGCAGCGGGCATCGGAGATATCGTGTCATCTATGGCTCTGCGCAGCATGATGAAGGCAAAATACAGTCCGGCATGCCTGCCTCACTTTGGTATCGGGGCCGATACCTACTGCCACTTCACGTCGCCGATCCGCAGATACCCTGATCTGTTTGTACATTCTGTGCTTAACGAACTTCTTGGAAAGACCGGCGGAGGAAAGAAAACGGTCGCCGTGATAAGGGAAGGAGAACCCGTAAATGATGTTCCTCAGGGGATCGAGTATTATCTTGAGGCTTCTGCGGAAAGGGCAGAGCTTGCATCAGATGCGGAACTCAGGGCTGTCGCGGCCGAAAGAAAGATAACCGACATATACGTGGCAAGGTTCATGAGCGACAAGATCGGAAAGAAATTCGATGTAAAAGTTACTTCGGTCATAAAGAGCGGGATCTTCGTACAGACGGAAGAGGGGATCGAGGGATTCATACCGGTACTTGAATTCGGATACGCTACAGTTGATGAAAAGGCGATGACCCTGAAAGCAGGTAGGAAAACATACAAGCTGGGAACAGGCATGACAGCGGTCCTGAAAGAAGCCGATGTGGTCCAGGGAAAGCTGACGTTTGCTCCGAAAAACAGCTGAAAAGAAAAAAGGCGGGCGCATGCTCGCCTTTATAGATATAATGCAACTCAGTCGTGGGGGTTCATGACTCTTGATGAGTTTGCCCACATATTAATTGCGTAATTTTCCAGATTTCCGGAGCTGTCTTCGGTATCTTCTTCGCACTCCCTGGGGGAAGTGTCAAAAGCCGACGGAGAAGAGGCTTCAGGTGTGGAAAATGATTTGAAATTCCGTGCCTGCATCAGTATCGCACTGTTGAGTATGTCAAGAGGCATTTCGGTATCTGGAACTTCGGCTGAGAAAGTTTGAACTGCATTGAAAGCAGCCGAATCCTCAACGGTTTCGTTTTCATCTGAAAGAGAGCCGTAAGAAGATGTGCTGGTGGTTCCGTTATATGCATCACAGTCTGGAGAGAAAGATCTGGTTTCTTCCGGTTCATCCCGTTTGCCGTTTAAGGCAAATGAGAGCTCGTCAGAGAAGCCGCCGTCTCCCGGAGCCTCCATTACTGCGTAGTCCGGTGTGACCATATCAGCAGGAGCCTTATTCTCTGCTCCTCCGCGGTAAACGACCGTGACGATGACCGCGGCAAGCAGAACAAAGCATGCCGCAATACCTCCCCATCTTGCAAAGGAGGCTGTGAGTCTTCTCTTTTTCTTATCCTGTTCCCGTATCGCTTTTACTTCAGCCATGACCCGGTCGTGGAAACCTGGAGAAGGCTTTGGGAAGGCGCTGTCCAGAGCCTTTTGGTACTCTGCGCCCGCCGTACCGTTACGGGGATCCTGTCTATCTAGTTCTGCCATGTCAAGCTTCTTTCGTATAAACTGTTTTCGTGAGATTTGACGCCGGGCCTTACAAAAAGTTCCATTCCAAAAGTGTGTTTTTGATTTTGTCCCTGCCTCGGGATATACGGGATCTTACGGTTCCTATCTCAATACTGAGTTTATCTGCGATCTCCTGATAACTCAAGCCGTCCAGATCTCTCAGAACGATCACGTCCCGCTGCTCTTTCGGGAGAGCCTCGATGGCCTTTCTCACCATGATGACCGATTCTTTCCTGTCCAGGGCGTCTTCCGGGACCTCGTCTCCGGATGAGACCGGAAGGTCCCATTCCTCCGTTTCATCGCTGTCATCACTGTTTCTCGTGATCGAGACTCTCGGGCGTCTTTTTTCCGACCTTATATAATCCTTTGCGGTATTTACAGTGATCCGGAACAGCCATGTGGAAAAAGTGCAGTCACCCCTGAACCGGCCAAGGGAGCGCCAGGCTTTTATAAATGAGTTTTGAGCTATGTCCTCTGCATCGGATATCCCCAGGCCCTGAGAAGAAAGCACGCGGCAGGCCGAGTTGAACACGAATTTTTCGTATATGTAAACCAGGGACGAGAAGGCGTCATCGTCTCCAGCCTGAGCGGATCTCACAAGTTCCGCGACGGCTTCCCGTGATATGTCGACGTTATCGTCCGGCATTCCCGGGCCGCTGCCCCCGCCTTCCGGGTCGGGAGGCATCTTTCGTGGCTTTTCATCTATGATAAAGAACATGATATATCTTCTTTCCTTTTTTCAGAAGGTCCTCTTTCCTGGAATTTTAGCACACACGGGAACGGGTGTCAAATATGACGGCGGAGCAACTGAAAAACGATTGATATGCCGGCAGAAAAAGCCGCGACACCACAAAAATTACTGGAAATACAGTAGATATTTTTAGGGAGCTATGATATAATAACCCTTGTGCTGGTCGCAGTCCGCATATCAGCGGAAAGCTGTATGCCAAATGAACTGTCGTGTAAGCAAAAACAATTACATATAATATTTTCGGAGGTAAGATCCTAATGAGCAAGAAGTACGTTTACTTGTTTTCAGAAGGCGACGCAACCATGCGCGAACTTCTCGGAGGTAAGGGTGCGAATCTGGCGGAGATGACCAAGATAGGTCTTCCCGTTCCTCAGGGCTTCACAATCACAACTGAAGCCTGCACACAGTATTACGAAGACGGCAGAAAGATCAACGACGAGATCATGGCGGAAGTCATGGAATACGTCGCTAAGATGGAACAGATCAACGGCAAGAAGTTCGGAGATAAAAAGAATCCGCTTCTCGTATCCGTTCGTTCCGGCGCAAGAGCATCCATGCCCGGTATGATGGACACAATCCTTAACCTGGGTCTGAATGACGATGTTGTTGCCGCTATGATCGCAGGCAACCCGGATCCCAAGTTTGAAAGATTCGTATATGACTCCTACAGACGTTTCATCCAGATGTTCTCTGATGTTGTAATGGAAGTAGGCAAGAAATACTTTGAACAGCTTATAGACAAGATGAAGGAAGAGAAAGGCGTTAAGTATGACGTCGAGCTCAACGCAGCCGATCTCAAAAAGCTTGCAGGCCAGTTCAAAGCAGAATACAAGGAAAAGCTCGGAACAGATTTCCCGGCAGATCCGGTCGAACAGCTGAAGCTTGCTATCGAAGCGGTCTTCCGTTCATGGGATAACCCCCGCGCAAACGTATACCGCAGAGACAACGACATTCCCTACTCCTGGGGCACAGCAGTAAACGTAATGCCCATGGTATTCGGAAACCTCAACGAAGAATCCGGTACAGGCGTTGCATTCACGAGAGACCCTGCAACAGGCGAAAAGAAGCTTATGGGTGAATTCCTGACGAACGCACAGGGCGAAGACGTGGTCGCCGGTGTGAGAACACCTATGCCCATCTCCCAGATGGAGGAACTGTTCCCCGAAGCATATTCCGAATTCATAAAGGTATGCGACATACTCGAAAAGCACTATCACGACATGCAGGATATGGAGTTCACAGTCGAGAACAAGAAACTCTACATGCTTCAGTGCAGAAACGGTAAGAGAACAGCTCAGGCCGCTCTCAAGATCGCATGTGATCTTGTTGACGAGGGAATGAAAACAGAGGAAGAAGCTGTCCTCATGATAGACCCGAGAAACCTTGATACTCTTCTCCATCCTCAGTTCGATACAAAAGCTCTCAAGGCAGCAGAACCTATCGGAAAAGCTCTTCCTGCATCTCCCGGTGCCGCATGCGGCAAGATCGTGTTTACGGCAGCCGATGCCAAAGAGTGGGCTGCAAGAGGAGAGAAAGTCGTTCTCGTAAGACTCGAGACATCCCCTGAAGATATCGAGGGCATGAAGGCAGCACAGGGTATCCTTACCGTCCGCGGTGGTATGACATCTCACGCGGCAGTTGTTGCCCGCGGAATGGGCACATGCTGCGTATCCGGATGCTCCGCGATAGCTATGGATGAAGAAAACAAGAAGTTCGTCCTGGCAGGCAAGACCTTCGTTGAAGGCGACTATATTTCCATAGACGGTTCCACAGGTAACATTTATGAGGGTATTATCCCCACGGTTGATGCTTCCATCGCAGGTGAATTCGGCAGGATTATGGCATGGGCTGACAAGTTCAGAAAGCTTAAGGTCCGTACAAACGCCGACACACCCAGAGATGCAAAGAAAGCGCGTGAGCTGGGCGCCGAAGGCATCGGCCTCTGCCGTACGGAGCACATGTTCTTCGGTGAAGGCAGGATCGACGCGTTCCGCGAAATGATCTGTTCCGAGACTGTCGAAGAAAGAGAAAAAGCTCTTGCAAAGATACTGCCCATGCAGCAGTCAGACTTCGAGGCTCTCTATGAGGCTCTTGAGGGAACACCGGTCTGCATCAGATTCCTTGATCCTCCGCTTCATGAGTTCGTTCCCACAGAGGAAGCTGATATCGAAGCGCTCGCGAAGGCACAGGGAAAGAGCGTTGAAACGATCAAGAACATCATTTCTTCTCTCCACGAGTTCAACCCGATGATGGGTCACCGCGGATGCCGTCTTGCGGTTACATATCCTGAGATCGCAAAAATGCAGACAGCAGCTGTTATCCGTGCAGCCATCAACGTGAAGAAGGCTCATCCAGACTGGAACGTCAAGCCCGAGATCATGATCCCGCTGGTAGGTGAAGTAAAAGAGCTCAAGTACGTGAAGAAATTTGTCGTCGAGACTGCAGACGCCGAAATAGCAAAAGCAGGCGCTGACCTCGAATATGAAGTCGGAACGATGATCGAGATCCCGCGCGCAGCTCTGACGGCTGACGATATAGCAAAAGAGGCTGACTTCTTCTGCTTCGGTACGAATGACCTTACACAGATGACATACGGATTCTCCCGTGACGATGCAGGCAAGTTCCTTGGTGCATACTATGATGCAAAGATCCTTGAGAACGATCCGTTTGCAAAACTTGACCAGATTGGCGTCGGCAAACTTATGAAGATGGCCATTTCCCTTGGCAGACCCGCAAATCCGAAACTTCATGTCGGTATCTGCGGTGAGCACGGCGGAGATCCCACATCAGTTGAGTTCTGCCACACAATTGGACTTGACTATGTATCATGCTCGCCGTTCCGTGTTCCGATCGCCCGCCTTGCAGCGGCTCAGGC
>JAFTCY010000128.1 GCA_017454465.1 Clostridia bacterium
CAAGCTGATTCTCCAGTTCGTGCTGGACATAAACATCAAGCGTAGTTATGATGTCGCATCCGTTTTTCGCTTCTATTATCCTCTGATAACCGAAAGGCATGTCATTGCTGTGTGCGTCCTTGGATGCGATGTATTTACCCGATGTTCCTTCGAGAAGGTTGTTGTAATATGCTTCGAGGCCATAGATGCCGACTCCTTCAGAGTTCACGAAACCTATAACATGAGCCGCAAGAGAGCCCATGGGATAGTACCGTTTCTGGCTTTCCTCAAAATATATCTGGTTTTTCAGGTCATATTTGGAAATGAACGTCTTCAGCTTGTCAGCGATCGCCGAGTCAACTTCTTTCTTTATAAGCTCGTATTTCCTGCCCTCTTTCGCCAATTTTTCGGAGATAATGCTCTGATCGACTTCAAGGCAGGAAGACAGGATCTTCTTTACTGCCTGGCCCAAGTCCGTCTCACGGATATTCAGGTTTGCTTCGTCATCCAGAAACTCATAGATGATCTCATTCCCCTCTTTGCCGTCATCAGCGAGTGCTTTGTCGCTTTTTTCCCTCGCAGCAATGTCATCGGGAGAAATGATAACGCTGTACACCGTGTTGTTGGTTGCAAGCAGATTGCCGTTTCTGTCATATATCTTGCCGCGTACCGGCGCTATCTCATCCTGCTTTGTCATCTGATTCAGGACTTTTGCCTGGTATTCTTCCCCTTTTGCGATCTGATAGTTGGCCAGACGGCCCACAAGTATTGCGGCAAGGGCTATCAGGAGCGCAAAAAACACCCAGATTCTGCGTGCAGTTTTTCTGTCGATTCTGTTTTTCACCCTGCCCGAATCCATTTTTCTCTCCCCAAACAGCCATACCGGCCGAAAAAACACCTGTTATATTTGACAACGAACGGGCTGAGACACCAAATATGGCGCAGCCCGTTGTATTCATCTTTATTTGTCCCTCTGTCAGTCTTCGCCGTTAAAGAATCTTTCTATAGCTGAGAAAACAGACGACAGAAGGACGGAACCGCTCGTTTCGGTTTCTGATTCGTACACCTGAATGCTCTCTCCCGATGAGAGGGACACGAACTGTCTCTGGAGGGAATCCTCCCGGACCATGCCGTATTTCTTGGTCGCAAGTTCCTCGATGACCCTTATGTCGTTCTTCTCCTCAAGCTGTATCCTCAGCTGGCCTGACTCAGCCTCTAAAGCTTCGACCTGTTTTTCGAGCGAAGCTATTACATGTTCTGTTTTGTAGATGTCTGAAATGCTGTTTACGAGTATTATCAGTGCAAATGCAAATACGACAACAGCCGCTGTTATGGAGATAACCTTCGCAATGCTCTTTTTTTTCTGGTTAATCTCGAGCCTCGGCTTGATATCGATATTGCTCTTCGTTTTCAAAGCTGCCGCGGATCCGGTTTTCGGTGCAGATGTCCTGGCCGAACGGTTCGCGGCGTTTATTCTGTTATCCGGAGCCCTGCCCTGCCCTGTTGCTTTCCTTCCACCTGCAGTTTCTGTGTTGAACACCATGGTTCTGTCAAATGCCGTTTTTCCTGTAGCGGTCTGGCCTTTATTCAGTACCCTTGTGGCAAATCTTGTATCTTCTCTTGCGGGGGTGTCATGGGTATACTGCTGACTGCTCAAGTTTCTGCGGGTCGTATATTCACCTGTCATGACATCCTCCTCTTATTCTTAAATCTTTTTTGCAGTGCGAAGTTTAGCGCTGCGTGATCTCGGGTTTGCTTCAAGTTCTTCCCTTCCGGGAAGGATCGGTTTTTTCGACATCAGTTCTACCAACGGCTTTTTCCCGCATACACATACCGGAAATTCGGGCGGGCACGTGCATCCTGTAGACAGTTCCCTGAAACACTCTTTTACTATCCTATCCTCAAGTGAATGGAATGTTATAACCGCAAGTCGCCCTCCCGGGTTCAGCCTGCCTGCAGCGCCTCTTATCGACGGCGCGATGGAGTCCAGCTCCCCGTTCACTTCAATACGTATCGCCTGAAAGCTTCTCCTTGCCGGATGCTGTGATTCTGTCATTCTGTTCTTAGACGGGATCGCTGAAGAGATTATGCCGGCAAGCTCCGTTGTTGTTTCAATCGGTTTTCTTTCCCGTGCTCTGCAGATCTCCCGGGCTATCTGAGCCGCAAATCTCTCTTCTCCGTAGTCCTTGATTATTCTTCTGAGCTCGGATTCCCCGTACCCGTTCACCACATCGTACGCGGTCACCGGACCTGTTGTGTCCATTCTCATATCAAGCGGGGCTTCCTTCGTATATGAAAAGCCCCTCTCAGCCTCATCCAGTTGCCTGGACGAGACACCGAGATCCCACAGGACTCCGTCTATCTTTTCCACGCCCAGTTCGTCCAGCACCGATCCGATGTCCGAGAAGTTTGCCTTCACGAGAGTGACTTTGCCTGCATACGGAGCAAGTCTTTCCGAACAGGCCTCCAGGGCTTCGTCATCCCTGTCCAGGCAGATCAGCCGTGATCCTTCGGGAAGCCGTTTTGCTATCTCAAACGAATGACCTCCGCCGCCGGCAGTACAGTCAACGTATACCCCTCCCCGTCCCGGCTCAAGCGCTTCCATACATTCTGAAAGCAGTACGGATATGTGGGAAAAAACTCCTTCCACTTTTAAAGTCCCAGTTCCCTGATGTATTCTATAGTTTCGGGATCCATGAATTCTCTCTGAACCTCGTCATAGAGTTTCCTGTCCCATATCTCGCAATACTCACCCATGCCGATTATGTAAACGTCCCTTTCGGCAATGCCGGCATGATCCAGCATATTCTGAGCTATCGGTATTCTGTTCTGCCCGTCGGGGATCACTTCCAGCGTTCTCGGCAGGATCATCTGCCTGACTTTATACTCCTTGTCTTTAGGCAGCGCATAAATCATCTCTATATATTTGTCCCATTCCGTCTTGTTGAAGAGCTTTATGCATTTCACGCTGATTGCAGGATAGATATACAGCTTTCCCGTCAGTTCATCCGCCATCTTCGAGGGAATGACTATTCTGTTCTTCGTATCAAGTGAGTGAGCGTAATTTCCGAGCAGCATATTATCCCCCCTTCAGCAGATTTTTGCTCCATATCGTTCCATTTTGTGGCATTTTGTCCCACACGGCAATTATATTATATGTTTCCGCAAAAATCAAGGGCTTCATATAATGGAAATATGAGAGAATACAGCTCTGTTCCCGCGTCTGCATCCGGGTTTTCATATGTGATTTTCCTATCCTGAAACGGATTTTGAGTCTAGATATAGGGCATTTCTTCCTCCGGCACACTAAATATGGATTTTGACGGAATTTGCAAAAAAAAAGGGGCTTCGATTCCGGCATTCGCCAGATCAAAAGCCCGTTTAAGTAACGATTTGTTTTCAATTTGTTAACACTTTTTTTACATCATTCGATGAGCTCTCTCAGCAGTTTTTCCGCGAGGTCTGGATCTGCCGCCCCCTTTGTAGCTCTCATGACCGACCCGAGCAGCTGTTTGATCGCATTGGCTTTTCCTGCCCTGTAATCAGAGACGGATTTTGGATTTTCGGCAACAGCTTCCTCAGCATATTTCATTAACATTTCCCGGTCTCTGATCCTGAAAAGTCCGTTTTTTACTGCCTCTTCTCTCGGGGGATTTCCGGTCTCCTGCACTATGGACATCAGCGTTTTTGCCGCGGAACTGACGATCTCGCCGTTTCCGTACATGTCGCATATCTCAGCCAGATGTTCTGCGCTTATGACTGATTCCGGTTTCTTATCCTTTGGGATTATTTCACCTATAATGAAGTTCGCAGCATGGATCCGGAATGATGTCATTTTTGCAACACGGAGGAAATATGGATAAATACCGGGAGAAAACATGATCATCCCAGCTGATCTTTCAGTCATTCCATATTCCCTGACAAGTCTGCAGATCTCTTCATACGGGGGCTCCGGCATACTCGCCCGTATTGAATCGATGTAATCACGAGAGATTTTAAGGACCGGGATGTTAGGCTCACGGAAGTACCTGTAATCATCTTCTGTTTCCTTGTATCTCATATGTTCTGTTTTTCCGGTATCCTCATTGAATCGTCTGGTCTCCCTTCTCACGATCTCTCCGGATTCCAGAATCATCCTCTGCCTTTCTATTTCATACTCCAGGGCTTTCCCGGCAAAGGAAATGGAATTGATGTTCTTAATTTCGCATCTTTCTCCCGCTCTGTCAGCTCCCCTCCTCCTGAGTGAGATATTGACATCGCATCTCATTGATCCCTCATTCATTTTACAGTCCGAGATTCCGTAATACGTGAGTGTTCTTCTCAGGTCCTCTAGGTATTCCATTGCCTCTTCCGGGGAAGAGATCTGCGGCCTGCTGACGATCTCGATCAGGGGAACGCCGGCTCTGTTGAAATCTATGAGGGTCTTCTCTCCGCGGTGTATCAGTTTCCCCGCGTCCTCCTCTATGTGGATCCTTTCAAGCTCGACCGTTTTCTCACCCCAGCCGCCACTGATCCTGACTCCGCCTCCCGTACATATCGGCTCACGGTACTGAGTGATCTGGTAGCCTTTCGGCAAGTCCGGATAAAAGTAATTCTTCCGGTCGAACACAGATCTCTCGTGTATCTCACAGCCGAGAGCAAGTCCAGCCCTTACTGCCAGTTCAACCACCTGAGAATTAAGTGAAGGAAGAGCTCCCGGCATCCCCAGGCATACAGGGCATGTATTAACGTTGGGGCTGCTGCCAAAATTCGTGGAGCAACTGCAGAACGCCTTCGTGTCGGTCAGAAGCTCAGCATGTACCTCAAGACCGATCACCGGCTGAAGATCCGTTTTAATCATCAAAATGCCTCACCTCACATGATATGGCCCCGCTTAATTCCTGCTCAAGGGCATATGCGACTCTGTAAAGAACAGGTTCCGAAAACTTCTTTCCCATAAGACTTCCGGCTACAGGCATTCCTTCCTTTCCGCCGATGGGAAGTGAGATCTCAGGACACCCAGACAGATTAGCGATACAGGTCCTGGAATCCATAAAATACATCTTCTCCGGAAGGTCAGATTCCGATCCGGCATATGGAGCTTCTTTTCCCGTAGTCATCATAAAAAGCGCATCGTAACCTGACATGAACCGGCCGAGTTCCGCCGAAATTGCAGATCTTATGTCCAGGACTCTTTTATAATACCCTCCATTAGGCTCCAAGGAAAGTATCTTTGCTCCAGTCACTATTCTCCTCTTTACCTCTTCTCCCAGGCACCGATCGCGGACTGAGGATACCATCTCGGAGTAAGTCTGTCCCTCTCCTTTTGCGCCGTACCGCAGTCCGTCGTATCTGGACATATTTGAAAAGCTTTCCACCGAATTGATGAAATGGTATACCGCTATGGCTCTTTCAAATATTTCATCCAAAGCTCCTCCGGCATCAGTAATCTTTGCCCCGGCCTTTTCAAGCCTCGTACAAGCCCGGTCAAATAACGGGTACCCGCAGTCAATAGCCGCTATTTTCAGATTCGCGACCCCTTTTCCGATACACGGGAAACTGTATTCTTTTGAGTCCTCCGATGTCATATCAGCCGGACTTTTTCCTGAGAGCATGTCCAGTATCCAGGCATTATCCGCAACGTTTTCCGTCATGGGCGAGACAGTATCCATGGATGAAGCCAGTTCTGTGACTCCATATCTGGAGATTAGACCGTATGTCGGCTTTAACGCAACTATTCCGCAGTATGCTGCCGGAAGGCGTGCGGAACCTCCGGTATCCGTTCCCAGAGCCCAGGGCGCAAGTTTTGCGGCAACAGCAGAAGCGGAACCTCCCGATGATCCTCCGCTGATCCTCTTTTTGTCCAGAGGATTTGGAGTCGGACCGAAAACTGACCTTTCACAGGTAGAGCCCATCGCAAACTCGTCAAGGTTGGTCTTCCCAAGGACGATATCACCGGCTCTTTTGCAGACATCGGCCGTATATCCAGGAACGAACCCACCAAGTATGGCGGAAGCGCATGTCATGGCCATTCCTCTGACGGCGATATTATCTTTTACGGCATACGGTATCCCGGAAATCATCCTGTTTATACCCTGATTATTTTCTCTCCTGTCAAACTCTTCAGCGTGACGCAGCGCTTCACGTGTATTCAGGGATATATACGCATTAAGAGATCCGTTCAGTCTTTCTGAACGCTCCGCATAAACACCTGTCAGTTCGGCAGCAGATATCTCTCGGCTGTACAGCAGTCCCGCGAGTTCCCTTACATTGTAGTTGATAATATCCCGTTCAGTCATGATATTATCCTCGGTATCTCGATATACCCCGGGCTCCGGGCGCATGTTTCTTCCGCCACCGTATCTTTCCTGCATTCGGAAGCGCTGACCGAAGTCTCATCATACGAGATAGTGCCACAGCTATCGATCCCGGAGATCATTTGCGCCATAGTCCTTATCGCGGCTGGATCCTCGCAGCAAGCTGTGATCATAACCGCCTTATCCGGTTTTTCCCCTGTTATTCTGTCCTTTTCCATTTTTCTCCTTATGATGCGAAAAAGGGCTGCATTTCCTGTAGCCCTTCTCTCGGGTTTTCTATTCATTCGGTTCTGTTTGCGCCTCTTCAAGCGCCTGCTGTTCGGCTTTGTACTGTGCTATATAAGCATCGTGTTCCGCTTTTGTCTCGGAAAAATGCGTGACCCCGTTGAATGATACAAAGAAGAAATAGTTGGAGTTCTGTGGTGAAAGAGCTGCAAGTATAGCAGAAGCCGACGGATTCGCTATGGGTCCCGGCGTCAGGCCGTCATGCGTATATGTGTTATACGCACTGTCATACGTAAGGTCAACAGTCCTTTCTCCGGTATCATGCTGAATCGCATAAACGACCGTAGCGTCGCTCTCCAGCCTCGGAAAAGCCCACGAATTGTTCAGCCTGTTATGGAAAACGGAAGATACGAGGAAGAATTCAGCCGGTGATGCAGCTTCCTTTTCAATAATAGAAGCAAGGGTCACAATCTGGTCTACGGAATACCCCATTGCCTGACACTGCTCCCTATACTGCTTGGTAAAGATCTGGCTGAACCGTTTCAGAAGTTTCCTGATCACAGTTCTCTCGCTAGAGCTCTTGTAAAAATCATAAGTATCAGGAAACAGATAACCGTCAAGCCTGTATATCCTGTCGCTGCTTGGTCCGCTGTTCTCCAGCTCTTCTATGAACCAGTAATCGTATTCTCCGTTCTGTATCTCATCCACGAAACCTTCCCGCGTCCCGATTCCTTCTTTTACAAACATATCGATTATCTCATCAGTTGTATAGCCTTCCGGAATCGTTATACGCACCGTACCGTAATCCATCTTTTCTTTAAACTCTGACAACAGGGTGGAGTAATTCATCATTCCGTTTACGGTGTATTCTCCTGGAATGTACTTCTGATCATCATGCTTACGCTGTGCATAAAGCTTGAACAGCCACGGATATTTTATTATTCCATTGTCATGCAGAATGTCCGCCAGTTCGTCAAGCTTTGTGTTCTCAGGGATAGTGATGGTCACCGGAGTATCCGGTTTCACAAAAGCGTATATGTCATTTGCCGCTGTAATTATCGCGATGGCAAGAAATGCGGACACGACACTTATTACGACGATATACACCACGGCTTTTATTGCACTCATTATCGTGTTTCGGCTAGTGGCTGTACGGTCTTCCTGCTCCTGTTTCCTGCTGATTGTCGTTTTGCTCTTCTTTACCTTTTCTCTTACAGGTACGGAACTCTTATTTGCCGGTTTCGGGGTTTCCTTTTTATTCTGTTTTCCCGCAGTCAGCACCGATACGGAATCAGTAGTCTTTGTTTTCATCATCTGGTTCTGCTGCATACTGATCTGAGGCCTCGCACTCTGTGACCCGTTAAGCCTCTGATCCTGACTGGGTGCCCGGCCGGACACAGTCTGGGGATTTCTGGCAGCAGGTGCGGGATTTTGACCGGTTCCCTGCCTTTGGGCCGGATTCGGCCTGACCTGGTAGCCGGCCTGTGTCCGGGGCCTCACGGCACCCCCTGCGGCAGATCGTTCAGTCCTGCCTGTTGAATTGTTGATATTACTGTTATTAGTCATTTTATCACCACAGTGAATAATATGAAGATTATTATGAGCGCAAGGAATGTCGGAGATACGAAATTTTCAGCGAACCTCATAAAGAAACCCTGTTTTTTTACAGTTCTCCGGTCCGTAGGTTCATTCGCCTCGGAGTATCCGCTGTAGATTCTCCTGGCTTCGAAGCAGGAAAGCATACCTGAGATGATCAAGACAACTCCCAGAATGACCAGCATAAGGACTGTGCTCTCGTTTTCCCTGTCAATTATCTTGAGAATGAACCTTTCCGAATATATGACTGCTATATTGTTTACCGCATGAATAAGTATCGCTGTGATCAGAGAACGGGTCGCAAACACGGCAGCTGACAGCACCAGTCCCGAAAAAATGTAGACCGGCAGCCTTGGAAGCGAAAAATGCGACATGGCAAACATCAAAGCGGACATCACTGAAGCAAATATTACGCCGGACTGCTCATATTCGGTAAGCACGACCCCCCTGAACAGGACCTCCTCGGCAAATGCCGGGATCAATGCAAACGCGAATATGATATAGACCTCGTTAAAGAAACCGCCGCTCATTGCAAAAGACGCACTGCTGGTTATGGATGTTCCGGAAAACGCTTCAGGAGCCATCTTGTACCCCAGAACGCTCAGCAGGGCGACACCGCATATCACAAAGACGGTAATATGGAAAATATACAACAGTGATGAAAATTTCGGAAACCGGAACCTCATGAAGGGCATAAGTTTACGCCCTCTGAGAATGCAGTAAAATGCCGTGGGAAGAGCATATGCCAGGATATTTATTACTATAGCAACGATATATGGGTTTTCGCTGACTCCCAACGATTTGAATTGCGGTATGAAATTAACCGAAACAATCAAAGCGAAGACAAACATAACCAGAATCGGAGTAACGATACCCGGTTTAAAGCTTTCTTTCAAGTCAAACCTTTCCGGAGCGTGCTTATTTTTGCTGTTTAGGTACACGCACTCCTTTTTCGGTCAGAAGCACATCAACCGACAGATCGAACCTTCCACGCGGCAGTTCATTCAAAATACAGTCTGAATATACGACACCTATCGTGCATCCGGAAAAATCTGACAGGTACCTGTCATAAAAACCTTTTCCGTATCCTACCCTGTAACCGTAGACATCAAACACGAGTCCGGGCACCAGGCACACGGCTGTTCCTGCCGGGGAAGGAATATACATCGGATTGGTCTCAGGGGGCTCCATAAGGCCGTAGGCCTCACACTTGAGCTCATCTAGAGACTGGACCTCGTAGTAATTCATAGTATGATCTGCGGTATTGCACCTGGGGAAGAATACTTTTTTTCCTTTTGCAAGAGCCGCCTCAGCTATCGGAGTCACATCGATCTCTTCAGGAGTAGGGGCATACATCAGCACAGACTCGGCATATCTGAAACTCACCAGTCCTATTGCGATATCACACAGTCTGCTGTCCCTTTTGAATTTTTCTTCCACGGGCATCAGACGCCTGAGTTCACGGTATTCTTCCCTGATCCCGTCTTTCTGTTTCCTTATCATTTGGCAATGACCCCCGAGGCGATCTTTTCTGCCGTTTCGCGGCCGTCAAGTACGCTTACGATCTCAAGGGCGAACTCAAGAGCTGCGCCCATCCCGCATGCTGTTATTACTCTGCCGTCTCTTTCAACCCTGTTGCCGGTTATGGTAGCTCCTCTGAGGTATTCCTCGAATCCCGGGTAGCATACAGCCTTTTTGGAGTTTAGAAACCCGCGTTTTCCAAGGATCATAGGTGCGGCGCAGATCGCAGCTATATACTTGCCGGTTTCATGGAACTTTCTAATGAAGCGGTCCACTATCGCGCTGTTATCCAGATTCTTTGTGCCCGGCATTCCTCCGGGAAGGATGATCATGTCATAATCCTTTTCGTCTATGACAAGATCAGTGTCGACCACATCGGCCCTTACTACGATACCGTGAGATCCCTCAACATTTCTGGAAAAGCCGCCGGTCACGGCGACCGTAGTGATCTCAATACCTGCCCTGCGCAGTACATCGACCGGAGTCAGCGCTTCAATTTCCTCAAATCCTTCGGCAAGAAACATCAATGCTTTCATCTCAACTGCCCTGAATGTCTTACAGGCGGCTCCTCTCTCAGATATCAAAAATGCCACGTGGGCAAAAATTCACATGTAAATTATACCACATAAAAAGACTGCATTCAAGCATACAGATAATTTTGCATATGACTCATAACAGGCCCTGAAAACCCGGATTAAGTTCCCTGCTGATGTTGTATTTATCAAAGATTTTATTCCGAAAACGCCGTATTTCCGCAAGCCAAAATAGTGTGAAAAATATTGAAAAGTCCCTTGACAATGCATTTTTCAATATGTTATAATAGGCGACGTCAGCGAAACAGGGATGCTTCGCGCGATGTGTGGAAGCATAGCTCAGCTGGGAGAGCATCTGCCTTACAAGCAGAGGGTCACAGGTTCGAGCCCTGTTGTTTCCATATGGCCTGGTAGTTCAGTTGGTTAGAACGCTAGCCTGTCACGCTAGAGGTCACGGGTTCGAGTCCCGTCCAGGTCGTTTTTGATAGGCCTCTGTAGCTCAGTTGGTAGAGCAGGGGATTGAAAATTCCCGTGTCGTTGGTTCAATTCCGACCGGAGGCATGGCCGAAGGGATACCTTCGGTGTGCGGATTTAGCTCATTTGGTAGAGCGCGACCTTGCCAAGGTCGAGGTGGCGGGTTCGAGCCCCGTAATCCGCTTTGATACGAACGAGGAGACTGTGGCGATTGCCGCGGTCTTCTTTTTTCCGTCAGGCAGCCCCGCTGACATTAAAATTTACACATATTTTACAAGACTCATATGGCTTTTTCCCGACAAAAATGCGAAGATATATCACAGAGTGACAAATTGGGAAGTGGAGTGCAAGATGATCTTTTTTGTAGAAGATGACAGCAGTATCAGAGACCTTGTCATATACGCACTGACCTCAGCAGGATTCCAGGCAAAAGGATTTCCTGACAGCGAGACTTTCTGGGATGCCATGGAAGAAGAAAAGCCAGAACTCGTTATGCTTGATATAATGCTTCCTGGAGAAGACGGCATATCAGTGCTTAAAAAACTGAAGTCGCGTCCCGGAACAAAAGACATCCCGGTTATAATGGCTACAGCAAAAGGCTCAGAATATGACAGAGTCATCGGCCTCGACACAGGTGCTGATGATTATCTGTGCAAGCCCTTCGGAATGATGGAGATGGTCTCGCGCATCAGGGCAGTCCTGCGCAGATATGACAGAGAAGGGCGAAAGAAGATCATCACAAGGGGAGCTATCGTGCTTGACGACTCAAAGCACAACGTTTCATCTAACGGCCGTGATGTCACTCTTACTCTGAAAGAATATGAACTTCTAAAAATCTTTATGGAAAATCCGGGAATAGTACTGACCCGGGACCGTCTTCTCGAGACAGTTTGGGACACCGGTTTTGCCGGTGAGAGCCGAACAGTCGATGTACACATAGGCACCCTGCGCACCAAACTCGGCGAGGCAGGAGAACAGATAAAGACCGTTCGCGGCGTGGGATATCGAATGGAATAGTCCGGAGTAATGATATGAGCAAAAAAATATTCACTTCAATATGCATAGTTACACTGATCGTGCTTTTTCTGGCACTGGGGATAATCACCGGCACTTTGTACAGCCATTTTTCAAGCGAACATCTCGAGCAGCTTAAAAATGAAACTGAACTTACAGCCCGTGGCGTCACTATAGGCGGATTAACATACCTTCAGGACCTTGATACAGCCGGTTTCAGGATAACCTGGATAACCTCCGACGGAGCGGTACTTTATGACAGCGGATCTGATTCCAATGCCACGGAAAGCCACATGGAAACGGAGGAGATCAAAGCTGCTCTTGAAAACGGCACCGGGTCTTCCAGACGATATTCCTCCAACCTTTCGGAGATCCAGCTGGTCTCGGCGAAGAAGCTTCCGAACAGCACCTTACTGAAGCTGTCCGTCACCCATGCATCCGTATTCCAGCTGATGCTGCGCTTTCTGCTCCCCATGCTCGCCATTATCGTCATAGCGTTTTTTGCTTCCTTCATTCTTGCCTCCAGACTCTCAAAGCGGATAATGGATCCCATAAACAACATAGATCTTGATGAGCCGCTGAAGTACAGCGGAAATCCTGCTTTTGCCGAGATCGTTCCGCTTTTGAAGCGGCTGGATGAACAGCAGGCACAGATAAAGTCCGACAAAGAAGAACTTGAAAAGACCTCAATAATACGCCAGGAATTCACTGCAAATGCCTCCCATGAACTGAAGACCCCCCTCCACGTTATATCAGGTTACGCGGAGCTGATAGAAAACGGCATGGCTGACGGGGAAAACGTGCATGAATTCGCAGGAAAGATCCGTTCGGAATCACAGCGCATGTCCAAACTCGTTGAGGATATTATCGATCTGAGCAGACTAGACAGCGGCGGAGAAGACATGGTCCGTGAGACCTGCGACCTTTACAAAATAGCAAACAATGCAGTTGAAAGCCTGGCACCCGAAGCAGATGAAGCCGGAATAACTGTACTTGTCAAAAACGGTGCCCCTGTACTGATCGAGGGCATACCGAACGTCCTGTACAGTATCGTATACAACCTGGCGAGCAACGCGATCAAATACAATCACAAGGGAGGAAGGGTCACTGTTTCCGTAGATGACCTGGATGACGCCGCAAGGCTGACGGTACAGGATACGGGAATAGGCATTTCACCCGAAGACAGGAGCAGAATATTCGAAAGGTTCTACCGGGTCGACAAAAGCAGGTCCAAAGCCGTTGGCGGAACTGGTCTCGGTCTTTCCATTGTTAAGCACGGGGCAAAAGTTCACAACGCGACCATCGATGTGGACAGTGAGCCCGGCATCGGATCGTCTTTCACTGTAACATTCCCCAAGCAGTAAGTTTTACTTTGTTTTTACATAACCACTGCAAAATCTTGACAGACAGATGATAAACTCCTTTATGGCAGAAGGCAAAGCCTTTTAAATAAAGGAGTTTTTTATGACATATACGGATATTCTGCTGCTGCTCGGCGGGATAGGTCTCTTCATATTCGGTATGAATATAATGTCGAACGGCCTGAGGAGCGCATGCGGAGACAAACTGCGAATAATACTTGAACGGGCTACCAGGAGAAAAATAACCTCAGTGGCTGCCGGTCTCGGAACGACCGTACTGATCCAGAGTTCATCCGCCACGGACGTTATGGTCATAGGTTTTGTCAGTTCAGGGCTCATGTCACTGTCCAGAGCTGTATGTGTGATCATGGGAGCCAACATAGGTACAACGGTAACAGCCCAGATCACCGCCTTCAACATCAGCACATTCGCACCCGCAATAATATTTGTGGGAGCTGCGTTGAACATATTCATAAAAAACAAGACCGTTCAGCACATCGGCTCCGTGCTTCTTGGCTTCGGCATGCTGTTCCACGGCGTCTCTATGTTAAAAACAGCCATCGCACCTCTTGCGGCGAGCGAGTCATTCAGGTCATTTATGTCCGGGTTGTCAAATCCCTTGCTGACCGTGCTCATAGGAATACTGTTCACAGCTCTCCTGCAGAGTTCATCGTCTTCTGTGGTCATATTCCAGGCGTTTGCTATCCAGGGCCTGATATCATATGAAAATGCAGTATATCTGGTGATCGGAGCTGCCATCGGATCGGTCACGCCCAACCTGCTTGCAGGAATAACCGCCAACAGGAACGGTAAAAGATGTGCCATCCTCAACCTTCTGTTCAACCTTCTCAGGGCTGCCGTGATTCTGATTATCATATCAGCCTTCCCGCAGGTCCTTGAACTGATCAAAAGTCTCTCGCCGGGAGATATTGGCAGACAAATCGCAAACACCCACACACTGTTCGCTGTATTCTCTGTCCTGCTGCTTCTCCCTGTATCAGAATACATAGTGAAGATGGCTGAATTCATTCTTCCGAAATCTGCAGAGGAGAACCGTCCTGTCATCGAGCACAAACTCATCTATATGACACAGACGGAAAAAGTCCCTTCAGCGCTGGCCCTTGACCAGGCCCACAAGGAAATCTCCCGGATGGCCCATATGTCCCTTGACAACCTTACAAAAGCAGTGGAAAGCTTTTTCAGCCTTGACCCCAGAAAAGCTGCTGAAGTCAACGAGACCGAGGCTGCCGTAGACTTTATGGCCGGGGCGATTGTTGACAAACTTGTAGAGCTCCGGACTGAAGGCATGACGCCCAGGGAAAAGAACAGACTGTTCAGCATGATACAGACGGTCGACGATATTGAGCGTATATCAGACCACGCGGAAAATATCATTGAGTACCAGTCGGAAGTCTCAAAAGGCAACGCGGAAATAAGCGAAGAAGGACTTACGGAACTTCAGCAGCTTTCAGAACTGACCCTCAGGTCCGTAAAACTGAGTGTCGACATTTTCGAAAATGAGCGTTTTGAAGCGATAGGCGAAGCTGAACAACTGGAAGACAGCGTCGATGAGACACAGAAAGTAATAATCAGAAACCATGTGGAAAGACTTATGCAGGACAGCTGCAATCCTCTTGGCGGAATCATTTTCACTGATATGACAACTGACCTTGAAAGATGTTCTGACCATGCTATCAATATAGCAACTTCCCTCAGCGGAAGAAAAGCCCCCGCGGAGGAAGCCTGAGTGGGCGGTGTCTCAGAAATATAATATGCATATTCCTCACAGTTCTGGTCCTCGAAGCACTCCCTGCACTCAGGAAAAGAAAAGAAAAGAACACAGGCTTCAGCTATATCTCACTGATGACTCAGGCATCCACGTATTCTCAAGCTCATAGAAGAAAAAAATTCCGTCTCACCGGCATTACAAAAGCCAGCGGTAACAGCAATGCCGTGATCTATCTCGAGGTTCATGGTGAAAAGGACGATTATTGTGGCATGATTGCCGAAATCGCCTCTCTGAGTTATGTCCGTGAGATCGCAGACGATATGGGCATCAGGGAGGAACAGGAATAGGCAGTGAACAGAATATTGGCAAACATTCCTACTTTTCCCATTCCGCCATTCTGCAATTTTGGCACTTTTGCGTTTGAATTTGGCATAAGGCTGTATTGACATCAATATTCATCCGATGGTATAATTATGCAAACCCAGCAGGACGGAGGCCGTTTATGGCACGCACTAACGTATACGCATATTACTATTACTATTACTTTGGATAAGAGGTAATAGTGATTTGCTGTGCGCAGTGCCTGAAGGCAGCTGAAAACCTACCGCTCATGTAAATCACATGTGCGGTTTTTATTTTTGATTATACAAATCCAATTATCTAATCGGAGGGCATTATGGCAGTAAAAATCATTTTCCTGGTTGTTTTCTTCGCCGTAATGATACTTGTCGGATTCCTGTGCAGAAAAAAAGCCGACGGTGTCAACGGATTTGTTCTCGGAGGCCGCAACGTAGGCCCCTGGCTCACCGCATTTGCATATGGCACATCATATTTCTCGGCAGTCATTTTCATCGGTTACGCCGGGCAGTTCGGCTGGCGCTACGGCGTTTCCACCACATGGGTCGGCATCGGAAACGCAGTGATCGGTTCCCTGCTCGCCTGGGTCATTCTGGGCAGAAGGACAAGGATAATGACCCAGAAGCTGGATTCAAAGACGATGCCGGACTATTTCGGCACACGTTTCCAGTCTCCCGCACTAAAGCTCGTCGCTTCAGCGATCGTATTCATATTCCTTGTTCCCTATACGGCATCCCTTTACAACGGTTTGTCAAGACTGTTTGAATCCGCTTTCCACATCGATTATGTATGGTGTGTGGTAATAATGTCCGTGCTTACGGCTATATACGTGATCGCGGGAGGCTACATGGCTACTGCCGTCAACGACTTCATACAGGGCATAATAATGCTGGTAGGCATAGTAGCAGTAATAGCAGCGGTACTCATAGACAACGGCGGATTCGTAGAGTCCCTCAGATCCCTGTCTCAAATCCCTTCTGAAACTGCTCCGGAACTCAACGGTGCATTCACTTCATTCTTCGGGCCGGAGCCTCTTGCTCTTCTGGGTGTAGTGCTGCTCACATCCCTGGGGACCTGGGGCCTGCCTCAGATGGTCGGTAAATTCTATGCCATAAAAAGCGAAGCTGACATTTCTAAAGGAACCCTGATCTCGACGATATTTGCAATCGTGATCGCCGGAGGATGCTACTTCCTCGGAGGGTTTGGAAGGCTTTACGGAGATGTGATCGACTACAGCTCTTCCGGAACTCCGGTATATGACAGCATCATACCCAAAATGCTGGAAGGTCTACCAACAGTCATCGTCGCAATCGTCATCGTCCTGGTCCTTTCAGCTTCCATGTCCACCCTTTCTTCTCTTGTGCTCACTTCATCGTCCACTCTAACTCTTGACATAATAGTGCCTGCGAGAAAGAAAGCAAAGAAAGAAACATCACAGAAGTCCCAGCTTATCACCATCAGGATCCTCGTGCTGTTCTTCATTGCGGTATCAGCATTCATCGCGATCGTCCAGGCTAAGTCCAACATCACTTTCATCGCACAGCTGATGGGCATCTCATGGGGCGCTCTTGCCGGAGCATTCCTGGCTCCGTTCCTCTACAGTCTGTACTGGAAAAAGGTCACCAAGGCCGCTGTATGGGCAAGTTTCGTCTGCGGAGTAGGTATAATGGCTGCGGACATGTTCTGTAATTTCACAGGCAGAGTTTTCATAAGCCCGTTCTTCACTTCCCCGATCAATGCGGGTGTGCTTGCCATGGTCTGCGGACTTGTCATCGTTCCGGTCGTATCCCTGATCACTCCTAAATTGAAGAAAGATACAGTAGACGACATGTTCTCAAGCTATGAAAGAAAAGTTCTGGTCCATGCGACCACCTCACTGGAAGAGGATACTGCAGACAAACAGTAATGCCGGGGAGCATCCGGGCAGTTTTTCTCCGCGCGAATGAATAACCGGAATATACTATACATATGGTTTTTCTGTCGTATTGTTGCTTTTACAGGCTGTGTATGGTAAAATTATATCCGCCAATAATTCTTAAAAAAGGAGAAAGGCTATGAAATCATTCAGAAAATATCTGGCAGAATTCCTGGGCACATTCGTTCTCGTACTGTTTGCATGCGGAGTCGCAGCAATCGTAGGCTGTGATGTGACCGGCGGTTACCTTGCCACGGCGTTTGCCTTTGGTCTGGTGATCGTTGCAATGGCATATTCCATCGGCAACGTTTCAGGCTGCCACATCAACCCTGCAGTTTCCATCGCAATGCTGGCCCTCAGAAAGATCAGCGTCAAGGACTTCTTCGGGTACATCATCTCCCAGTTCCTCGGGGCTATCGCAGGCGGCGCAGTGCTTAAGCTGATAGCATCACAGATCCCCAGTGCAAACACCGCGGCTCTCGGCTCGAACGGACTGTTCGCCAACAGTATTCCCCTCACGATCCTTGTTGAAGTCATTCTCACGTTCGTTTTCGTAATCGCGATCATCGGTGTGACAAGCAAGGAGAAATACTCAAATGTAGCAGGCATAGTGATCGGACTCGCGCTTACCCTTGTCCACATCCTCGGCATATCCCTTACCGGAACATCAGTCAACCCTGCCCGCAGCCTCGGCACGGCAATATTCGCAACGGACACTACATATATTGCAAATGTCTGGATCTTCCTGGTAGCGCCTCTCGTAGGCGGTGTCCTTGCCGCTCTCTGCTACAAACTCCTTGACCCTGAGAAGAAAGAAAAGAAATAAGGAAGCCTCAAGACATTATAAAAGGGGCTGTAGCAAAATAGGCAGCCCGAAATAAAAAGAAAAGCCCAAGACAAGTTAAGGCAAAAAAGATGCCGAAACTGATGTCAAGGGCTTTCTTTTGTGGTAAAATAGATGTGTGAAAAAAACTTTACCGGAAACAATTATCGCACATTTTCCCGGGATGTGCAACTGAAAATTGACGAAAATGAGCAGAAAAAGTAATTCCTGCAGATGACAGTGTACGGCTCTTAGATCAGATAGTGGAGGAGATGGATAAGACCCCGTTAAATGACGTTCTCCCGCCACCTACGCAGCGAAGCTGCTAAGAGGAGGGGGATTCCCGACTCAACGACTACAGCCACCTTTTAAGGGGTGGTCTTACGAAATCTCCTCAGGCGTATAGGTTCTGCTGCGTCCCAGCGACAGTTCGGTTAATCATATCATTTATATTTACCGGTATCGCCATTATGACAAGCTCCTTATGTTATGTGATTTCCCCGGTATTATACGGCGCGCCTGCCAATTTGTCGAGTGACTCGACAAAATGCCCGTCGAGCAGCGTCGAGTCACCTGCCAGGACACCGGTACCGGAACAATAAGACCACGGTCTTTCCTTTAGGGGATCGTCCGTGGCCTTTTCCTGTTCTATTGCCTGACCGTTTATTCAACCCATTCGTAATGGTAGAAGGTAGCGATCTGATAATTGCCGACCCAGCAGGCGAAACAGATGTAAAGATCGGATCTGTAACCGGAGCTGCCTTCGGGGACAGTCGCTTTGAATACGCCCGTATAGTCACCGCTGAAACTTGAGAATCCAGTGGATCCGTATTCCTGCGTATAAACCTGCGTCGGGCTGAAGATGGATTGACCGTCATCCGTATAGAAATAAGTGTAACTGTTCGAGTCCGGAGACCACATGAAGCGGATCGACGCCTGGGAGTGAACCCCCACAGGATGTGACGAACCGCTGCAGGTTACAGTTCCAGTGATGGCAAGCTCTTCTCCCGCATACAAAACACTCCCCGGAAGAGGACTGAATGTGGTATAGGCGTCGCAATACTCCCCTTTGCAGGTGCCTTTATGCTTCCGGTGCTCCTCCGGAACGCTGTTCATGCGGTATTGATCCGCCAGATAGGTATATCTGGCATGGAAGCCGCTTACGGCGGAGCCTTCAAGCAAAGTATCCTCTTTCGTCTGGTTTTTGAGATCGTCCGACAGCACGTCGGGAAGGACCTCGCGGAACTCCCAGTGACCGGACTTCACCTCAGAATCCTTTTGCCCGTTCTGTCCCGTTCCGTCCTCTTTACCGCCGCTCTGATCCGGCTTGCCTTCCTCTTTCAGCTCGAACTTGACGGGAATTATGGTATCCCTGACGTTTTTTTGAAGCTCGTTGAACTTTTCCCTGTAACCGTCTACTCCTCCGAAAAACAGGAGGATTTCGTCTCTCTCCATCAAGTTTAACAGTTCTCCGGTTCTGCTGTCCGTGACGAGGCCGCGGTGCGCCCAGTCTGCCTTCCCGTCCGCTTTCTGCTTTTCACCTGTGATGGAGACATCCGTTGGACAGCCGAAGCGCATATAATGATAAACCGTCGTTTCGAGCAGAACTTTATTATTTTTGTTCGCTTTAAGTACAAGGGGACTCTGCGTTCCAGCCTGTTCCGCATTAACCGGGTTGAACTGCGGGGATCCGACGTTTTTGAAGCTGAACTGACAGGATGCAAGTTCCTCAATAGTGTGTACCTTTTCGGACTGATCTTCATAATAGAAGGTCAGTCGCGTGTTCAGAAGCGGGAGAACTTTGTTATATACGTATTCCTTTGCTTCCTTGATCGCCTCTCTGCGCTTCTGGTGGAAAAACTCCGCGACCGTCTCATGCGTGTTGCGCTTCAAAGCTGCGATCGCATTCTGCTTCATAGCGGATTTTCTTTGATTTTCATTATTGATAAAGCTCCGCTCGTCCGCAGCGCTTGTATAATCTGCGCCTCCGTTGTCCCAGATACTGAAAACTTCATCCCAAAGGTCGTCCACGGTCCATGTCGGGTGTATGTCCTTGTTTCTCGCCCACGCCAGGCTGAGGATATCCTCGAGTTTTCGCCATTCCTCGAGGGACTTTGAGCTGTTCCGCAGCGCGCTGTATTCCGTTCTCTTGCTCGGAACTGTATACTTTTCCGACTCTCCGATCCTGCTCACAAAACGGCCTTTTGAGTCCGTCATGTAAAGCCTGACGTACTTCTTGCATCCCTCGCGGAAGGCTTGCTGTTTCACCTCGTAGGATTCTTCGAAATAGGCGTCCGAGAGATCCTCGTACATTTTTGTGAACGCATTATAGAATTCTTTCGGATCTTTCGCGTATTCCTCGGAGAGGGTTTTGAGAGCACTCATCCACCCGTTTCCGCGGCCGTCTACAACCTTTTCCGGCTCTTCCCTATATACATCGACTGGCTTTTTCCCGGAGGGAAGGTCGGCATCCTTCCAGAAGACCCAGCTCCTTTTCAGATAGCCGCGTTGCGAAGCGTTTTCACAGAGATACGTCAGGTAAGCAAGGTCCTGCACGCATGTAGGGTAGCCCATCGGAGCCATTTGATCCGTGACATATTCTCCAACTGTTTCTGCGGTCGACCAGATATAAATTGCCACGCCTCCGAGCGTCATAGCCGCGCCCACGAAGGTTCCGCCGCAGATCGCGGCGCCCAGGCCGAGCAGACAACCCGCAGCCCCCTTCCAGTTGTCACTGAGGATGGTTTTCGTATCCACACCGCGATCATACTGGTCGCAGACTTTTATGGTGAGGATTATTGAGCCGACCGCTGTCATCACGGGACCGAGTTTCCCGAGCGCATTCTCAGATGTCCCTTTGATCACGTTGTAAGATCTGCTGAGCGCATCCGTTCCCTGCGCCACGGTATCATTCACGAGTCCAAGCGCGTTCGCGCCTCTCGTTGTCGCGCTGTCCTTCGGAATACCGCCGCCGTTCACTACCATTTGTTTCAGGACTTCGAGGCTCTCACCTTTCTGACGGTCGATATACTTCGAGAAATCCGCAGTTCTCAGAACCGTCACCGGGTAGAGATAATGGCTCGTATCCTTATACTTCGGTTTCATCTCCCTCGGAAACTGGACGAAGATGGATTTTCCGTTCACGGTGTATCTTTCGATCGCTTCCCCGGCGTCCTTCTTGAGCGTCCTCAGCGAGCCTTTCGAGAAGTGAGGCATATATGCTGTAAGCGTCTTCCCGTCTTCGGAGAACTCACTGTATGCGTCTTCCCACCTGCCTGTCTCCTCATTGAAGACGACGAATTCCGTGAACCCGTCATCCTCCGCGGGCATGGTGATCACGACGTCTGTCAGAAATTCGTGCTGACCTGACGCCAGAGAAAAATCGTAGGTGGACAGTGTTGTCCCTGTCGCGTCGTCGTCCTTCTCAGGGAGCCGCTTTACGATCAGGGTGTCCTCTTCATTCTGGAGATTCCAGGATCTCAAATCCACATGGATCCCGAAAGAAGGAAAGTCCGCCGTCGGATCCTCCTGCGAGACGGAAGCGGTCAGCGTCTCCGCGGCGTCGTATTCTGCCTGTGTGAACGTTACATTGATAAATGCGGGGTTGCCGGGGGAGTTCTCTGCCGTTACTTCGGGCATATTGTCCTCGAACGACTGCATGTCCTCCACGGTCAGCCCCCAGTAATCGAGCAGAAGACTGTCAAAATCCTCTGCGAAACCGTCCTGATCTCCGTTCTTGGCACGCAGGAACCCCGGCTGCCAGAATGCCGCGACGCAGAGCTGCGCGACCAGGAGAATGGAGAGAAAAATGCTCAGTCTCCTGGTGATTTTCTTTGTTTTAACAGTATTCTGCGCCGGTTTCCGTTCGCCCCGGACGGGCTGATCGTATCCGGGCTGCATATAGGAGGGAACTCCCTGTGCCGGGATCATTCCGCTTTGAGCCATACGCTCCCGGTGCGGAGACAGAGGCCCAGACGGGATCTGGCTCACCGGCGCGCTGCCTGTTCCATACCGTCTGGTACCGCAGTATGTACAGAACTCTGCGCCCGGAGACAGCGGTTTCCCGCAGGAAAAACAGAACCGCGTTTCAGCAGCCGGTTCAGAAGCTGATGAGGCGGATCCCGGAATGTCCGCCGATAATTTTGTGCCGCAGAATTCGCAGACGAGCGCTCCTTCAGCGTTGTCAGCGTTGCAGGCGGGGCATTGTTTTGCCATGATTTCTCCTTTCCGGCAAAGCCTTACGAACGGAGCGAGCCGTCGTTTTCCATACTTTCAGAATCGCTTACTTCAATGCCGGGGTCACGGTAATAATCGGGGGCCGTTTTATTGTTCTGTTGTCCCAGCCACGAAAGGATTATCCACAGGAGACACGCCAGATTGAGCAGAATCAGGATGATGTTCAGAATCATTCCGCCACGGGACGATTTGCCGTTTTGCATGAAAACCTCCGAGTCGTTCTATTTTTCATTATTCCTTACTGATTTCGATTTTTCTTCCAGCATATCCA
>JAFTCY010000129.1 GCA_017454465.1 Clostridia bacterium
ACCCCATGATGCAGCGCCATTTACGGCAGTAATGTCGTGGAATGTGGGAGGCTGAAAAGCCGAAATATGCGTTATCCTATAATGCATCTACCACAGGGCAGCTGCAAGCCCCCGCCTCTACAGGCGGCGGGTAGTTGACGCGGATGTGTCTCACCGTCGCTCTCAAGCAAAGTAGTTTTGGACATTTCTTTTTTGTAATGCATATAGATCGGCAGATCTTTATTTGAGGAAAATAGAAAAAAACTACACTTTCAGTTGTTTATGTTCTTCATTCTAACAATAATTTATGATATAAAATATAAGAAGTACGTGATCAACACACGCATTAACCATTTTGTACTTTGCCTGCTGATACAAGTATAACACCATGAGGTGAAATATGTGAATGAGCTTTTGAAACATAGGTAACTGCGTCATGACGAGCAGGTGCAATATTGAGACAACTGATGAGGAGGACTTATATTGCAATGAATGTTCTTATACAATAACCAACCACGTATTAGATCACCACTGATTAGTAGGTTGAATATGAGTGAAAATTGGAATATAATATTTGTGGGTTAAACAAAATTAGAGAGATATGGCATAATTTGAGAATAAATAGTTGGAGGTAAAAGATGAAAAAAGTACTTATCAGTATGGTTTCTTTTCTGTCACTTATAGTATTTCTGACAATAGCAACATCTGCAGTCGGGCAGCCTTCTGATTGGGCCACAGAAGAGGTCACTATGGCAATTGAAGCGGGACTTGTGCCGGATGAGATGCAGACGGAATACCAGCAGCCTGTTTCAAGAGAAGCAGTGGCTAAGATGTTTGTCAATCTTCTGGAAAAAGCAACAGGTACGACAGTTGATGAAATAATGGCGGAGAGAGGTGTCGCACCGGACAGTAATGCTTTTACTGATACAGATGACAGTGCAGTACTTATGGCAAATGCGCTCGGAATACTCAACGGTGTCGGACAAAACAGGTTTGATCCTGAGGGCAATCTTAAGAGGGCGCAGATTGCGGCTGTCATTAACCGGATTGCGCTGATAGTCGGTATTGATACATCGGGCTACACGCACAGCTTCTCTGATGTTGTGGGCAATTATTCATGGGCAGACGGGGAACTTGGTTGGCCTGCAGCATACGGCATCGTTAAGGGAGTAAGCCCGAACAAGTTCTCACCTGACGGTGATCTGACAACCGAACAGGCAATCGCAATTGTATACAGGGCCTTACCGGTTTTGTGTGAAAATCGTGAGATAAGCAATCACGATACTTTCCCGCAGATTATCAGCTTCAGAAGTCTTGATAGTTATTTGGGCTTTGTCACAGCTTCGGAATTGAGCAATGAGGAGTTCGAAAGATTTCTTGATGAAGCCGAAACTAAGAGAACGGATCCGGAGACCGGAGAAACAATAAGGCAAGTCTTTTATCGGATGAACGGAGTTCAGTCTAAAGAGGATGCTGTCAGAATATCAGAGGAAATCGGAAGTATTCCATTTCCTAAATCTGAAAACTTTAAAGTCACATACATGGATTATTATGTTGAAGCAGGATCGTTGTGGATCTTGTTTAAGGACGATAGTGGACGTGATATTTCGTTCCGAACAAATACATACCCGACGGTTTCTCCCGAAGAGTCTATGGTATCTCTAATTACCGAGCAGGAAACTATCGAAATAGAGATACCAACTCATAGCGAAATCACAAGGATTGTAAGATCCCTAAGCTACTCTGAAGATAAAGAACTCTATGCTTATTATGCCATTATAGGAAACAGTTTCTTCAGAATACTGACTAGGAGTGTGCCGCCTACTGAATTCATAGATGTACTTTCATCATTCAGATTTGAAGAACTGTGCAAGAAATAATCAACAGCACTTTCCCGAAGCACAATACTTATGCTGCATGGATTTCGAATCATTAGTCTACTGGGAAAAAGCAGAGATAGTATTGCAAAAAAAAGGAGCGTTGCGCCTTCTAGCATATTGCTTGTATAAGATTATCGGGAGTATTAAATGGGTGAACATACAAGGCAGATCATCAACACAAAGACTGCTATTAAGGAATCGTTAATGGAGTTGCTTAATGCAAAAGACTTTGAATCTATAAATATTAGCGAAGTATGTAAAAAGGCTGGAATTCATCGAACAACTTTCAGAACATATTACGATTCCCTAGAGTATGTGCTTGAAGAAATTAAAAATGATATGATAAAATCAATTTTCACAACATCATGTGATAAGTCACTTAAATGTATGTGCATCAACATGTTGACTGTGTTCAGGGAATATCATAATTATTGTATAGCATTTGTCAAGGGACATCACAATGCTTATGCCTGACAGGCTGGAGAAGGCATTACGTGCGGTCTGTAAACATCGGATTATTCCGTGCATTTCTGATAATGTTGATGAAGACTATGCCATTCATATGTTGAGAAGTGGATCAAGGGCGGCTGTTTATTATTGGCTTAAAACAGGATGTAAAGAATCTCCAGAAGAAGTTGCAGATTACATTTTCAATTTTTTTGGGATTCCTCCGGACCTCGTCTAGAAAGCCACAAGTTTTTCTGGCCGTTTCCCTTATTCGTTAGGATCCGTTGTCACACTGCAGAACATTGTACGCAAATTAAGAAGGCTACTTTGATGGGTATTTATTTACAAATCTCAGTAGCCTTCTTTTTCTGCAAAGTCTTTAAACTGAAAAAGCGATGTGAAACTCTCGCATTTTGCAAAATTCCTTACTGAAGAGGAGATAACATCCCCTGAGCTTTTGACTTTTTTGGACTGCTGCTATATAATTACAGTATAGTAGATTGATGTTTGAACCGCCTGTTTTGACGCACTGATCTGTGCAAGGAGGAATGATATAATGAAGAGACTTATTAGCCTGGTTGTTACTGCACTGATGCTCGCAGGAACGCTGTCCGTGATGGTATCGAGCGGGAACCTGACGGTTAATGCGATAATAGCCGGATCATCCGGAATAGAACTTCCGGCCGTACCGATCGAGCCGGTATCTCCGGATACACCGCTGGACCCTGAAGAGGAAGGCACGTACTACTATGTAGAAGCCCACGGGGGCACTGTGTCGGTCAGGAACGGAAGCTCTTCGGGCGGAAAATATAAGGAAGGATCGGTGGTGACCGTCTCTTTAAATGCGGATGCTTTTGCGGGCAAGACGTTTGATCACTGGACAAGCGCTTTCGGCGAAAGGATCTCTGTTATGGAGTTTTCACTCCTTGTGGATAAAGATGCGTATTTCTTCCCTGTATTCAAAGATATCAAGCCGGAATTCGGTGAGTGGGAACTGTACAGGGCAAGCGGGACCTGTGAAAAGCCCGACGTATGGATGAGGACTGATACAGCTACAGGCCTCGTTGAATACACGTTATCACTTTTCAACAATGGTGAGCATATATTCGGGCAAGGGGAATATGTTGATGAAGATCATTGCAAAATGACCTGTACACACTGCGGTTTTGAAACGGTAAATGAGCATTACTGGTCTGAAGAATTTGTTATGAGAGAGGCCACACATACAGTTTCCGGGCTGAAGGGAAGGGCCTGCTCTTACTGCGGCACTACTGTCGAAACAGATATAGGGACTACAGAAGAACATACCTGGGGGCCCTGGACCGTTGTGACGGAATCAGTAAACGGCCAGCCCGGTGTACGCCGCCGCACATGCGTGGAATGCGGTGAGTATGAAGACTGCTGGTATATAAGGGCTGACTGGGAGAAGTATTACGGGGTCAACACAAGGATCACGTTCACAGCCGACTATAACAACCAGTGGGGAAGCAAGAAAGAAGGACATTATCATTTCATCAACGATGACGGAAATGACACATACGTTTACGGAGCCAGCTGGGCGGACAAGAACGCAGAGCGTGTCGTCCAGTTCATGTGGATAGATGAGGCTGATCCGCTGGGGAGAAAAGCCATCTACCATGCAAAGCGGATGACGAGCGGCTGGGGATATCACTGGGCGCTGATCGCATACGCCGATACATTTGAACAGTATATCGGGTATATAGATTCGCTGTACGGGGATCAGAGCAATGTTTCGCACGCTTCAGCCCTGTTTGATATGTTCAAGAAGTATGAGGAGAGCTACAACAGTCTGTGCCTGCCGGCATCAGGGAGCCCGGACTTCATATCGTCCCAGTCTTACTGGACAGATGCGGGAGAAGCGGTCATCAGCAGAGGACGGACATATGACAACGATCTCGGCATCCCTGTGAGAGTGTATACGAACTCCAGTCATCAGACCATGTATGTGGATCCCGCGACGGGAGTATGCCTTGACTATACTGACTCCAGTTCGCGTATGTACTACTACATCAACAGCATGACGGAACTTGTGCCTGACGAAGAATACGATTCACTGACCCCAGAGGAACAGGCTGAAGTGATAAAATATTCGGAACTGGATAGCGGCAGGGTCATAATGTACGATACCCAAAACACGACCCGCAGCATCAGCGAGGATCATTTCTCAAAGCCTGATCCCAAGAACTTCAGAGTGATCATCTTTTCCAATATCAATGCAGGCACCATTCCTGATCATTTCACGGATACCGGTGCATTTGACAATAATTATCCAGGTTCTTACATAGAGTCGTATCATGCTACCTCGGACCTTGCCGGCGGCGGATATTATGATCACGGATACCATATCCACGACTTCGGGATCGCAGGTACTTTCCAGCCGGGAACATATGACGATCCTGCCTTGAGAAACTGGTATTCAAATCAGAATTATGCACTGGATCTCAAAGCCCCGTATGTTGACGGATGGGAATTCGACCACTGGGAAAGATATAACTGGTCTACAGGCGAGTGGGAACTGTTTACTGAGGTGAACGGGGAAGGAAATCCGTGCCTCAACTATACAGCGGTCAATGCAGACAAAACGGCATTTACCGTTGATAACAGACTGAATGATATTGCGATACTCAAAGCATGCTATAACGAATCGGTGCCGGAGACGGTTCATGTAAAGGTCACCGGAGGAACGATGCAGAGGATCGTCGGCAACAACACCTATTACCTGAGTTCCGAGGAAGATGTTCCCGTGGATTCATTTATTTGCCCCGTTGATGATTATGACTCTGTTCCCGAGGGCAAACGGTTCGATCACTGGCGGGTCTTCGTCGGCGGTGTGGAGATCAGTGACCCGGTATTCGAGAACATCAGCTACCATGAGTGCTTCTGCGTGACCGATGATACGGAATTCCGGGCTGTATATGCCGACGAAGTATACTGGCTCGATATCTATGCTCAAAACGGAACTGTATACCTTGACGGAGAGGCATTCGGAGGAAGCGAGTTCACCGCAGGGACGGAACTTATCTTTACTACTGAAGGCGACGACGGATATCCATATTTCAAGGGGTGGTTTTCCGGAGGAAAAGGCATGCCCGGCGGAAAGCCGATGAGCCCGGAGGAGACGGGAGACCGGCTCATAGGCTCTGACACCACACTTGTTTACACTACTGTAGCGGACTATCAGATGATATATGCGGTATGGTCCGACGGCGAAGATGAGTCATACAACTACCATGATGTAACTGTGGTGAACGGCTTCGGGTCCACATGGTCGATGTTAGCGCAGAGCGAGGGACTGAAGCTCTCTGCCTTCAGGATCCCGGATTACATGTATTTTGATGTGATCGGTGACCCCACGGTTGGTTTTGAAATAGAAAAGTTCACTATGACAGGGATTATGCCGAACGGTGACCCGTATACGGAAACACAGGATTACAGCGGAGATTATGTGAGCTTTGACTCGGGTGATAGCGAAACAAGACCGCATGCTCTTCTCGTGACGGGAACCGGCGACGTCCACGTGCATGATATGATATCCCATGCTGCTGTTGAGGCAACCTGCACCGAACCCGGCAGCCTGCTCTATTACGAATGCTCCGAATGCGGGAAATTCTTCTCTGACAATAACGGCATAGAGGAAATAGAAGAAAGCAGCTGGGTAATAGAAGCCCTTGGCCATGACTGGGATGAAGTTCAGTATGAATGGGATGGCAACTGGTCTTCGGTTACGGCTTCACGGACATGTAAAAGAGATCCGGCCCACACAGAGTCTGAGAGAGTACAGACTTCGATCCTGACTCTGAGTGCCAACGATGCTGAGACCGGGGTGGATATCTACACGGCAATATTTACCAACACGGCATTCCCGCCGGTCTCGAGAACAAAGACTCTGGCTGTTGTGGGAACGTACGTTCCGGGAGATGTTGACACTGACCTGGGCGTTGATATGGATGACGTGGTGACTATGCTCAGGTTTATAATCCTGCCGGGAGTATACAGCATTGACGGATACGGGGGAAGTCTGGACTTCAACTGTGATCAGGCACTGAATCTGTACGACGTCATACGCCTCTTGCAGTATTATCTGTTCCCGGATCTTTACCCGATATCATGAAGCAGAGCATTTGCAGAACGGAGGGTACTTGAATGAAAAAAAGGATCTTATTACTTACAGCCATGATGCTGGCTGTGGTGCTGACCGTAACGTCGGTACCCCTGTCGGCAGAGGATCCGGCAGCTCAGGCGGAGTTTGTCTTGTCAAGCGCGTCGGCAAAACCCGGAGATACAGTAAAGCTGATACTGAAAGCAACATCCAAAGTCGGTGTTATCTCAGCGGGAGTGGCGCTCCAGTATGATGAATCAAAAATAGAATTCATCAGATTCTCTGATTATGGTGATATCATAGATAAATCGTTTGTCGGCCAGGGAGGATTCGATACAGAAAAGCATACAGTGGTCATGGCTTTCATTTCAGGACAGTATTCTGCTACCGGGATAATTCTTGATGATAATATTTGCAGTGTCGAACTGAGGATAAGAGCAAACGCGCCTTCAGGTGACCTTCCGATAAAGGTCATCGGGGTGGCGAAGGACTTGTCCGGCGACCTTCAGGTATCAAACAAGGACGGTGTCATAACCGTTGAGGGCGGAACAGCTCCGGCGGACACCGGGGATCCCGGAATAACAGTGGATACCGATAAGCAGGATGACGGACCTGACGAGACACAGGACGAGTGGAAAAATCCGTTCAAGGACGTTTCCTCATCAGACCCGTACTATGAAGCTGTTAAATATGTATACATAAACGGTATATTCAACGGTGTTGCGGCGGACAGATTCGCCCCCATGTCAACGATGACGAGGGCTATGTTCGTTACCGTGCTCGGCAGGATCGAAGGCGTCGACCAGAACAACTACCCGCAAAGCACATTCAAGGATGTGGAGCAGGGCACATGGTATACGCCGTACGTCTCATGGGCAAACGAGTACGGTATAGTCAAGGGGTATGATGCTGAAAGGTTCGGCCCCAACAATCAGATAACCATTGAGCAGGCGGTCGTGATCATTGGCAGGTTTGCGAGATATACCGGGAATCTCAGCGGAGAAACACTCAGCGACACAACAGAGAAGCTGAACATGGCAGTTTCGGACTGGGCTATTGACGATATGTGCTGGGCTATCGATGCGGGGATATACAAGTATGACGGAGCCAGCCCTCAGTCGAATGCTTCAAGGAGCCTTATAGCCGAGATGCTGTATGCATTCCAGGAGTGGCGGACGAAATAGGACAGAAAAAAAGAATATGTGTAAAAGGCAGATCGCTGTGTCTGCCTTTTCTTGATCCGTAGAACTATTGCTAGAAACGGCAGATAGTGGTATAATTCCTTCAGTTAATAATTAGCTTAGAGAGGGGCGGTCAGCACGGAACTGTTGTTTGAAAAGACCATGGCTGAATACGGTCTGGACCGTCTTGTTGCCGGAAAAGGGGCTGTCATTGTGGGATTTTCGGGCGGTGCAGACTCTTCATGCCTTCTCAGGCTGATGAACAGGTACGCGCAGGATAACGGAGTGCGAATCTGTGCATGTCATGTGAACCATATGATAAGAGGCAGTGAGGCGGATGCAGACCAGAAATTCTGCGAGGATACGTGCATGGAACTTGGTATCCCGGTGCTTGTATACAGGCTGGACGTACCCGCTTATGCACTGGAAAAAAAGATCGGTCTGGAAGAGGCTGCGCGGAAACTCCGGTACGGGGCTTTCCGGAAAGCCATCGAGGATCTTGGATCCCCTGCTGTGGTAGCAACGGCGCACAATGCCGATGACAACCTTGAAACTGTTCTGTTCAATATGATGAGAGGGGCGGGAACCAGGGGCATGTGCGGGATATCTCCCGTCCGTGACGGACTGTATATCCGTCCGCTCATAAAAGACGGAGCCGGAGACATAAGAGCATGGTGCGCGGAGAACGGAGTGAGCTATGTGGTGGATTCCACAAACAGCGACGAAAACATTACCAGAAACCGCATCCGGAGTAAACTGATCCCTGAGATAAAAAAGATCTCAGGCGGGCTTGACCGGTTCTCGAGAATGACAGATATCATAAGAAGAGACTGTGACTATATTGACAGCGCGGCCCGCACCTGCCTTTCCGAAGGAGCCAAACGGATAGAGAGAACAGTTCTTGCCTCTCTTGATCCCGCGGTCTCATCTAGAGTCGTACGGGAAATGTATTCGAACCTTAAAGGGAACTCATTTGATCTGTCATATTATCATGTGGCGAAAGCGCTTGAAATCAGCTGCGGCACAGCAGAGAATACCGTCGATCTGCCCGGAAATTCGGTTTTCTGGGTCGACAGACATTATGCCGGAGTGAGAATGAAAGAAGATGTTTGCGAACCGCACGGCGGATATCATGAACACGGGGAGTATGAGTACTCTGAAGAAGCCCCGGTTTTTGACAACTCGGCATACAGGATAGAGTTCAGGAAAAGAACGGATTCCGGCAAAGAGTCGGATGACGGCGATTTAGATGAAAATATTTACAAATTATCTATAATAACAGCTGTCAGATTTGATAAAATAACAGGAAGACTGAAGGTAAGGTCTAAATCCGAAGGTGATCTTTATCGGTTCGGGGGAATGACCAGAAAAGTCAGGAAACTGCTCAACGCAAAGAAACTGACCTCCCGTGAAAAGGAACTGTATCCGGTCGTTTGTGACGATCTCGGTATATTGTGGATACCAGGATTTCCACCCAGGGAAGGAACGGAGTATAACGGCGAAGGTGACGCGTTCCTTATGACTTTCCGCGAGTACGGAGCTTCAGCGACAAAAAACTAATATACTTGAACCGGAGGGTGCTTATGGAGCGGCATTCAGTACTTGATAATGATATTGAGGAAGTGCTTGTGACACAGGAGGAGATCGACAAGGTCACGACCCGTATTGCCGAGGAGATCGACAGGGATTATGCCTCGTCAAAGAGACTGATCCTGCTGTGCATCCTCAAAGGAAGTGTTGTTTTCATGGGTGATCTCATGAAGAAAGTCAGGATCCCTGTTGAAATAGATTTTATGAAAGTATCATCCTACGCACATGAAACAAGATCATCCGGAAGAATAAAGATACTTCTTGACCTTAACAGAAGCGATCTGTCACAGTGCGACATACTGATCGTAGAGGATATTATCGACAGCGGCAGAACACTTTCATATCTTTCGGAATACCTTACGCTGAACGGCGCACATTCAGTGAAGACCTGCACGCTCCTTGACAAGCCGTCGAGACGTGAAGTGGAATTCACTCCGGATTACAGGGGCCTTGAGATACCGGATAAATTTGTCGTCGGATACGGTCTTGACTATGCGGAACAGTACAGAGCGCTACCATATATCGGTGTGCTGAAACCTGAAGTATACTCGAAATGAGCCTCCAGGTGTAAACAGAGAAAGGATAATTGATGAAGAGAGGACTAAAAACTGCTTTATTCTACGTTGCCCTTATCGTCGTGATACTCATAGCGACGGCGGCTCTGTGGAATTCCATCCCCCGCGACAGTATGTCATACAGTGATGTCATTAAGTACTTCAAGGATGAAAAAGTCATCTCGTTTGAAGTAAATACAGGCGATAAGCTGACAATGCAGCTGAGGGACAAAGATGCTTCGGGCAATGAGGCCCGCCGTGAGGTCTCATATAACCTGAGGAGTTTTGACCTCTTTATACACGATCTCGGGGAAATCATAAAAGATCAGTATGAAAGAGGAGTTATCGAGAAGTTCGAATATCCGGCTCCGGCGGTCATACCCGCGTGGGTGAGCTTTATTCCTTACCTCATAGTGTTCGGCCTGATGATCTTCATGGTGATCTTCATTATGAGACAGGCATCGGGAGCAGCGGGAGGCAGAATGAATCCCGTCGGAAGAACCAGGGCAAAACTCATTACGCCTGATAAAAACCAGGTTCTGTTCAGTGACGTGGCGGGAGCAGAGGAAGAAAAGGCGGAACTTGAAGAGATAGTTGAATTTCTCAGAGATCCCGCATTCTTCACGAAGCTTGGGGCAAAGATCCCCCACGGCGTGCTGCTTGTGGGCCCTCCCGGAACAGGTAAAACGCTTATGGCAAAGGCTGTGGCCGGCGAGGCCGGTGTACCGTTCTACTCCATATCCGGTTCTGATTTTGTAGAGCTTTATGTCGGTGTGGGCGCAGCAAGGGTACGTGACCTTTTTGACACAGCCAGAAAGAATACGGCCGCCATCGTTTTCATTGATGAGATCGATGCTGTCGGCAGGCACAGAGGCGCGGGACTCGGCGGCGGGCACGACGAAAGAGAACAGACCCTCAACCAGATCCTTGTTGAAATGGACGGTTTTAATACCGAAGAGGGCGTTATAGTCATCGCCGCAACAAACAGGCCTGACATTCTTGACCCCGCTCTGCTAAGACCCGGAAGATTTGACCGTCAGGTAACCATGAATTACCCTGATGCTAAAGGCAGAGAAGAGATACTGAGAGTTCACTCTAAAAACAGACCCCTTGAACAGGATGTCGATCTTTCCGTTATCGCCAAGACAACGGTCGGAGCAACCGGCGCTGAACTTGCAAACCTTCTCAACGAGGCCGCGCTTCTAGCGGCGAGAAAGGGCAAGCACCTTATCGGGATGCCGGATCTCGAGGAAGCCATGATCAAGACGATCGTCGGACCTTCCA
>JAFTCY010000130.1 GCA_017454465.1 Clostridia bacterium
ATATGATTGTTTGCATCCCTGCCTTCGGCCTTTGCAACAGCAAGCATTTTTTTGTACATTTCTTCATCGATCCTCACTGAAAACACAGTCTTATTCTTCTGGGCCATGGATACACCCCCTACTCTGTGACCATGAAAATTATATCACCCGTAAACACCGTTGTCAATGCAGTGGATACCCAACTCCCGTCTTTCGGTTCTCTAGTACCAGATTTTTTCGGCTGGTGAAGAAAAGCATATGAGAAAAAAAGAGCAAAAATGAGAAAAACGTCGAAAAAAGACGTTTTTTCTTTTTGCAAAGGTATTGACAAAAATATTTTTGTGTGGTATACTTATGGTACTATCTGGTACTAGTTATGGAGGGGTTATGGCACAGTATCTGCGGATCTCAAAACAGTCGAAAAGTGATGAAAAAGGCCGGTATCTTCAAATCTATGAAAACAATCATGTTCAGGGTAAGGGAACAAAAAGCAAGCTTGTCAAAACACTCGGCTATGAGAAAGATATCATAGCGTCCGGTATCGAAGACCCTGTGGCTCACTATCGCAAATTGTGCAAGAAGCAGAATGAAAAAGACAGGAAAGAGAGAGAGAACAAAAAGCTCGAAAAGATCACAAATGAGTGTACGGAGAAGAATGTCGGGTATTTCCTTATCCGGGCAATGCTGAAGCATCTGGGAGTCGAGGATCATATCAATCTGTACAACCTGTCTAGGAACTGTCAGTTCAATCATTACGATATGATAGAAGCTCTTGTGTGCTCCAGGATACTTTCTCCGGGGCCGGTGATAAAAGCGGCTGAAGAGATCATTCCGTCACTGTACGGAAAATACAAGTTATCCAGGGACCAGATCTATGACGAGTATCCGTTCATAGGGGAAGAGTACGAGAGCATAATACAGATATTCAACCACGCGATAAAAGAGAAGTACGGCAGGAAAACATCAAAGGCATATTTTGACTGCACGAATTTCTATTTCGAGATAGATTACGAAGCCGATGACAAAATGAAAGGCAAGTCAAAGGAAAACAGGCATGACCCGATAATCAATATAGCACTTATGCTCGATGAAGACCAGATCCCGATCGGCATGAAAATGTACCCCGGAAACAAAAGCGAAAAGCCCGAAATGCGAAAGATGATGAAAGATCTCAAAAGTAAGGGAGATATCGCGGGAAAAACGATATATGTTGCAGACAAGGGACTGAACTGTGCTCCCAACATCGTACAGATACTTCTGGACAAAGACGGATACATTTTCTCAAAATCTGTAAAGCAGACCCCGGAAGATGATCTGAAAGACATGATGGATGATTCGGCACCATTTACTGAAGTACGTGATGAAAACGGGAACATCCTCTACAAATACAAGGAATTTGAAGGTGATTACGAATATGAAGTCACAACCGAGGAAGGAAAAAAGAAAAAGGTGTGGCTCCCTGAAAAAAGGATACTCACGTACAATCCGAGTCTTGCAACAAAACAAATAGCTGAGATAACCAGGCTTGTTGAAAAAGCAGCAGTCCTGTCGGGTTATCAGGCAAAGAAAAACGAATACGGTGAAGCGTCAAAGTATGTAACCTTCAGATCCGTAAACACAAAGAGCGGTGAGATCCCTGATGACGTTTCCGTCATTGCCACTTTGAACCAGGAAAACATAACCAGGGACAAGAGACTTGCCGGATACAATATGCTCATTACATCGGAAATGAAAATGAGTGCACAAAATGTTTATTCCGTTTACCACAACCTCTGGAGAATAGAAGAATCCTTCAGATACATGAATACTTTCCTTCAGTCACGGCCGGTGTATGTCAGCAGCAGAGAAAGCATATACGGGCACTTCCTTATCTGCTACCTTTCTCTTTTGATCATGAAACTTATCGAAATCAAGGAATTCAAAAACACGATCAGTGACGCCCGGATCACCGAGTTTATCCGCAAATTCAGAGTTGTTCTCGACAAAAAAAGCATTATCAACTGTGCGACGCTCAATGTCGTCAAACCAATCGATAATGCTCTCTCTTCCCTGAATCTGACCAGAAAGTATTTTGATGAGAAATCGGTCAATAACTTGCTCGGTTTTAAGTTTTAGTACCAGATTTTTGCTCCGCCAGCCGAAAGCCAGGGCTTATATATCCAAACCAGCGCAGGTAAGTCTCCTTGTCGATGCCGAACTCCCCGGGATAGTTTCCGGCAGAGGCAGCACCGAGGTTCACACCGTTCAGAAACGTCTCCTCGGGTGTGCCGTCAGCGCGGGTCAGGCAGAACCTGTCACCGACGACTGCCGCCGGCATGGCCCGCTGGGCCTCTGTCCCTGTCCTGTCCGCACCGCATCCGGCCGCTGAAACGCAGCAGATGATCAGAAGTAACGCGGCGAGACGCCATAACGTCTTTTGCTTCATCTTTTCTCCTTCCGGCAAACACGAGATGTATTCCGTCCGTTTTTGAGGAGCCTCCCGGCAGCCACGATCCGCGAGACCATCCCTCATGCCTGCATGCTAGTCATTTGTTCTTAAGAATCAGCATTGCGGTTTCCCTTTGCTGCTCCCCGGCGGTCACAGACGCTTCTCCATCACCTGACTGCTTTCCGTAGTTGCCGAACTGCGCATGGTTGCCGCCCCTGATCACATACGTCAGGGCATTCTCCGGCATGTACCGGCCGCTTTCGGACAGTTTCTTCATGTTCAGCACACCGTCTGCCGAACCGTAGATCGAGATCACCTTCAGACTGTCATCCAGCTGCTTCGCGGGATAAGCAGCGAGCAGGATCACTCCGGCCAGCTGCCCGCTGTGTTCCGCCGCATAGCCGGCTGCCATGACTCCGCCCAGTGAATGCCCGCCTATATGCCAGGTATCATAATCATACCGCGTGATCAGGTCAGCCGCCCTGTCCGCCCCGAAAAAGGCAAGGCGGAAAGGCATTCTGACAAGGAGAACGTCCATGCTTTCAGCGGCGATCAGACGCATCAACGGTGCGTAGGCAGTCTCCTCCACCTTTGCCCCAGGGTAGAAAATCAAAGCGTCGCTCTCCGAAGGTCCGTCGAACATCCAGCCGTAGTCCGTCTGCGTGACTGTCACAGACCCGTCCGATATCAGCGAGGAAAGCGCTTCAGCATCAGCATGATAATATTGTCCTGTATAAATCAGGAATACCCCGGCAAGTACCGCGATCACCAGCAAAGGAACGATCCATATCAGTTTTCTGCGTCTTGATTTTTCCATATCTCGTAAACCTGTCTGTAACCATTCACGAAGGAACCGTTCCTTCTCATGTATCCGGGGAAACTGCTGCGTTATGCCATGTTCCGCCTGCCCGCAAAAGGGATCGCATAACCGGGAAAGCGTCCCGCGGACGGATCGGAACAGGTCAGAACTGATTATATCATACACAGAAAAAAACAGTCTACTGTTTTTGACAAATCAGCGCGGCTTTTTCTTTTTTCGTAAAGAAAAAGCTTGTATGGCCAAATCGTCGATAATGTAGTAAAATAGCAGACAGCGACAAACAGAAAAGGAGAATAAGACGCCGCATCATCAGGCGCCTTGGAAATGATCATATGAACAGTCGGGCAAACCCTGCCGGGCAAAAGAGCAAACAGGAATACCGGCCGGCCTGCAGTATGAGTGCAGCGAAGAAGACATACATCAAACGGATCGGATGCTGCCTGGCGGTACTGGCCATCATATTCTGTTCAGTTGTAAGCGTAAGTTCCGAAGAGCCATCTGACTGGGCAAAAGATGAAGTGGCGTCCGCGGTCAGCGCCGGGCTCGTCCCGGCGCAGCTGCAGCAAAACTATGATTCTCCGGTCACCAGAGGACAGGTGGCGGGAATGTTTGTGAACCTGCTCGAAAAAGCTTCAGGCAAACCTGCCAGCACAATAATGGCTGAAAAGGGCGTGACGGTCAATGAGAACACTTTCCGCGATACGGCGGACGCATCCGTTCTCGTGGCAAACGCGCTCGGCATCATCAACGGCACCGGAAACGGAATGTTCTCTCCCGACGGGACGCTGAAAAGGGCCCAGATTGCCGCGATCATAAACAGAACAGCCGGCGTTATGGGGATAAGCACCGGCGGATTCAGCCACGGATTCACCGATATAACCGGCAGCTACGCTTGGGCGGATTCCGAGCTTGGGTGGCCGGTGGCAAACGGAATAGTCAAGGGCGTCGGCGAAAACAGATTCAACCCCGGCGGCGACCTGACCACCGAGCAGGCAATACTCATCACCTACAGAGCCTACATCGCCCTGCGCGATCCTGTTGAAGGAAGCGATCTTTCTGACGGCGGGGCAGACAGGTGCGCGGAACACATCTATGCCGCTCACCCGGAACTCACACCCGTGAATTATGACTCTCCATCCCTTCTGCACATCAGTGAAGACATGGGTCAGGAATATATAGACAAGCTGACTTTCATATGCGATTCCACGACATATTTCCTTAAGGCTTCCGGGAAGCTGAGCGGAGGATACTCGACTACGCAGATATGGACAGGTCCGGAGCGCACCCTGACCCTGGCATATCTAAGGGGATACGGCATAGTCGATCCCTTCGACGGCCAGATACGCACCATTCCCGAGTGCCTGGCGCTTCACAAGCCCGAAGTGGTGGTCATAGCGCTCGGAATGAACGGTGTCGCATTCATGGATGAGGAATATTTCAACACAGAATATGAGAATCTTATAGGCTGGATACAGGAAAACAGCCCCGACTCCGTTATAATGCTGCAGTCCATCTTTCCCATAACACCGGACTATATACACTGGGGGCAGATCACCAACGTATCGATCACCCGAGCCAACAGCTGGATCCTCAAGATCGCGGAAAAGCACGGTTTCAAATACATTGACATACATTCAGCCCTTCTGGGTGAGGACGGGAACTGCAAGGCGGAACTGATCAGACCTGACGGCCTTCATCCCAACGGCGACGGACTAGATGTGATACTTGAATATCTGCGTACCCACGGAAACAGGGACATCATGCAGTGATCCCGCGGCGGTAATACACGACCCGATATGCGAAAAAACAGACCCCAAAGCATAGCTCTTAAGGGGTCTGTTTCATATTTCGGATACCACGCTCTCAGACGGTCACAGCCCGGAAAAAGTCCGGGCTCCTTTTGTCATGACCAGCCGGTAAAACATGAATGACAGTCCAAAGTTCACCGCCGCGAAGATCCCGATGTACAGCGGAGCGGGGAACGCAGGAACAAGGAGCCTGAAAGCTGAAAACACTCCCATTATGACGACCGGGTACAGCATACCGGCAATAACACATACAGTCACCGGCATGCTCTGTTTTATGGGGTAGATCTCGCTGGTCCATTTCAGGTTGGGGTTCACCAGCCCCAGGAAAAGACCAAGTGTGGAAATGAGAGCGACCGCGGACAGCGGCAGCACGAAAATCGAGACGATGTCAGCGGCATCAAGTCCCGGAACCGAAAATGCGGCGCACGCGCTGCAGAACAGGGCGGGAGCCCCGGCAAAAAGGCCGTGGCATGCGAGCTTGGCGGAAAGCACCTTAGACGCCGGGACCGGCAGGGACTGAAGGATCCATACCGTTTTGCCCTCGAGCGCCACAGACGGCGCTGTTATGTCGACCATGGAAGCCAGAAGGGATACGGCGCACGCGAGCATCACGGTGAGTGATGTCATCCCCGTGGAAACGAGTGGTCCCAGCGCGGCTGCGATATCCCTTCCGGTAATGATGACAGCGACGCCGCCGATCAGCATCAGTATTATCCCCATCCCGCAGTTGAGCATATAGCCGGCGCTGGAGGTGAATTTCCTGATCTCACGCACGAGCAGCGCGCCGGATACGGTTCTCGTCCTGCCCGTGTCAGCAGCCCCGCGCAGGTTTTTCTTCGCCCCGGGAGACAGGGTTACGATCTTGATGAAAGTCTTTCTGAGAAGGAGCCATACCAGTCCGGAGATGGCGGCCACCGCGAGGACAAAGACGGCGCAGGCCGCCCAGTCTCCGGTGGGAGCAGCACCGAAGAAACGCAGGAAAGAGATTCTTTCCCCGACTTTTTCTCCATCCGCGACCAGCCCTGAGATCACGTTTCTGGCGTTGAAGCTTAGAAAATAATACAGTCCGATCAGCACCACCGCGATTATCACGGTGAGTACGCTCCTGTTCTTCAGCCTGACCATCAGCTTCGCAACAACAAAACCGAGGAGGCAGGATATGTCAAGAACGAGCAAGCTGATCCCCGCGGCCCAGAGCAGCCATGTCAGAACGACGGAAATGCTGAACCTGACGCCTATGCAGTAGGCGAAGACCGAGGGCAGGAAGATAATGCCCGAATAGACCAGCCCCATCAGATAGACCCCGGCGATCCTTGACACTATGATGCTGCCTACTGGTATCGGCAGAGACAGCAAAAGGTCGTTATCCTTCGCCAGGTAAAGACTTGAGGCTGTGCTGAACACGCTTCCCATTGCGCCGAACAGGACCGACACCAGGCCTATGATGAGAAAATACAGCCAGTCCATCCCGCCGAAGGCCAGCCCAAGCAGCGCGACGGAAAGCGTCACACCTATATTGACCAGCAGAAATCCCATCAGTACGGCATACAGAACGATCCTTGCCGCGATCTGCCCCCCGGAACGCATCGCGTTCCTTTTCGGGTCGAAGAAAAACGACCTGAATATCTCCCTGAACTGTTTTTTGAGAAGGGTCCTAGTCATTTTTTGCCTCCAGCTCCAGAAAAACGTCTTCCAGGCTGTCATCGCCTTTGACCTCATCCATGGTCCCTGAGCGGATCAGTTTTCCCTGCCTGATGATGGCTACCTTGTCGCAAAGCTTTTCAGCCACTTCCAGCACATGGGTCGAAAAGAAGATCGATCCTCCTCTGTCGCAGAACTCCCTCATCATCTCCTTCAGCGTATGGGAAGCCACCGGGTCCAGGCCCACAAAGGGCTCATCCATAAGTATCAGTCCGGGCTCATGGATCCACGCCGAAATGATCGCCAGCTTCTGCTTCATTCCGTGGGAATAAGCCGACACCGGCTGCCCGAGATCCTTCGTAAGCCCGAACATTTCAGAGTACCTGCCGATCCTTTCAGTTCTCTCCTCTTTCCCGAGTCCGAAAATGTCAGCCACGAAGCCGAGATACTGGGCACCGGACATAAAATCATACAGATCCGGATTATCGGGAATGTAGGCCATTTTCCTTTTGCACCCTATCGGATCCTTCGTTATGTCCGTTCCGTCCACAAGGATACTGCCCGAGTCAAAAGACTGGATGCCGGCAACAGACCTCAGAGTCGTCGTCTTGCCTGCCCCGTTGTGGCCTATGAAGCCGTACACCTCTCCCCTCGCTATGTGCAGGGTAAGGCTGTCCACTGCGGCGTGGTCTCCGTATCTTTTCGTAAGTTCCGTGATCCTGAGCATGATTTCTCTCCAAATAATCAAAATAATCAAATATTCCGCCATATTATACCATATTGCCTGAGAAATATCTCCTTTTTTCATTGCATGTCATCTTGAAGTGGAGCCGGAATTGGAATATAATCATTTGTGCATATAATTAATATTGTAGGGGAAACGGAACAGGACCAGCATCCAGGGAGGAACCCATGCAGATTAACGATATAAGAGCGAACAGTCTCTTTCCCGGCGAACGGAGCACCGGCCCGGATGAATTGTATTTCTCCGAGTCTCTGAAAAGCAAGCTGCGTTCGATAATGAACTGCTCTCTTTCCGCCCTTGAGGCTCCTGCGGGTTACGGAAAGACCACGGCGGTGAGAAAGATCCTGAAGGAAAGCCGGGAACCGGTGTACTGGTATACCGCTGTCGAAAGCATGCCGGACAACAGTTTCCGCTGGTTCATCCGCCAGATAGGCACAGTGGACGAGAACGCTGCCCAGAAGCTCCAGGATCTCGGGTTCCTGAACCGAAGCAACGCCGCGAGAGCTGCGGAGATCATCTCTGACATCCGCGCCTCAGAACCCGTTACCATAGTGTTCGACAATTTCCAGTTCACGCTGCAAAACTGGCAGCCCCAGATCCTCGACGCCCTGTCGAAATGCGGGGACAACGGCCTGAGGACCATATTCATTTCCCAGAATTTCGGGCGGCTGCGCGACGTCCTTTCCGCTCTTGAGGGCTCCATCTGCTATATCAGGGGCAGAGACATGCTCCTGTCAGAAAGCGACATATCCGATTATGCCTCCCAGCTCGGGATCCCGGCAGACAGGGAAGCCGTCCGCCAGATACACCGCGAGACCGACGGCTGGACCGCCGCGGTCTCCCTTTACCTGGAGAATCTGAACAAAGGGCTCAGAAAATCCGGGCCTGAGGGCCTTGACGATCTTCTCGCATATTCTTTCTGGCAGAATCTCAGCGGGCGCCAGAAGGAAGTGCTGCTGCGCATATGTCTTTTTGACAGGATCTCGTCAGCGATGATGGAATCCCTTGTTTCACCGGATCTGATGCCGCCTGAGGAACAGGCGCAGCTCATGAGCCGGACGCCCCTCATGATGTTTCAAGAGACAAGGAGAACATACTATCCCCACGAACTGCTGACATCATTCCTCCGGCATCAGCTGGCGGAAGCGGATCCTGATTTCCGTCAGGAAGTAATGCGCTCTTCCGCGGAAGTATACAAGAAAAACGGAATGACCAGGGAGGCGGTAAGGTACTATTTCCGCGCCAGGGATTATGAGTCTGTGCTGTCATGCGATCTTGTCTGCCTCATCACCGAGACCTTTGACGGAGTGACCTACACGGAGCTGGCTTCAGAAGTCCTCTCCGGCTGTCCTGAGGATATCCAGAAGAAATATCCTTATTCCCTGCTCAGGCTCTGCTACGCTCTTTTCGCGGGCTGCTCGTTCGAAAACTTCAGGATCCAGATGAAACGGGTCCGCCGCATGATCGAGGAAAAGGACGACCCTCAGCTTATGGGTGAATGGCATCTGGTCAACGCTCTTGAGTTTTTCCCGGATGTGGACAGAATGGCAGATGAGTACAGGGCCGCGGAAAAGCTGATGACCTCGCCTTCCGCTGTGTTCGTGAAGGAAGAGCCTTTCATGTTCGGCTGTTCCTCCATGTGGTACATGTTCTACTCGGAGCCGGGCAGGATGCTCGAGACCGCCGACAGGCTGGCTGAGACCATGAAGATATACAACAGGCTTACCAACGGTCACGGGGCGGGAGCGGCTGAGATCTACCGCGGGGAAGCATATTCCGTCCAGGGCCGTTTTGAGGAATCTGACATCCAGGCCTATCAGGCCGCCTTCCTTTCTGAACAGGCGGGCAACGCCACCGCCACCTACGGCGCAGCCCTTCTTCTGGGCATAAACGCGATATACCGTTCCGACATGGCCGGCCTTCAGAAAGCCGTAGACTATCTGGAAAACAAGGCTCAGGCCTACAGTTTCCTTCACGGGACCATGCTCGGGAACTACATGGTGGAGACCGTCCGCGGATACCTTCTGGGGCTCATGATGGAGACCGGGCGCTCCGCGCTGTGGACACAGGGCGAAGCGGATGCTCTCTCCGATCTGACATTTACCAATTTCATGGTCAAGACGTGCAGGATAACCGACCTGCTCCTGAAAAAGGAATACAAGCAGGCGATAGCCTCGGTGGAAGCGTCGCTGGAGCTTGATCCGCGCCTCATAACCACAGCAACACGAAATTTCATGTACTGCGGACTGGCGCTGGCTTCAATGGCCATAGGAAGGCTGATCAAAGCGGCGGAGTACCTTGACAAATCCCTGACCCTTGCCGGCCGGGACAAAAACTATACATTCATCGCGTGCTTCCGCAAATACTTCCAGGTCCTGTTCCTTAATCCGAAGATCGCTTCGAAACACGCCGAGACCATACGGGAGATAAAGGCTCTTAACATCAGCTATACCAGAGCGGATGAGAGCCATATTTTCGCCATGCTCGAGGAATCTCCCGACACAGGAGACGAGCTCACCAAACGCGAAAGGGAGATAGCGGAACTTGCGGCTAAAGGGCTTCGCAATTCAGAGATCGCTAAAACGCTGTTCATATCCGAAAATACCGTCAAACACCACCTTAAGATCGCATTCCAGAAAATGAATATAGACAGGCGCAGCAAACTGATCGAGATGCTGCGCTAGCGCGGGTTTTGTTCCGCTGCGCTCCGGCGCGGCGGAACTTCTGCGTTTTTTGAAGCATATGACGCATATTCTCCAAAAAATAACCCTTTTGGGTGATGCGGACCCGTTACCGGAGGTGTATATTGTATACAGCAAGAAATATAATCTCTCATTATCCCAAGGAGGCCGCCATGAGCACTTCACTCACTGAGGTCAAAGCGCTTCCCGGATACCGGATCCAGCTGGATTTCCGGAACGGAAGCACGGCAATCGTCAACATGGAGCAGCGGGTCAGGACCCTGAGATTCTCCTGCCTCTCGTCCGAATCACTTTTCTCTACCGCGAAAGCGGAAGGGGACAAGGTGGTATGGGCTGACGGGAAAAACACTTTCTGGGTCTACTACGGCGAGCTCCTCGATGCCCTTGCGATGGACTGACCCGCAAGGTACGGAAACGGAGGCATCGAAGAAATGAACATTCATCTCAAAACAAATCCCAAGCATAATGCAAGGAGGGTAATTTTATGAAAGCCAGACGCCTTATACCTGTGATGCTGGCCCTGTGCATCGTGGCAGCGCTCATTCCGGCGCTGGCGACGGGTGCCCGGGCCGCCGCCAACGATCCCACGTATATCAAGTACGGCTACCCGGAAGTCGCCGTCCTGAACGGGGCTACCGGCGGCAACACTGATTTCTATACCGGAATACTGAAAGACTCGAAATACAACGCCGTCGAGGCGGGAAAATTCGGGAATCTCAGGTACAAGACCGAGGTGGGCAAGAACAGTTCCTACACATGGAGCGGGTTCTGGAATACCAATCTCGCCCTCCTCAGCGACCAGACCGATGAACTGAGGGTAAACTATTCAGCGACCCTGAGAAACTACTTCCATGAGCATTCATGGGGCTTCCTCGGCTGGTATTCGCAGAAGGTGACCGGGCGCATGACGACGAGCCTGTCCTTCACGCCTGAGAAATCCGGCGGAAAGTATTACTATGCTGTGCAACTCGGAGACGGCAGCTCGACAGAGAACGTGCGCAAGAACAACATGAAGTATACCGAGCTTCCTCCCGTTTTAAACGGCAACAAGACCATATGGCAGTCGATCAACGGGGAACACACCTGGGATTTCAGGCGCAGCGATGCCATCCTCTCGTTCTCGAACATGAGCACCCTGTACGACAGCGGCAACAAGACATGTACCTGCGGCGGTTATGTCAGCGGATGCTTCGTGGGCTTCTATGACGGGCAGTCCCCCACAGTACGCAAAGTCGAGACCAGGAGAAACGGAGCAGCATGCACCGATTTCAAACCGGGAGACGATATCGAGATAGTCCTGCAGTTCAGTGAACCTGTCCGCTTCGCGGATGACAGCGCCAGCGGAAAAGGCGAAGTATACATCGCTCTCCTTGTGAACGGGTCAACGACACCCCTGTATGCCCAGCTTACAAAGCTTGAAAGCAGCGGGTACTACAGCTATGATCCGTACACCCATACCAGACATGACGCAGCATATGAAGCCACATTCGTATATCATGTACCGAGTGACTTCACCGGCCTCAAGAACATAACGGCTCTGGATCTGTCAAAAGCTCCTTCCGGCAAGTCAGCTCTGGTCCATACCACCGCTGATCTGAGCCTTGTCCAGGTCAGGAGCGGCGGCAACTTCACCGTAAGCAAGCCGTCCAGCGCCACAAACCGCAACGGCTTTGACAGGGCTACCAGCTATATCACCGATATAGCCGGCAACTCTCTCGTCAACGGCAAGCCGGCTACCAACTTCAGCATCGATGCGGAAAAGCCCTTCGTGGCAAAAGTCGTCATCGACGCCGATATGAAGAACTCCTCCATAAAGGATTACAAGAGGTCCCAGGGTATCGCAGAGGACAGCCCGTTCTGGGCCGATCTGAGTGACTCCAACCTGGGCGTTAACGATACGTTCCTGATAAAAGTATACATGAACGAAGTCATTAACTACAGTTCATACTCCAATGTGGCAACTGTAACCACTAACCTCCTGGATTCCAGCGACAATCCGGTGACCGTCACCATGAGGGCTCTGGGAACCGTATCCGCAGACAGCGTAGGAACCCAATACGGTCTCGGGGCGTCCAACGGAAGAGTGACCCTCCTTGAGAGCAACACCAGGACCGTCATGCAGCCCGGCATGCACCTTGCTGACGGAGCCACCTCCCTCAAGGTGACTTCGATCACCTACCAGTCAAACACGACAGACCACTCCGGCAACCAGGCTCTTGAGAACCAGCATCTCAACTCGGCACACAAGGACAAGCTCAGCCCGGTCCAGACCTATTCTGTAGACACGGACGGACCGACAGTCACCGTGGATCCCGCCATCCAGAACGGAGTAAACAGCATCATAACCGTGCCGTTTACGGTGACTGACGGAGCAGACGGATCAGGCACCCGGGATATGGTGGGACGTATATCCTTCAAAGACCCCGGCAAGACCACCCCCACAGTCGAGTGCGCCGTTTCCATATACGCGGCTCCGCCAACAGATAACAGCGCGTGGGTCACGGTAAAATCAGGTGAGGACTACAGTTTCCGCGAAACAGAAACTGTGCAGTACCTGCATATAAGGATGATCGACGGGGAATTCTACAACTTCGGCGGCCTCACAGTGGATTTCGTGCTGTCTGACTACGCCGGAAACAGCGTTAAGCGCACAGAACGCGTGGACGGCGTTTCATTCGACACGCTCGGCCCCTACCTGACGCAGTCAAGCCCCTCCCGCCAGTATGATAACCTAAACACACGGGGCGTCATAACAGTCCCCGTCCAGGCAGACGACCCGAGCGGCATCTATTCTTTCTTCTATCTCTGGGCGGACGACCCGGAGATCGTGTATTCCTCCACCAGCGACGAGTGGCTGCCGGTGCCGGGATTCACCCAGGGCCAGACAGCGGCAAGATGCGATCTGACCGTCTATGTACCGGACCAGACCAACTTCGCCAAAACCCTGTGGCTCAAGGCGGTCGATCCCGTGGGGAACGAAACGATCCAGCAGAAATCAAGGTGCTACTATAACCTGCAGTCGATCAAATACGCTCTGAGCTACCCGACAGAGGTAGTCGAGTCGCCTTACCTGCAGGTGACGGAACTCAATACTTCCAAGAACGCAGACGACTCCTATGATATACTCCTCTTCGACATACAGAAGGGCGATGATCCGCACCACTACCTGCTTTGGTACACAGGCAGCGGACAGAACGGTACCGGTTACCGCACACCTGCCGGATCTTATGATTCGAGGTTCGATAACATACTCTACCGGTACGCCTGGTTCGAAGCCGTGACCGGAGGCGATAATCCCGTACCCTTCGGAACGAGGAACGACGACGGCAACCTGCAGTTCGGAACGGCCGATCATCCGCTCGTCTTTGACAATACCGCAACACAGCCCTATCTGGATATGGTGACCATTATGTCTACCACCGATGACCGCGTGCAGGCGTGGGGCAAACTCAGCGGCTCTGACTGGGGTCTTGAATTCAACGGCGAGCTCCATGTCACAGTGTATTCCGGGACCACCGATTCCATAAAGGTCACCGTCTCGGCGGACAAACCCTGGCAGGGAGATGACCCGGACCTGTGCTACGCGACCGTCAGCGGGGCCGCGGACAAGGAGGAATTCACCATCCGCGTCATGCCCATGACGAACAGAGACACCGATCTCATATGGCAGATCACAGCCGACGAGGGAATATTCACCTATCACAACACGAGTATCCATAACGATTACGAATACGGCTACGACTACTACGGAAACGATCCCGAAACATACGGGACCAACACCCTGAACCACACCCTCGGCGGGTATCAGGTCACATTCTCCATCCAGGACAAGCGCGGATGGGATCTTGAGGACATAGACTGGTCCAATTCCTTCATCGCCCTGGGGGTCCCGTCCGGCCAGGTCCGCTTCCCCAGCACGATAAACCGGAAAGTTAATGGACATACCGACAACCAGATCAACGACTACGGTCCCATATCCGATTATATACCGTACAAACTCTGCCCCATAGGAAGCGGGGCGACCCAGACCATAACCCTCCCGTATGAGTCGGATCTCTATAAGACGGGCAACTATGACAGAGAGGGCTTCGGACTGGTACTGGCAAGGTACTCCGTCCCTGAATATCCGTATTACATTCCCATCGGAGAAGAGTACAAACAGTTCATGATGGATCTGACGGAACCCGGGACTCTGGAGCCGGGGCTCCTGTCCTACCGTCCCATCATAGATTACTTCAACGTGGTCATCAACCACGAAGACGTTGACTATGTCAACCATGAATTCGAATTCAGTACCGCATTCCCGGCACAGCTCATAAACTACGACCCGGCGGACGTAATTTACGTGCCCGCCTCCGGAGCCGTCAGCATGATGTTCCAAGTCCTCGACGCAAACGGCGACCCGGCGAAGGACAACTGGCTGGACACCCACTTCGGTCTGTATGACGTAGTCGCCTGGAACGTATCGGATCCGGACAACATAACCCACCTGAATCAAAGCGTCATCCGGTACGACAGCACTGATCCGGACGCCATGAGAGGATACTTCGAATACTGCTTCACGGCTGATGACGACGGAAACGTCACCGAGCTGAAATATGCCGCTCAGGATTACGGGCAGTACTGCCTGAACTTCACGATAGACGGGCAAAGGACTCTCAGGAGCTACAGCTCCGATGACGACGATATTGAAATCGAATCCGGCAAGGACAACCTTATCGCCGTGCAGGTCAAGTACTACAACGGAAAGAGCTCAGATCCGGTCTATCTCACAATCCACCCTGTATCGATCACCGGAGTCACGGGCACCGTGACCAGCGACCCCGAGCTCACCGGCTGGGACACATACGAATCGGGAGCCATTGTTGACTCCGATATAACGGTAAGCTTCACTCCCGACGACGGCGTGTCCACCGCAGGACTGACATTCTATCTGTGCAAAGGATTCTACCAGGCAAAGGGCAAGACTTACGCCACCCTGGCACTGACAGATCCCGTCCCCATGGAAATGAACGGCGACGGCACCTATACCGCCGAGCTCACTCCGGTCGAGATGGGATACGAATATTCGACATGCCCCGATGTGTATTACTCCAAATCTCCGTCGTATCTTACACACTATGTGGTGTGCGCCCGGGATGCGGTGGGGAACATCGTTCCCGTAGGCGGACCGGGATACGCCCTCATAGCTGACGGCGATTCTCCATATATCGGATACGCGGACGGAGAGACAGCTGACGGCAGGTTCTCGGTAAAGGCCGGCGTAACTGACGCTTCCCTTTTCGCAAACGTCGGCAAAGAGTCCGACGGCACTGTGTATCTTGTGCCGTGCCCGATCTCGGATCCTCTGACGTTCACAGTCACTTTCGACGATGAATACACGGCACTGCTTGGCGCAGCCGAGACAGCCTTTACCTTCCAGTATGACCCTGTAAAGGCATATAACGAAGGGAATGTGGAATTCGAGTCTAACGGATACAATCTCGTGGTCACATACCCCATCCCGGTCCCGGAGAATCCCTTCGGCATCACGTCCGTCACCTCGGTATGGTCAGCCAACTGGACCGACTGGGTATACGGCGGCGTGATAGACAGCGGACTGCTTGAGCTGACCATTGAAGGTATCCTTTCGCCGAAGCTTGAGTCTCCGACTGATGTCACCATGTACATCTCCGCCGCAGACCCCTTCGGAAATACCACCGAAGGAACTGACAAATCTGCGGAAGCGCTCCTTGAGAACGCGCAATGCGCAACACCGCATTTCGTCTCCGCGGAATACAGGAACATGGGCAAGACCCAGTATGAATACCAAGGCGACATGGCTCTGTACGTCACCTTCTCAGGGCCTGTAAAGCCGGAAGCAAGCTGGATCTGCCCGGATCCCCAGGGATACTCCACAGAGTGGGCCGACGGATTCCCGATCTGGAAAGACGGCACATGGACCATTACGTATTATGACGTCTTCAATAACAAATACGAAGAAGAGATAACCCTGACAGATGTTTTCGGTATATACGGAATCGAACTTGAGATCAGCGAAACTGCGTATACCACGGATCCCGTGACAATAAGTGTCAAGAGCGATGTCGATTTCTTCGACAGCAACGTGGATAAACTCATGCTGTTCAGGATGAATGACAATCCCGAAAGCATCCCTTCCGTCCGTAGTGAATGGCAGGCACAGGTTGAGGTAACGGAAAACGGCGATTACATGATCTATAACTATCATGGCAGTGCAGGTTTCTACAGCGTTTACTCTGACCTCTCAGCTGCGAGAAAGAATTCCGACCAGCTGATCATCCACGTGAAAAATGTCATCACCGGAGGGCCGGAAGAGACTCTGATGCTGTTCTTCCATGACAGAATGGAAGATTTCGTGGCAGGCTCGCCCGAACAGCCCACAGGAGAAGTCGATGACGCAGTGACCGTCTCGTACAGGACAGACCGCGACACCACTCCCGTCGGGTCGGCCGAGACCAGCAAGACCTTCCATAACGGCGACGACGACAGCTTCGAATTCACATATCATGACGATGTCACAGACGCCGACTTCACCATAAGAGGCAAGCTCTCGGATTACGGAGTCATTCTGGTGGCGCCTGAAGAACCGGTGGCTGACACGACAGCCCCCGTTATAAAGAACGTATCCATCTGGAAACAGATCGGTCCCAGCTTCAAGCAGGCCGAAGCGTTCACCGGAAACTTCACCGAAGCCCAGATCGCGGAAACATTCAGCGAGAACAGGACCGGCTGGGCAAGGGGATATGATCTGGTGCTCAGCGTTTCCGACGAGTCCAAATGGAAACTGGTCCTCTGCTCATCCGAGCCGGCGGCTTTGAGTTACACTTCAGAAAACGCCTCCATCCCCGGAGTAAGTGTCCAGGGCAACAGCGTTCTGGTCACTCCCGAGCTGACATCCGGCGAGTTCTGGATCGCGGCGGTGGATGAGAGCGGAAACTTCTCCTACATGAGGTTCAGCAGCAGCTGGTTCCATTTGGATGGCGGAGTTCCCGTGATCGAGAGCTCCGTGCCCGATCTGACGAATCTGTATGAAGCCACTGTATATATAAAGGTAACGGACGACCACAGCGGCGCCGACCAGATCACGGTGACCGGGGAAGGCCTGGAAGCCAACACCGGCTCCAACAGCGCTGAATACCCGTACCTGATCCGCTTCACGAAGAACACGACAGGCGAAGGCATACCGGTATCCGCGACAGACGCTGTCGGCAATACATCCATCAAATACATCACTGTAAGCGGAATAGACGAGACAGCCTCAGAGCTTACAGTCACCTGGACTCCGTGCTTCCGCAGTGAAGTAACGGGAGTCCTGGACGAGACCTCCCCGACTGAAGGGCCGGTCAATACAAGCATAATAGCCCATATAACCAGCAGCAAACCCATTTCCGATGTGAGCGGCACGGTGACAGTCTCCAACCCTGATTACTCCTACTCCTCTCAGTCAAATATTGACAGAGATGACCCCTGGGCTGAGTACGCGTACTACAGCAGGACAGACTGGACCGTTGACGTCTACTTCACAAACAGCTTTGCCTACGTCGACAGCGGATCGTGGTCATGGATCCCGGTCCCGGTGGCTCTTGACGCAGTCATTACGGTAACGGCTCCCAACGGAGCAGAAAGCAGCTGCACGCTGCACTTAAGCCCCGGCGCCATCGACACCATGCCTCCGGACATAGCAGACGGCAATATCGAGTACCTCCACCGTCTGGATGACAACGGTGATCCGTATCCGGTGGCCTACGGCTTCGAAGTCGAACTGAAGTTCGACGAGGACGCATACCTGGTGAGCGGAGATTTCGCGGATCCAGGAAAGCTGATCAAGAAAGGCGAGGTATTCTCATATACCTCATATGAGAACCGTGACTATTCTGCAGTCGCCATGGACAAGGCCGGGAACCGCAGCCAAAACGGAGGAGGATATTTCTTCCCGAACGTATTGCAGCTCTCGCCTCCCGCGGACCAGCAGGATCCGGTGGACGGAGTCGCCCCGGCACTAAGCGTCATAGATGAAAAAGACCTGCCTCTGTTTACGGCAAACCCCGTGACGGTCAACATCCGCATCGACGATAACGGAGACATCTTCTCCGCCGCGGTAGACGACACGGCCCATGCAACCATAGGCAGCATCACCGAAGAGACCGACGGAAACGGAGTTCAGTACCGCAAGCTCCCGGTGACGGTGTCGGTCAACGGCAACTATACTCTGACTGTCATAGACACTGCCGGGAACGAGAGCAAGATCACATTCGCGATCAGCAGCATAGATCTTACGCTTCCCACCGTGCGCTTCGCCACATCCACTGTGTCGCTGCGCCAGGACAGCACGCAGGCAGCGCTCAGAGCTCTGCTGGACTATGATCCCAGCGTCGTATTCCTCTGGGACAACGTAGACAGTCTTTCCGACCTCGTCACGACACTCACGTACGATGATTCCGGCGTGGACCTTACCGAACCCGGCATCTACGAAGTCACCTACACAGTGACGGATTCCACGGGACACGACGGAACGGCAACACGCTACGTCCGGGTGATCAGCAAGCTGCTGCCAGAGATCAAGATCGACGGCATACTGACAGAATACAACGGCACTCTGGGCATGAAGCCCGGGACCCACACCATTGAGATCGGAAACCTCGGAATCGCCAACGAGCCGTACAAGATCAAGCTCATAAGAGGAATCTGGTCAGTCGGACAGATGAAGTACGTCAACGAAAGCGTCGCTGTCAACGATGACGGAACATTCACGCTCACCGGCGAAGGGTTCTACACTCTGTATATCCTTACACAGTCCAGAGTAGGCTACATAACAACGATTTACGTAGAGAACTGAGGAGGTGACGAAAATGAAAACAACAAAACGTTTACTGAGCTTCTTCCTCTGTCTTGCACTTCTTCTTCCGATCATACCGATCGGAGTGTTCTCGGCATTCGTGCCGGTGTACTCCCTAAACGACGGATACATCAAAGTTGATGTTTCCAGGGAAAACGGCGGCTTCCTCATTGCCACGGCAGAAGGCAACCGTCTGAAGAAATCGGACAACAACAAGAACCTTCTGTACCACAACGGAGAATATGACACTTCATTCGTGTCCTTCCGGGTGGGAGAAGGCGGTTCCGCAAAAGAATACATATTCGGCGGAACATATCCCACCTCCACCGGCGTCAATGTGACCCAGAGCGGCGAGAATATCGTAGCCACATGGGGCGTTGACGGGATCACGTTCACGGAAACGCTGTCCCTTGCCACGGAGAACTCCGATGAGCACGGCATGGTATCCATCAGTCTGGCTTACAGCGGGACCAGCGAGCCTGTAAAGGCCCGCGTCCTGCTGGACACCTGTCTCGGAAACCAGGATTACGCCAATTACCAGATAAACGGCGGCACCCTGGTGAGTACCCTTCAGACTGAGCAGACACTGACGGATCCCCTGGCTATAAGCGCTTTCTACGCGGTAGATGACATCTCCGACCCCGCCATCGTGGCGCGGATGATCTCGACACCGTACCAGGTGTCCATAGGTCACTGGAACAACCTGTCATCCACCCTGTTCAATTTCGCGCCGAATACGACTCTGAACTTTACGAATACGATCAACGAGTACCTTACGGCAGACAGCGCCTGCGCGCTGTACTATGAAATGAACACGGCCAGCCCGGTAACTCTTTACTACGGCGTGTACTCAAACGCCAAGGTTGACATCAGCCAGAGCGTGGCTGTCAACACAGTATCCCCCATGAGGCTCAATCTGTCCCCGGACAAAAAGAGCTTTGTAAAAGAGGACGGCATGATAGGCTCCGCGGATTTCGCGGTGCGGATCAGCGCCGAAAACTTCGTCAGTGACACGTCGGTGGATTACCAGAACGTGATCCTGGCAATTTCCAGCACTTCCGGGCTCCGTCCTCTCGGCGAGAACGGTGAACCGGTATCAGGCATGGAATACGACAGCATCGACCCGCTCACGGTGCCGTATATAAGGTTCGACCAGAACACCACCATAGAGAAGACAGTGTACTTCCAGGCGGCTCTTCAGGCCGAAGCGTCATACGAGCGCATAACGGTGGCGGTATATAAGAACTCCCAGGGAGGAGAACTGATACAGCAGAATCTGCTGGGCCAGAAGGTAATATACATCCTTGTGCCCGGGGCTGACGGAAACGTTCCCATGGTCCATTTCAACTCCATGAGCCCGAGCATCGTCTACTCGGAGGGAACCAGACATCTGTACGCGGCCGCCGCCAGGGCTGACCTGTTCGAGAACGCGCTGCGCTCCGGAAAATGTGAAGTGTTCGCCGTCACTGAAGACGGAAAGAAGAGCTTCAAACTCGACACGAACACCATCACGTTCAACGAGGGAGTGGCAGACCTGGTACTTGACGACAATGTCAAGCTTCCCGTCGGCAAATGCAGGATCGAACTGAGATGGACGGATGACGCCGTATCACAGAACATCGTCACAAAACAGTTCCAGACACAGACCGCCGAAGTTCTGAAATTCACGGTCTCTGACGACCCGAAATACAGGAACGACAGCTACGGCGTCCTTGCCGCTGTCAAATACGGTGTGTTCGCCTCCACCGACGACCCGGTACGCTACGTGCTGATGGCCTTCAAGGATGAGGCTGACTTCAAGAACTTCTCTGAGAAGAAGGCCCCGTATGAAAGCGAAACGTACAAGGAGATCGTCCTTGTGTTCCGCGGCGCTTTCGTAGGAGACAAGAGATACAAGGTAACCAACAGCACGGGAGCTGTAATAGGTTACCGCTATTACACCGCGGTCAGCAAGAAGACCGTAAACAATGAAACGCGTGAGACACATGTTGACAACACCATAACAATAAACAACTGCCTTGACTTTGAAGGCGGCACCATGTCGGTATACTACGAGGACTACGCAAAGGGCGAGGCCTTCGCGAAACAGTCTGCCATCCTCTGCGAATTTGACGGCGACCTGTATACCAGCGTGGAACGCTCATCCGTATGGACCGGCAAAGCAGCCCTGACAAAACTGGAGCAGGGCAAGGATTTCGCGCTGATCACATACGACAAGAACGGCAACCGCACCAATAAAAACTCAACTGCGGATCCTGTCACGCTTATCTGGCCTAACGTTTACGGATACGGCCAGATGCTCGCGGGCATGATCTTCAAGCTGGCGTACGGCCAGTTCGGCGTCATGAAGGACGGCAACAAGGAAATAGGCAGGGTCATCGGATTCTCCGCCTCCCTGAGCCTCAGCTTCATGAGGTCTCCTGAGGACAATGATATAGACGAAGGGACCGCAAGCTACTTCGGAAGGATGAAGGAGCTTTGGACCGACTGGAGAGGAGCAAGTATCTACCAGTACGCATATCACGGTTCCAGATTCGAAAAGCTGACCGACCTCAAGATGAGCGACGAAGACACGTCCGGCGACAACGATAAAGGAGTGAAAGCCTCCGTCATGGTTCCGGACATCCTGTTCGGCTGCGGCGAAGGATTCATCGGCCTCAACTTCACAGTGGAAGTCGCCATCAAGAACATGATAGAGGGACTTCCCAGCATCTCCGGCAAACTCTCGATCAATACCATAAATGACTGGGCTTTCGGCCTTGAAGGCGTTATGAAGCTTACAAGCTTCAAGCTTGAAGCGAAGCTCAGCTTCAAGAGCAAAGACAATATACCGATCCCCGACGAGATCTACTTCTTCATGGGAGGATTCAAGCCGGGCATCAACCTTGACGGCGCAGGCGTCGTATGGCTCACAGGAGCCGGAGGCGGCGTCTCCAACATCTACGACACGATCTTCATGACCTCAGGGCTTCCGCCGCTGAAACTGATCCTGGCGGCAAGCTTCAGCATAGTCCAGATACTGGACGGCATGTGCAAGCTGGAGCTCTCCCTGACAGGCATCAACTTCTCGGCTACCGACATAAAGATCCTTGAGACCATCACCGTTCTGAAGAGCGTGACCCTGGGACTGCAGTGGTACCCGAAAGTCAAACTGCAGGCCTCGATCTACGTCGACATGTTCGAAAAGACGATCAGCGGCAACGGATACATAGTCCTGGATCAGAAGGACGCCAACAAATGGGTATTCGAAATGTTTGCCCGGGCTCGCCTCTGCATCCCTGAATCCGTTCCCCTGGTGGGCGGCATGACTCTCCTCGGAGCAGATATAGGTATCGGTACCGAAAAGATCTGGGGCGCTCTCGAAGTGCTGAAGATCTCACTTGGCATCACATATTTCTGGGGAGAGAGCGGAGTACACTTCGGAACAGGCGGTGACTACGCGCAGCCCAGCTATCCTTCCCTTCTGAAGCTTCAGGGCTATGACGGAAGATGTGAAGACATCCCCATCGCCTATGATGAAAAAGAAGACCGCATGCTCTATGCCCACATAGGTACCAACTTCGATCCTCCGGAAGGCGCCCAGATACTGTCCGACGGCGAACTCAAGCTCCTGGCGGCAGGCGCAAGAGGCGTCTGGTCCACCAAGGAAAAGACGAGGCACATGTTCAACCTCGGCACCTATGATTCCGAGAACCTGTCCACCATGGTACAGGTCAACTTCCCGGCGACCAGCCTTGACGACGCAAAGGCGACCGCTCAGAACTTCTGGGTCAATTCCAAGGATGACAACACAGGCGACGCACTGCCGCTGACGTACGCACAGATCGTGCGCGCCCAGAGAGATGACGAGACGGACGAGGCGTATGAAGCGGAGATCGCTCCCATCATCGCCGCAAACGCGGATGCCAACGCCAATATCACCTATAACGGCGACACCGGACTCGGCACCTTCGGATTCACCCTTACGGATGCCTCACAGTTCGGCAAGGACTGGTACATATCCACCGGAACATCCCAGGCGGATGTCGTACTGTACAACGTTCACGCCCTGCCGCAACTCACCGATCTGACCATAGCTCAGGGGACAGAGGGCGGAGAAGATGTGTTCAACGTCACATGGACGGGCATCAACACCGATGATCTGGACAAGATATCCTTCTACCTCACCGAAACAAACAATGATCCTATTGAAAAAGGCATACCCCTTGACACGCTGGATTATGTGAGCGGAAACTCCGATTACTTTTTCATCCCGGCAGACCTTCCTACCGGAGACTATTACCTCCGGGCGGTATACAGCAAGGATGAACAGATCAACGGAGTGGTATGGAGCAGCAGCACTGTACACTATACCAACCCCAATTCACCCGCAGACATGGGAACACCTTCAGTGACCCATGCGGGAGACTATAAGTATCTCGTTTCAGTGCCGGCATCCGCCGACGCGAACACCAAGGGATATATAGTCTCGATATTCAATGAAGACGGAACCCCGACCCAGTTCACCGACATGCTCTTCGACAAGGCCGAGACCGGAGCCACGACCTTCGAAGTAGGCGGAGTCTACACGATGACGACCCACGAGGATCCCGAAGACCCCGAGTCCGCTGTCACCACCGTAACTGTCGGACTGGAAGAAGGAAAGCATTACCGGATCTCCGTAACGCCGTACAACAGCGTTCACATAGACGATTCCACACCCGACATGCTTCTTCAGGGAACCGGATTCAGCTACACGGACACAGCCGGTCTGCCTCACGCTGAGACACCTGATGTGACTCTCAGAAAAGGTTCTGAAGTGCTGAAGAGCGTTGCCGAAATGGCATACGACACAGGAAATGTCCAGAACCCGGACGAGATACCCACATTCACAGGCAGCGACCTCACGTTCAATGCCGAATTCAGCGAGTATGTGACCGGCACCTGGACTCTTGACGGCAACAAGCTCTGGGATTCCACAAATCCCGACGACGCTCCTGACCTTCCCATGGGTACGTTTGCGGGAACATCAGCTGAAATAGCCCTGACAGGTCTTACCGAGGGCGGACACCAGCTGACCATCACCGGAAAGGCAGCTGACGGCGACAGCTTCGCTGCTGAGTACTCATTCAACGTGGACACAACCGCGCCGAGGCTGCTCCTCAACAGTCCTCTCAGCGGAAGTCCCTTCAACAGTGACGGAACTGTCACGATCGCCGGCATCACCGATCCCGGAGCGACGATCTATGTAAGCATCAACAGCGCAGCCGCCGTAAGCTTCGCCCCCGTCACAGACGCGGACGACCTGTTCACACACACGGTAGCTATTCCGGTATACAATGACGCGTCTGTTCACAGTCTCCGCATCTGGGCAGTTGACGCAAACGGCAACTCGACCGAGCCGGCCGAGATCCAGGTGAGCCACCCGGGTCTGGGCACTATGACCGACATAGTCATCAAGGCAGGTGACGCGATCCCCGCAGACGGAGGAATAGGCACAGAGACCGGCGTCAGCAACATGCAGCTGACTCTCATGGCAAAAACTCCTGACGGAACACAGTTTGCGCTGGATCCCGACCTGGTCCGCTGGGATGCTGTCCCGGCCGAGGGAAATGTTTCAGTCACCACGTCCGGCGTTCTGAACTGCGACCCGTTCTCTAGAGGATTCGTTCAAGCCAAATACGAAGTTTCCACCGGAGCCTACATAACATCCGTTCTTGCCCTCGGGCTTGAAGGAAACGATGTGACGGTAACATACACCACCGGCGGAACCGCAAGCGGCGGAGGCACGTATGCCGTAGGCGAAACAGTGGAACTGACCGCAAGCCCCGCTTCCGGATACAGACTGACCGGATGGACGCTTAACGGAGTCACGGTTTCCGATACCTCGCTTTTGACGATATCGTTCGCTATGCCGGACAACGCTGTGACCGCGCACGCGGAGTTTGTCGTCGACAGCAACACAATCGATTTTGACCTCAACGGCGGAGAGGGGACTGCTCCCGCTTCCCAGACCCTGGGATACGGCTCAACAGTGACCCGCCCCGAAGATCCCGTAAGGACAGGCTGGAAGTTCGCAGGCTGGTACGAAGGCGACCGGCTGTGGGACTTCACAAATGACAAAGTGACGGCATCCATAACGCTGACAGCACACTGGACGCAAAAGAATCCCATTACTCCTGTCGTGAGCATCGAAGGATGGACGTACGGAGAGACGGCAAAGGCACCGGAACTTTCAGGCAATGACGGAAACGGATCGGTCACATGGGAATACAAGCTGAAGTCCGCCGACGACAGCGAATATTCAACGGACGTCCCGCAGAACGCAGGCGAATACACGGTGCGTGCAAAAGTAGCCGAGACCGCGGAATACGCCGCAGCCAGCGACACGGAAGACTTTGAGATCAGCAAAGCCGAGGTCCTGTCGCCGACGATCCCGTCAGCTACATATACCGGATCTCCCCAGACAGCTGAAGTCCCCGCAAGCCCGCTCTACACCGTCACATCCAACAGCGGCGGAACGGCAGCCGGCAACTACAGCGTGGTGCTCACGCTGACCGACCCCGCCAACTACAAGTGGGCGGACAGCAGTGAAGCCAATATCACACTGACATTCAGCGTCACGACCGCAGCGACATCCCCCGATGACATCACGGAGCCCGCGATCTCCGCGGTCACCTATGATCCTGACGGGAAACTGAGCGACATAGCTCTTCCTGCGGGATGGGAGTGGGCAGAACCCGACACGGTCCCCACAGCATCAGTCGACAGCTACAGAGCAGTATACGGTGTCGATGATACCAACTATGACTGGTCCGGAGTGCCGGGATATGATCCCGCCAACCACTGCATAGTAAGAGACATCCCGGTCACCATCAACAAGGCGGAAGTTCCGGTTCCCGCAGTTCCCAGCAAAGCGTTCACCGGAGAGCTTCTCACCGCTGACTTGGCGACCAGCAGTCTCTACACCGTTACATCCAACCCTGGCGGCACACAGCCCGGAGAATACAACGTCAACCTGAGGCTCGTGGATCCCGACAACTACAAGTGGTCTGACGCGGACACCGACTGGGTCCAGCTGAAGTTCAGCATCATAGCATGGACCGGTCCTGTGTGGACCTGGAGCTCTGACAAGACGTCAGCAACAGCCAGGTTCACCAACTCAGCTGACAACGGCGGTGAGCAGACAGTGAACAGCACCATTTCCTCTGAGCCTAACGGAAGCGGAGGTACCAAGTACACGGCCAAGATAACGTTCATGGGTACGGAATATACCGATATCAAGCAGACGTATCCCTACATGAAGGGAGATATCGATGTGAACGGCGTCATCAACCTTGACGACGTGATCCTGCTCCTGAAGCATAATCTGTTCCCGGATCTGTATCCCATCGAGTACGCGGGTGATCCCGATCTCAGCGAAGACGGAAGCTTCGATATCGGCGACGTGGTACTGCTGCTGCAGCACTACCTGTTCCCGCAGTACTATCCGCTTGATTAAGCGCACAAGATAAGCAACAAGGCCAAAGAAAGGATACGGAGCATCCGGTTCATCTCCGGGTGCTCCGTATATCTTGTATTTATGAAGTATGGAATCAAAGCACTGATATCCGCCCTGCTGGTCCTCATCCTCTCAGTCCCGGCGCAGCCGGTCACCGCGGAGGATCCAGAGGAAACTGTAATGATAGGGTTTATCGACAGCGGAATATCAACGAGACACATTTCGCCCGATCATGTGGCTGAAGGCATCAACTACGTCTTCCCCGACAACGATACCCGCGACCGCATAGGCCACGGTACCGCGACTGCGGGCCTTGTACTGGGGTCGGAGGATCTGGGCATAAAAGGCGTGTGTCCCGAAGCAGTCGCGCTTCCCCTCGTGGTAGTTGATCTCTATCCGTCGGGAGTGGTAAACAACGGCGGGACGGACGCTTTGGTAAAGGCCATATACGACGCCGTGGACCGGGGATGCCGCATCATAAACGCCAGCCTCTCCACCAATGAAGACACACGTGAACTGCGGGATGCCGTGGCTTACGCAGAATCGAACGGCGTTCTGATAGTTTCAGCCTCCGGCAATGACGGTGAAGGCGGCAGCTCCGGATATCCTGCGTCCTACGGCACCGTGATCTCGGTAGGCTCAGCCGACAGATCCCTTCCTGCGGAATTCTCCCAGAACGGGGCCGATGTGCTGGTCAACAGCATTGACCTGACCGCTCCGACTCACCGGGGCAGCTCCCACCCCCAGACTGTTTCCGGCACGTCTTACGCCTGCGCCCTGGTATCGGGATTCTGCGCGAAGATCCTGACGCGATATCCCGGTCTCACCCCTTCCGCGGTAAGAAAAGCCGTATTCCGCCTGACAAATGACATACTTGAGCCCGGATTCGATGCCCGCAGCGGATGGGGAGTTCTGGCGGATAACTTTGAGGTCCCGTCCCCGTTCCCCGACATCAGGGACGGATGGGCCCGGGAAGGAATAACATATGTTTCGGAAAAAGGTCTGATGAGCGGAGCGGGAGACGGTCTGTTCGATCCGGGATCCCCTGTGACCAGAGCCATGCTCGTCACCATACTGTGGCGCATGGAAGGATCTCCCTCCCCCGGCACATCCCCTGCGGAATCAACATTCGAAGATGTCGTTCCCGGCATGTGGTACAGCGAAGCCGTGAAATGGGCTGTTTCCGCAGGGCTTGTGAACGGATACAGCGCAAAGATATTCTGCCCTGACAAAAGCGTCAGCCGTGAAGAAGCAGCCGCGGTATTATACCGCTACGCGCAGATGAAAGGCGCGTCCGCCTCAGCTGACAGCCTGGCCGGTTACAGCGACCGGGGAGATATCAGCTCATGGGCAGAAGCCGCTATGAACTGGGCAGTGTCCGTGGGTATACTCACCGGGACGGGCAAAAAGAAGCTTTCCCCGTCCGGGACCCTGACCAGAGCCCAGGGGGCGGCGGTCATAATGCGGCTGGACAGATATTCCGGCAGCTGAAAAATGCAGGATGGCAGCGGAATAATGAGACGGCACCTCTGTATCATGAGGTGCCGCAATGTTTTTTGCCCGCCGGAACAGACGGGAGGCTTTTTCTGCCGCCGCTCCTCTGTCTTATTCCACAAAAGAAGATTCCCGCTTCCGATAATATATTATAATCCATGACAACAACCCGTTATTGATTTTGACAGATTTTGCTGATATAATTTATATAGGAAAATTTGTATATCGCAACTGTTCATCAGCTGCCGGGGAGGCGTTATGTCAAAAATCACAGTCAATGAAATGATAGAAGAACTGCGGACTGCAGATCCTGAGATAGGCGCTGTTATCGCAGACGAGCTTAACCGCCAGAAACGCGGCCTCGAACTCATTGCTTCCGAAAACGTAGTCTCAAAGCCGGTCCTTCTCGCAATGGGAAGCGTACTGACCAATAAATATGCCGAGGGTTACCCTTCAAAACGGTATTACGGCGGATGCGAAGTGGTCGACGTAGCGGAAAACATCGCCATTGAAAGAGCAAAAAAGCTTTTCGGAGCAGATCACGTGAATGTGCAGCCTCACAGCGGCGCCCAGGCAAATACCGCAGTCTATTTCGCACTGATCAATCCCGGAGACACCGTTATGGGAATGAATCTCGCCCACGGCGGCCACCTCACTCACGGCAGCCCCGTGAACATTTCAGGAAAATACTACAACTTTGTCCCCTATGGTGTTAACGATGACGGTTTCATCGACTATGACCTTTTCGAGAAAACGGTACGTGAAACCAGGCCCAGACTGATAGTTGCCGGGGCATCCGCTTATCCAAGGATAATAGATTTTGAAACGATGGGCAGAGTGGCCCATGAGAACGGGGCTCTGTTCATGGTCGACATGGCTCATATCGCCGGTCTTGTGGCAGCAGGTCTCCATCCCTCACCCGTGCCTTATGCCGACATCGTGACCACAACGACTCACAAGACCCTGAGAGGACCCAGGGGAGGCATGATCATGTGCCGCGAGGAATACGCAAAAGCCATAGACAAAGCCATCTTCCCGGGTACCCAGGGCGGCCCGCTGATGCACGTGATAGCCGCGAAAGCCGTAGCATTCGGAGAAGCGCTGAGACCGGAATTCAGAGAATACCAGAAAAACATCATCGATAACGCGAAAGCCCTGGCTGACGGGCTGCTGAACGAAGGTTTCAACCTGGTCTCCGGGGGAACAGACAACCATCTGATGCTCTGCGACCTGCGTCCTTTCGACGTCACGGGAAAAGAATTCGAACACAGGCTCGATGAAGTATATATAACCGTAAACAAAAACGCCATCCCCAATGACCCCCAGTCGCCCTTCATCACCAGCGGGGTCAGGATAGGAACACCTGCAGTGACAAGCCGGGGCCTCAACACGGGTGACATGAAGACACTGGCGGGTCTCATCGGCATGGCCGCCCGGGATTTTGAAGGAAAAGCGGACAGCATCCGGGCTTCGGTCACCGAGATCTGCGAAAGGTATCCGCTGTACAGGGACTGATGGGTCACGCAAGGTACATAACACAGAGTATAATCAAACCGAACGCACAGATAACAGACACAACGGGAGGAAGTCATGATAAACAACAATAACAGAAACGGTTCCATGGATAAGACCATCACCTTTTCCATCCGTGAAGATGAACGCGACCGCGAAAGGAAAATGCTTCTGAGAGCCGTGTACGACGCTCTGAGCGAAAAGGGATACAACCCTATAAACCAGCTTGTGGGATACATTCTCACAGAGGATCCCACATATATTACGAACCATAACAATGCCCGCGGAATAATCCGCAGGATCGACCGTGATGATCTTATGGCAGCACTGCTTAAGGAGTATCTCCAGCTGTGATGAAAAAGCCGGGCAGAATAATCCTTTCCGGGAGACTGCCTGCCGTAAGCAGGCTGGCTCTCGGCTCCCTCACCGTCTCCGCGCTGCAGGCCGGCCTGCCCGAAAAAGAGGCGAGCGAGATAATCGCATATGCCTTCAGCTGCGGTATCAACTTTATTGATACCGCACAGTATTATTCAAATTACACTCTGATAAGAAACGCCCTGAAGCTCTGTCCCGACCCATGCGACATAGTCATCTCCACAAAAACGTACGCGTACTCAAGGGAACTGGCTGCAGAAGCCGTTGAAGAGGCAAGAAGGATGCTCGACAGAGACGTGATCGATATCTTTCTCCTTCACGAACAGGAGAGCTACGAGACTATGAAGGGGCACAGAGAGGCCTATGAATACCTGCTGGAGTGCCGGGAAAAAGGGATCATACGCGCAGTCGGGGCCTCAACTCATCACATTAGCCTTGTAAAAGGACTCGTACGGCTTAAGGCGGAGGGGATACCTGTTGACATATGCCATCCTCTGTACAATATGAGGGGGATCGGAATCGCAGACGGCGGTGAGGAAGAAATGGCCGCAGCGCTGAAGGAACTGCACTCCTCGGGAACAGGCATTTTTGCGATGAAAGCCCTTGCCGGAGGCCATCTCAGCGCATCTCCCGAGGAAGCCCTGGGGTTCGTGCTTTCAAAGCCGTATATAGACGCGGTCGCCGTCGGTATGCAGTCCAGGGAAGAAGTCGACGCGAATGTACGCTTCATAGTAAAAGGCAGCTTTTCGAAAACGGACAGAAAAAAACTTGCAGGAAAAAAACGGGCTCTCCATGTGGAGGAATTCTGCGAAGGATGCGGTGCCTGTGTAAGACGCTGTGCCTCCGGAGCCCTGAGCCTTGAGGAAGTTACCGGTGAAAAAGAAGATATCCACGGCGATTTTTCCTCTGATTTCGATATCACCACCCGCGCCGGCAAAAAAATCTTCCGGGCAAAAGCCGATGACTCCAAATGTGTCAGATGCGGGTACTGCACCAAGGTGTGCCCCGTTTTTGCACTTAAAATATACTGAGATAGGAATTACCCATGCAACATATAATCCTCAACCCGGAAACCGCAGCAGGAGCAAATAAAAACGGCCCCGTGGTGGTACTGGGATATTTTGACGGAGTACATACCGCGCACCGTCATCTCATCGACATGGCGCTCGCAAAGGCTGCGGAAACAGGTTCACAGGTCCTTGTATGGACCTTTTCCCGGCTGTCAAAATCGGAAAAAGGATCCCTCACCACGAAAGAAGAAAGGATCTTCCTCTTCCGGAAATACGGAGCAGGCTCAGTCATTTTTGAAAACTTTGACGAACTGAAAGATCTGGACGGTGAGGCTTTTTTCAAAAGGCACATAGCAGATATGCTGCAGCCGTCAGCGGTAGTATGCGGATTTAATTTCAGGTTCGGGAAAAATGCGGCCTGGGGAGCTGACGAACTCGTTTCCATGTCCCGGGAATGCTCCATACCCTGCCTCGTTGCGGAGGAGTTCGTCCTGGACGGAATCACCGTCTCTTCAACTGAAATAAAGAGACTTCTTTCCGCGGGAGACGCGGAGACCGCCAACAGAATGCTCGGATACGAATACTCGGTGACGTCAGAGATAAAGCACGGACAAATGATAGGCCGGAGCATTGGAGCGCCGACGGTGAACCAGCTTATACCGGCTGCCAAGTTCCGTCCGTCGTACGGAGTATATGTAGTAAGGAACGAGTTTCCGGAAACAGGCGAGATCTACAACGGCATCGCAAATCTCGGATACCGGCCCACGGTAAATTCCGACCGGAGGAGAGTCACGCTTGAATCCCACCTGTTCGGATATTCGGGAAACGCTTACGGGAACACCGTAAAAACATCTTTCATAAAAAAACTCCGGGACGAGATCAGGTTCCCGGACAGAAACTCCCTTTCTGAACAGGTCAGAAAAGACGAAGAAACAGCCTTACAATACTTTAAGGATTACACATGAGAACGAACAGCTTATTTGCAAAGATACTTCTGGCGGTACTGCTGATTTCTGTCACAGCATGTACCTTCACGGCAGCGGCAAGAGCAGATGAGGAACCGATCCCGATCCCGGCCGAGCCTGCCGTGGAAAAATGCCGGTCGGCCTACCTGTATAATGTGGAAAACGACAGAGTTCTCTTCAAATACAACCCTTCGGAACAGGTATATCCCGCCTCCACCGTCAAGCTGATGACCGCGATAGTGGCATTTGAGTTTTTTGCCGATGATCTTGACGCCAAGATAACAGTGACCCGCGACATGCTGGATGAAGTGTCCGGAAACCGTATAGGTTTCTACGAGGGAGAGGTCGTAAGCGCCAGGCAGATGCTGAACTGCATGCTGGTGAATTCAGCAAACGACGCCGCCATCATACTGGCGCACGGAGTGGCCGGGAGCACATCGGCCTTCGTAAGGATGATGAATGAAAAAGCGGCCTGGATCGGAGCCTACCAGACCACTTACACGAATCCTACCGGCCTGCATGACGATCTGATGGTAACGACCGCCGCAGACACAGCCGTCATAGCGAAATACGCCTATTCCATTCCGGGTTTCATAGAGATCACATCCACGTCCAAGTATGTAATGGATTCAACGAATGTCAGTGACTACCGCAGTATCTACAACAGGAACTGCATGATCTCAAAATACTACAACGTGAATTACTACTACCCTGACGCGATCGGCATGAACGCGGGCGCCACCACCCAGGGCGGGTATGCCATATGCGCGGCTGCCAGAAACGACTCAATGAATCTCACATACATCGCGGTCGTCCTCGGAGCAGAAGCGGAGGGAGAGCAGTACTACAATTACATCAACGCCAGGAACATGCTTGACTGGGCTTTCAGTGCCTATACCTATACTCAGGTCCTGTCCTCCTCAAGAGTCATCTGCGAGCTGCCGGTGAACCTGTCGTCAACGCTCGATTACGTGACTCTCGTACCGGAAAGGAGCATCACGTCCTACCTTCCGACCGACGCGGATCTCGCGGAGGATATCCAGTACAGCTTCAACACTTATACGGATTCCCTTGACGCCCCGGTGGAGGCCGGAGACGTCGTCGGGACGATAACGGTCACCTACAAGGATGAGATACTCGGATCCTGCGCCCTTGTCACCACATCGAGCATCGCCAGGAGCGAGTTCCTTAACATCCTCTCGAAAATACAGGAATTCACGAAGAGCCGTCTGTTCATAGGTACCGTTATCTCCATAGCCGTTCTGTCAATCGGATATATACTCTTCAAAGCCCGCCAGAGAGAAAAGAAACTTCGCAGGATCGGCGGAGGGAGACTGTGACCGCCTTGACATGCCGGCTGGCCGTATGCTATAATTTGAATCGGTAAACAGCATAACTTCATTATTATTTATATCGGAGGCACACAATGGGAAAATTCGTGGTTAAACAGACAAAAAACGGCGGATACAAATTCGATCTCAAGGCCGGCAACGGTGAGGTCATTGCTACATCCGAAGTTTACACAACTGAAGCAGCCTGCCTGAAAGGCCTCAGAAGCGTGAAGGCAAACTGCGGCGCTCACATTGAAGACCAGACAGTTGAGCCGGTGGAGGCAAAGAAGAATCCGAAATTCGAAGTATACAACGACAAAGCCGGCGAGTTCAGGTTCAGACTCAAGGCAAGAAACGGCCAGATCATCACCGTGGGTGAGAGCTACAAGACAAAGAACTCCTGCCTGAACGGTATAGCAAGCATCCAGAAGAACGCACCGGACGCTGAAATAGTTAAAGAATAAGGAAGTTCAAAACAGACAAATAGGCCAGGACACATGTCCTGGCCGTTTTGTTTGTTCCTTTTACTTCACGGAAATCAGATAAGTTCCTTAACTTTGGAAGCCTTACCCACTTTTCCTCTCAGGTAGTACAGTTTCGCACGGCGAACTTTACCGCGTCTGATAACGTCGACTTTTACAACGTTGGGAGAATGGATCGGAAATACCTTTTCAACACCCACGCCATAGGAGATACGGCGAACTGTGAATGTTTCAGATATGCCGGATCCGCGGCGGCCGATAACTGTTCCTTCATAAAGCTGGATTCTCTCTCTCGAACCCTCTTTGATACGGTTGTGCACTCTTACGGTGTCACCGATCCTGAAGCTCGGAACTTCTTCCTTAAGCTGCTCTTTGGCAAAAATGTCGAGCTTGTTCATTACAATCGACTCCTTTTAAGTATTTAAAGCATTCGTGCAGAGCTTGCAGAGGACTGCTTTTCCCCCGTCCTCATCGGACGACAGCTTATTGATTCTATCACAGCCGGAGTTTTTTTGCAATACCCTTTTAAATCTTATTCTTCTGTTATCCCCGTTTTTTCAGTATAATTTACAGAATGTTTACATTTAAATTTATTGTAAACTTATTGTTGCTTGAAAATAAATTTTAATAAAAAACTCCTTTTTTCTATTGACAAGATCATATTTTCCGTTGACACCCCTTTCCAAAAGTGCTAAAATTGTAAACTGATGTAAATTTGCCCTAAAATGCTTTTTGGATATTTTTCTTTGATTTTCAACGTTTCCGGGCATTTTCCGGCAGCACCTTTTCCCCGGCACAACAGATTTCAGAATGGAGTGATTAACTCAATGGTCAAACCGCAACAGGTAGGCAAGAAAATAAGGATGAGCTTCTCAAAGATCAATGAGCCTCTTGAGATGCCGAGCCTGATCGAAGTGCAGAAAAAGTCCTTCAACTGGTTCCTCGAAAAGGGTCTCATGGAAGTCCTTGAAGACGTTTCCCCCATAACGGACTATTCCGGAAACCTCCTTATTGATTTTGTCGGGTATTCTCTCGACGCAAAACCGAAATACCCCGTGGAGGAATGCAAGGAACGTGACGTCAACTTTGCAGCTCCCCTGAGAGTCGACGTAAGACTCACGAACAAACTCACCGGAGAAGTCAAGCAGTCTTCCGTCTTCATGGGCGATTTTCCTCTCATGACGGAAAAAGGCACCTTCGTCATCAACGGCGCGGAAAGAGTCATCGTATCCCAGCTGGTACGTTCTCCCGGCGTGTATTTTGACAGCAGCATAGACAAATCCGGCAAGAAGATTTTTACCTCCACTGTCATTCCCTACCGCGGCGCATGGCTCGAGTACGAGACCGACGCCAACGACGTGTTCTATGTAAGAATAGATAAGAACCGCAAGATCCCCGTCACCATCCTCATCAGAGCTCTCGGCATCCAGTCCAGAGAACAGATAGAAGAAGTTTTCGGAGATGAGGTCAAGCTGACCGTCACGATGGAAAAAGAACCCTGTGAAGCACGCGCCATCGAAAACAACACCTCCATCAGGGATGAGGCACTGAAAGAGATCTATTCAAAGCTCCGTCCGGGCGAGCCTCCGATCGTCGAATCGGCTGAAATGCTCATGAACGGTCTTTTCTTCGACCCGAAAAGATACGACCTGTACCCCGTCGGAAGATATAAATATGACAAGAAGCTTGCGCTTGGGCTGAGGATCGCGGGATACGAACTTACCCGCGACGTGGTAAACACAAGGACAGGCGAAGTGCTTTTCGAGACCGGGCACGTCCTCTCCAAAGACGAAGCCATGGATGTGGAAAACGCCGGCATCACCGAGGTCTACCTCAAATCCGCCGGTGGCCACGAAGTGAAAGTCTTTTCCAACGGGGCTGTAGATCCGGTATATATCCTCGGTTATGACCTCAAGGACTCCGGCGTCTCAGAAAAATGCCGTCTTGATGTCCTTGAAGAGATCATCGAGGCCGCCGAAGGCGACGAAGACGAGATTAGAAGACTGGCAAAGGAACGCATCGCAGACCTGTGCCCGAAGCACATCACCCGCGAAGACATCCTTTCGTCCATCAACTATCTTCTTGCCCTTTCCCATGACATCGGTTCAACAGACGATATTGACCATCTGGGCAACCGCCGCCTGAGATCTGTAGGCGAGCTCCTCCAGAACCAGCTCAGGATCGGGCTGGCAAGAATGGACAAGATAGTCAAGGAAAGAATGAACATCCAGGACAGCGAATCCCTGTCTCCGCAGACGCTCATCAACATACGTCCCGTGGTCACAGCCATCAGGGAATTCTTCGGAAGCTCCCCTCTGTCCCAGTTCATGGACCAGAACAACCCTCTGGCCGAACTCACCCACAAGAGACGTCTGTCCGCTCTCGGCCCCGGAGGCCTTTCACGTGACAGAGCGTCCTTCGAAGTCCGTGACGTTCACTACACCCATTACGGAAGAATGTGCCCGATCGAGACCCCTGAAGGTCCCAACATCGGTCTTATATCATACCTTGCGACATACGCAAGGATCTCAAAATACGGATTCATCGAGACACCGTACAGGCGCGTGGACCATCAGGTACAGGAAGACGGTTCGGTACGCCACGTGGTCACCGATGATATCAAGTACATGACCGCTGACGAGGAAGACAAATATGTCATCGCCCAGGCAAACGAGCCCCTGACTGAGGACATGTGCTTCAAGAACGCCAAGGTCACCGCCCGCGACAAGGCTGAAATCATTGCCATAGACCCCAAATTCGTCGACTGGATGGACGTTTCCCCGAAGATGGTGGTATCCGTAGCCACAGCTATGATCCCCTTCCTCGAGAACGATGACAACTCACGTGCCCTCATGGGATCCAACATGCAGAAGCAGGCCGTGCCTCTGATGGTCACCGACTCTCCCATAGTGGGGACCGGTATGGAGCATAAGGCAGCCATCGACTCCGGCGTGGTCGTGGTAGCAAAGAACTCAGGCTGGGTCGAAAACGTTTCGGCAGACGAGATAGTCATTTCCAGAGATGACAACGGGCAGAAAGAAGTTTACACTCTCATCAAGTTCAAACGCTCCAACCAGGGCACCTGCGTGAACCAGAGACCCATCGTGTCTCAGGGAGACCACGTGGAAGCCGGCGAGATAATCGCTGACGGTCCCGCGACCTCAGAAGGCGAGATCGCGCTGGGCAAGAACGCGCTTATCGGCTTCATGACCTGGGAAGGCTACAACTACGAGGACGCTGTCCTCCTTAATGAAAAACTGGTACGTGACGACATATATACTTCCATCCACATAGAGGAATACTCACACGAAGCCAGAGACACGAAACTCGGTCCCGAAGAGATCACACGCGAGATACCCAACGTAGGCGAAGACGCTCTCAAGGATCTTACCGTTGAAGGCATCATAAAGATCGGCTCCGAAGTCCGTGCGGGCGATATCCTGGTCGGAAAGGTAACTCCCAAAGGAGAGACCGAGCTCACCGCTGAGGAAAGACTGCTCAGGGCGATTTTCGGCGAAAAGGCAAGAGAAGTCAGGGACACGTCTCTCAGAGTTCCCCACGGAGAAAGCGGCATCATCGTGGATGTCAAGGTCTTCTCCAGAGAGAACGGGGACGAGCTTCCTCCGGGAGTCAATAAGGTCGTCAGAGTCTATATCGCTCAGAAGAGAAAAATCTCCGTGGGCGACAAGATGGCCGGCCGCCACGGCAACAAGGGTGTTGTTTCGAGGATACTTCCTCCTGAAGACATGCCTTTCCTGCCGGACGGCACTCCTCTGGATATAGTACTTAACCCGCTGGGCGTTCCTTCCCGTATGAATATAGGTCAGGTGCTTGAAGTGCACCTGGGCATCGCGGCGAAGAAGCTGGGCTGGAAAGTAATGACCCCTGTATTTGACGGCGCCACCGAGGCGGATATTTCCGAATGCCTCAAAATGGCAGGCATATGGAGAGATGTGATGCCCGGCGAGAATACCAAGGGCAAGAACATTTTCGAAGAAGTTATCCGTGAAGACGGCAAGGCCGACCTCGTGAACCTCACGCCTGAGCAGAGAGACGATCCGGAATATCTGGAAGAGCTCAGAAAGCAGGGCAAGCTCAAGATCGTGGACGGCAAGACCATTCTTTACGACGGACGGACCGGTGTGCCTTTTGACAACCCGGTGACAGTCGGTATCATGTACTATCTGAAGCTGCACCACCTGGTAGACGACAAGATCCACGCACGTTCCACAGGTCCCTACTCCCTGGTCACACAGCAGCCTCTGGGCGGCAAAGCCCAGTTCGGCGGCCAGAGATTCGGAGAGATGGAGGTTTGGGCTCTTGAAGCATACGGCGCAGCATACACGCTCCAGGAAATACTTACGGTCAAGTCAGATGATACGATCGGAAGAGTAAAAGCGTACGAAGCCATCGTTAAAGGCCAGAACATCCCGACTCCGGGCATTCCCGAGGCGTTCAAGGTGCTCGTCAAAGAGCTTCAGGCCCTCGGACTGGACATCAGGATCCTGGACAAAGACAACAACAGTCTGCCCATCGAAGGACTGGGCGACGATTCAGCCGAGCCGCCGCATCATCACCGCCATGACGAAAGGATCACCGCTGATGACGTGGGCGAAACGGTCCAGGATGACAACATCCTCGACTCCTATGTGCTGGAGCCTGAAGACCAGGAAGATGAGTTCGCGGATGAATTTGACGAACTGGACGAATTCGAAGGTCCGGATGACGCGGAGCTCTTTGCCGCAGAAGCCGAATCCGAACTGGATGACTGAACCCGGTAATGCCGATATATATATAAAAGAAGGTATAACAGCAGATGGAACGCAATGCTTTTGAATCTATAAAAATAGGACTGGCGTCTCCTGAAATGATCAGAGACTGGTCATACGGCGAAGTCAAAAAGCCCGAGACCATCAACTACAGAACATTGAAGGCTGAACGCGACGGTCTTTACTGCGAAAGAATCTTTGGGCCCACGGTAGACTGGGAATGCCTCTGCGGAAAGTACAAGCGCAGCAAGCATAAGGGAAAGATCTGCGAAAAGTGCGGAGTTGAAGTGACCCAGAAAAAGGTCCGCCGCGAAAGAATGGGCCACATCGAGCTCGCGGCCCCTGTTTCCCATATCTGGTATTTCCGCGCTATCCCTTCGAGGATGGGAACACTGATAGACATTTCCCCGAAGGTACTTGAAAAAGTCCTGTATTTCGCATCATATATCGTTATCGATCCAGGTGTAACGCCTCTTCAGAAATGCCAGGTCCTCTCGGAAAAGGAATACCGCGAAAACCGCGAAGCCTGGGGAGACGACTTCAGAGTCGGAATGGGCGCTCTGGCGATCAAGGAACTTCTGGCTGAACTGGATATCGAAAAGCTCTCCCAGGAACTGAAGGAAGAACTGGAAAAATCAAGCGGCCAGAAAAAAGTTAAACTGATCAAACGGCTCGAGGTAGTGGAATCCTTCCGCAAATCCGGAAACCGTCCCGAGTGGATGATCCTGGATGTCATCCCGGTGATACCGCCGGACATCCGTCCCATGGTCGCTCTTGATGGCGGACGTTTCGCCACATCCGACCTAAACGACCTGTACAGAAGAGTGCTGAACCGCAACAACAGGCTGAAGAGACTTCTGGAACTGAAAGCTCCGGAAATAATCATCCGCAACGAAAAGCGCATGCTTCAGGAAGCGGTCGATGCTCTCATCGACAACGGCAGAAGAGGCAAGCCCGTAACGGGACCTTCAAACAGGCCTCTCAAGTCCCTGTCTGAAATGCTCCGCGGCAAGCAGGGACGGTTCCGTCAGAACCTGCTGGGCAAACGTGTTGACTATTCAGGCCGTTCCGTTATCGTCGTCGGACCGGACCTTAAGATCTACCAGTGCGGTCTTCCGAAGGAAATGGCACTCGAACTTTTCAAGCCATTCGTAATGAAGAGACTGGTCGAGACCGGAAAAGCCACAAACATTAAAGACGCAAAGAAAAAAGTCGAGAAAGTCAATCCCGACGTGTGGGATGCTCTTGAAAATGTTATCAAATCCCATCCCGTGCTCCTTAACCGTGCTCCTACCCTGCACAGGCTGTCTATTCAGGCATTTGAACCGGTGCTCGTGGAAGGCAAGGCGATCAAACTTCATCCTCTGGTATGTAAGGCGTTCAACGCGGACTTCGACGGCGACCAGATGCCGGTCCACGTTCCTCTTTCAGCCGAGGCTCAGGCAGAAGCAAGATTCCTCATGCTCTCTGCCAACAACCTGCTCAAACCTGTTGACGGACGCGCCATCGCAGTTCCTTCACAGGACATGGTCCTCGGTTCCTTCTATCTTACTCTGGACAAGCCCGGCGAGCCCGGTGACACCGGAGATCCTGATCATCCGAAGCAGTACCGCGATTTCAATGAAGCGATGATGGCCTATGAGAACGGATATCTCGGACTTCACGCTCCCATCGAGGTCAGGATGACGAAGGTCATAGACGGTGTCGAGAAGACAGGCCTCGTCAGAGGAACTCTCGGAAGATTCATCTTCAACCGCCCGATCCCCCAGGATCTGGGATATGTTGACCGCTCCATTCCCGGGAACGAGTTCAAACTCGAAGTGGATTTTCTGACAAGTTCAGGCAAACTCAGCGATATAGTCGACAGGTGTATCCGCAACCACGGATTCTCCACCACAGCCGCAGTGCTTGACGAGATCAAGTCCATGGGCTACAAGTATTCGACCAGGGGCTCCATTTCAATATCCGTCGCGGATATGACCATTCCTCCGGAAAAGTACGAACTTGTCGCTGAAGCTGAAAAGAACGTCGACAAGATCTCCAAAAGGTTCATGCGCGGCGAACTCAGCGAGGACGAGCGCTACAAAGCGGTCATCGAGCTGTGGAACAAGACTACGGATGATGTTGTCGCCGCTCTTCAGAAAAACTTTGACAGATACAACCCGATCAAGATGATGTCTGACTCCGGAGCCCGTGGTTCCATGACACAGATGCGTCAGCTGGCCGGAATGCGCGGACTTATGTTCGCCACCACAGGCCGTACGATCGAGATCCCGATCAAGTCCAACTTCCGTGAAGGTCTTTCGATACTGGAATACTTCATGGCAGCAAAAGGCGCAAGAAAATCCCTGTCAGATACCGCTCTTAAGACAGCTGACTCTGGATATCTGACAAGACGTCTGGTTGACGTTGCGCAGGATGTTATCATCAGGGAAGAAGACTGCGGATCGACACACGGTATCTGGGTATCCGCCATCAACGTCGACAACACTGTAGTCGAGCCTCTGAAGGACCGCCTTATCGGCAGATTCGTCATAGGGGATGTCACCAACCCCGAGACCGGCGAAGTCATCGTCGAAGACAACACTGTCATCACTGAGGCGAAGGCAAAAGCCATAATCGCCGCCGGAATAGAAAAAGTATATATCAGGACCGTGCTTCAGTGCAATTCCAGAAACGGAGTATGTGCTCACTGCTACGGTCACGACCTGGCAAATGACAAACCGGTCAATGTGGGCGAATCCGTTGGTATCATCGCGGCCCAGTCCATAGGCGAACCGGGTACACAGCTCACCATGCGTACGTTCCATACCGGCGGTGTCGCGACAGCTAACATCACCCAGGGTCTTCCGAGAGTCGAAGAGCTCTTCGAAGCCAGAAAGCCCAAGAAGACGGCTATGGTAGCGGAAACCGCGGGTGTCTGCAGGATCGAGCTCGTCAAGAAGACCCACAACATCACCATTACTCCCGACGACGGTTCTGCCGAGATCGTATACCAGGTTCCCTTCGGCACCAATATTGTCATTGAAGACGGCCAGCACGTAAACCCGGGCGTCTCTCTCACAGAAGGAGACAAGAACCCTGCTGACATTCTCAGGATCAACGGAATCGATGCGGTCTACGACTACATCCTCCTTGAAGTCCAGAAAGTATACCGCAGCCAGGGTATCAATATCAATGACAAGCACATTGAAGTCATTGCCCGCCAGATGACACGTAAAGTCAAGGTCACGGATGAAGGCGACACCACCCTTCTTTCGGGATCTCAGGTCAACGTCAGCGAATTCATGGCTGAAAACGAGGCGATCGAGGAAAGGCGCCGCAACGGGGAGATCGATCTCCGTCCCGCGGAAAGCGAGCCTGTGCTTCTGGGTATCACCAAAGCATCACTGCTCACCGAATCCTTCCTTTCCGCCGCATCGTTCCAGGAGACAACAAAGGTCCTCACCGAAGCCGCTATCAAAGGCAAGGTCGACCACCTTATGGCTCTTAAGGAGAATGTGCTGATAGGGCGTCTGATCCCTGCCGGAACCGGAATGGACAGGTACAGCAACATCTCTGTCGAAAGGACTTCCCCTGTGATCATCAGAAACAGCTCTGATGACCTCTACGACGGAATGGACGAGGATGAGATAGAAGAGGCTAAAAAGATAATCCAGAACCTGGATGACGCAGAAGAGGAAGATGATTTTGAAGACGACCAGGAATTCGAAGACGAAGACCTGGCGGACGACGAAGAATAACGCGCCTGAAAGAGTTCAGACCATCCCGGCAAGACATTAAATGAAAGCAAGGCTCCCGCTATGTGAGGCTCTGGTGCCCCGCCCGGCGGGAGTCGTTATTTTGCACACAGTTATGCGGCTGCCTCAGGTTCGCAAAGTACGGTTTGCAACATTGTTTCATAATGCTTTCATTAGATAAATATATGTTGACAACGCTGGAAATTGATGGTATAATTCACAATACGCAATTATGCGTCCTTTTGTTGCGCTCATCTTTATTTTTGGTACGAACGGGCACCTGCCCGTCTGTATATATAAACATTTATTACTAAAGAAAAGGAGGATGACATGCCAACCTTTAACCAGCTCGTAAAGCAGGGTAGACAGGACAAGACTTACAAGTCAAAGGCGCCGGTTCTGCAGCAGGGTTTCAATACCATCAAGAACCGTCCGACCGATCAGAGCTCCCCGCAGAAGCGCGGTGTTTGCACAAAGGTTACCACGATGGGCCCGAAGAAGCCTAACTCTGCTATGCGTAAGATCGCCAGAGTGAGACTGACAAACGGAATGGAAGCTACAGTCTACATTCCCGGTATGGGTCACAACCTTCAGGAACACTCTGTTGTTCTGATCCGTGGCGGCCGTGTACGTGATCTGCCTGGTGTGCGTTACCACATCATTCGCGGAACACTTGATGCACAGGGTGTTGCAAACCGTAAACAGGCCCGTTCAAAATACGGTGCAAAACGTCCGAAGAAATAAGACGTAATTTTACTTTTCACAGAAACGTTTGTGTGATCCCCATATAAGTAATAGATGTTTATATGACCGGAAACACGAGCGGAAGTTAAACTTTCGAGTACCTGTGAATTCATATTTTTAATGAAGGAGGGAAGTACAGTGTCAAGAAGAGGTCAAATCTCAAAGAGAGACGTTCTGCCGGATCCGCTTTACAACTCAAAGTTAGTAACAAAGCTGATCAACAACATTATGTACGACGGCAAAAAGGGCGTAGCACAGAAAATTGTGTACGACGCGTTTGCCATCGTTGAGACAAAGCTCGGCCAGAACGCGCTTGAAGTATTCCAGGAAGCTCTTGAGAACGTAATGCCCGTTCTCGAAGTTAAAGCTCGCCGTGTAGGCGGCTCAAACTATCAGGTTCCTATGGAAGTAAGACCTGAACGCCGTCAGACTCTCGGTCTGCGCTGGATGGTGACATATGCACGCTCAAGAGGCGAGCATACGATGTCTGAACGTCTTGCTGCCGAGATCATGGATGCAAAGAACAGCACAGGCGGTGCTTTCAAGAAAAAAGAAGACACACACAGAATGGCAGAAGCCAACAAGGCTTTCGCGCATTTCAGATATTAATAGCATAATAAACCCCGCCGCGTCCTGAACGGAGCGGCAAAAGTAGGAGATATCGTAATATATGCCAAGGGAATATTCACTTGAGCGTACGAGGAATATCGGTATCATGGCTCACATCGATGCCGGTAAGACCACTACCACGGAGCGTATCCTGTTCTACACCGGGAAAACACATAAGATCGGCGATACTCATGACGGAACAGCTGTCATGGATTACATGGAGCAGGAGCAGGAAAGAGGTATAACGATCACCTCTGCCGCTACTACATGCTTCTGGAAGGATACGCGAATCAACATTATCGACACTCCCGGCCACGTTGATTTTACGGTCGAAGTCGAACGTTCACTCAGAGTCCTGGACGGATCAGTGACCGTTCTCTGCGCGAAAGGCGGTGTAGAGCCCCAGTCAGAGACAGTATGGCGCCAGGCCAACAAGTACAACGTTCCGAGAATGGCCTATATCAACAAAATGGATATAGTCGGTGCAAACTTCTTCAGAGTCATAAACATGATGAAGGAGAGGCTCAAAGCAAACGCCATCCCGATCCAGCTTCCGGTAGGTTCGGAAGAAAACTTCAAGGGAATCATAGATCTGATGACCATGGAAGCGGACATCTACTATGATGATCTGGGTAAGGACATGCGCGTTGAGCCGATTCCGGCAGATATGCTGGATGAAGCAAAACAATACCGTGACGAAATGGTCGAGGCCATCTGTGAGACAGATGAAGCGCTTTTCGACAAGTTCTGCGAAGGTGAGGAGATCTCGGTCGAAGAACTGAAGAAAGCTCTCCGGCAGGCAACTGTCGACAACAAGATCGTTCCGGTGACCTGCGGTACTTCTTACAAAAACAAAGGAGTACAGAAACTGCTGGATGCGATAGTCGATTATATGCCCTCTCCGCTGGATATTCCGGCGATAAAAGGCATAGACCCGAATACCGGGGAGGAAGCTGTCAGACATCCGTCTGACGACGAACCCTTCTCTGCCCTCGCATTCAAAATAATGACCGACCCGTTTGTGGGCAAGCTCTGTTTCTTCAGAGTGTATTCCGGTAAGCTTGAGACCGGTCAGTCGGTCTACAACCCTACCAAGAGAGCACGCGAGCGCTTCGGAAGAGTGCTTCAGATGCACGCCAATGACAGAAAAGACATTGACTGCGTATACTCGGGCGATATCGCCGCAGTCGTTTCGGTAAAGAACACGACCACAGGCGATACCTTCTGCGATGAAGCCCACCAGATAGTCCTCGAGTCAATGGAATTTCCGGAACCCGTTATTTCAGTAGCCATAGAGCCTAAAACAAAGGCGGGCGAAGAAAAAATGGGTCTGGCTCTTGCCAAACTCGCTGAAGAGGATCCCACATTCCGCACCTACACCGACCCCGACACCGGCCAGACCATTATTTCCGGCATGGGCGAGCTGCATCTCGAGATCATAGTTGACAGACTGCTGAGAGAATTCAAAGTTGAAGCTAATGTCGGCGATCCGAGGGTCTCGTATAAAGAGACCATCAGAAAAGCTGCCGATTCCGACATGAAATTTGCAAGGCAGTCCGGCGGCAAAGGACAGTACGGACATGTGAAGATCCATATCGAGCCAAATACCCCCGGAGCCGGATTTGTATTCGAAAACACCGTTGTCGGCGGAGCTATTCCGAAGGAATACATACCCGCAGTCGAAGCAGGTGTAAAGAGTGCGATGGAATCCGGAGTACTGGCCGGATACAACGTGGTAGATGTGAAGGTAACTCTTTACGATGGTTCATACCACGAAGTCGACTCTTCGGAAATGGCATTCAAGATCGCCGGTTCAATGGCATTCAAGGATGCGATGAAAAGAGCCGATCCCGTCCTGACAGAACCCATAATGAAGGTGGTCGTGGTTACCCCCGAAGAATACATGGGCGATGTTATAGGCGGACTGAACCAGAAACGCGGACAGATCAGTTCCATGGAACCTGTCTACGGTGCTTATCAGGTCACAGCTTTCGTTCCTCTGTCTGAGATGTCAGGCTATTCCACAGACCTCCGTTCCCGCACTCAGGGACGCGGACAGTTCTCCATGGAACCGGATCATTTCGCAGAAGTACCGAAGAGCATAAGTGATAAAATCGTTTTAGGTTATTAAAAAAATATATCTAATTTTATTAGGAGGATTTACCCCAATGGCAAAAGCAAAATTTGAACGTACCAAACCGCATGTCAACATTGGAACAATCGGCCACGTTGACCATGGTAAAACAACTCTGACCGCTGCTATAACCAAGGTTCTCTCCCTGGCAAATGACAAGATCGAGTTCCTTGCATACGATCAGATCGACAACGCTCCCGAAGAAAAAGCCCGTGGTATCACAATCAACACCAGACACGTTGAGTATGAGACCGAAAACAGACACTATGCACACGTTGA
>JAFTCY010000131.1 GCA_017454465.1 Clostridia bacterium
ATGTGTTTCTGAGTGATACATTTTGTTTACGTGGATAGTCCGCCACCTATCTGTCTGTTTTATGGAGGTAAAACAAATGCTCAAAAAACCACTAGCGCTACTCATCACTATTTTAGTTCTGGCTTCTGTGTGTATTTCAGGTGTTTTCGCTGCAAGTGAATCCAAACCGAGATATGAGTTTTTTGAATCCACGTTTGGGGATATCTCACCTGACGATGATTGCTACAGATTTGTCCGTAATGTCTATGAAAACGGATTGATGAACGGTAAAGGACACGGTATATTCGATCCTGCCGGCAACGTTACAGCTGCGGAATTGATAACAGTCGCAGCAAGACTTCACGCGTCACTTTTTGATCCGGCTTATAGTTTCGAGAAGACCGATGTTTGGTACGAATCATACAGAAAGTACTGCAAGGAGAATGGTATTTTCATACCTGAGTATGAAGATCTTTCCTCCCCTGTAACAATGCGTGAACTGGCTGCTGTCCTTTCAGCTTTACTTCCAGACGAGGCGTTCAGCGAAAAAGTCTTCATATTCAGGTTATTCTTTTCTGAAGATGAAACTTATGATGACGATGAGCTTTACGATGATATATTAAAAGTTTGCCAGTCCGGCATATTAGACACACACGATCACGGCGACGGACGCCATGTTTTTCAGCTTTTTGAAAAAGTGAAAAGAGGATATTTGGCAAAGGTTCTTTCGAGAATAATTACTCCTCATGCGCAGGGAACATATACCATCTCCGATTGTAGTGACATAGAGGCAGGGGATTACCTTGTGCTGGGTTTATACGAGCAGGACAACGACCTGTCAGACGGCACAGAACCGATAGAATGGTTGGTACTCGAGAGAAATGGTAACAATTTGTTAGTTATCAGTAGATATGGACTTGACTGCGTTCCGTACAATAACATCGAAACAAGCGTTACATGGGAAACCTGCTCTCTGCGGCGATGGCTTAACGAGCAGTTTATTAACACAGCATTCAGTTCTGCGGAGCGGAGCATAATCTCCAAAACATATGTGAGAGCAGAGAAAAACGCGATTCACTTTCCGTCTTATGATCAGATTGACGAAGAGCTCATAGAGCCGGGAAATGATACTGTTGACATGATTTTCATCCCAAGTTGGAATGATATTATGACGAACAACCGTTTCATCTCGAGAAAAGCAGATTCGAATTACGGTGTCGGCGGGCCTAGTCTTATGACATCAAGAGCATGCGTTCCCACCCTTTACGCTGAAGCCAGGGGCGTGGCATCCAATGACTTTTATGTCAAAGGGAATGAGGCAGGATGGGGAGTAGATCCTGGAAGCACCATTTGCAGTTGGTGGATCCGCAACCCAGGCGACTCTAATTTCACAGCTGAAGCAATAGGAAATGTGGGAGCAGTGCACTATTATGGATATCCGGTAAACCTTGACACCATAGCCGTTCGTCCAGCCATGTGGGTAACTATTCCCGGCGAAGGCCAAAATTAGGTTGCTTAAAGCAGAGCCCGTTTTTCAGTGGGCAGCCGCAGAATCAAGTATTAAGGTGGCGACGCTTCAATTAGGACACAGGACACATGCGGGGTATTGTGTAAATGCCCCGCATGCATCTATCATGCTGAATACCATGGACAGTCTAGTGCAACGTTTCAAGCTGCACAGTATGTGTTCAATATTTCAAAAGCGAGAATTCCCGAACAGGAAATTTCATTATTATGTGATTGATTATGAATTCGGACTGGTTACATATAGTTCAAGCACAGAATATTGAACATTGAAGTATCCTTCCTGTTCGGCAAGGGATTCCTGGAGGGATATCAGCTTACCGTTCGGATTATAAGAAGCCTGTAGGAGGCCAGGGTACGGATTATTCAAATTACACGGATCGAGCACCTTGATATCAGAATAAGAAGACCCGCCGTTTTCAAATCCATATGCAACAACATAGAACTCACTGATTGTTGCAATTTGCACCTTGCTCGGATATAATGGTCTGGGACAAATTTTGAAGGATCGGAGTTTGCCATGGGAATACACAATGACTATAGTGAAAGAAATTACGTGAACCCGGCGTTCCCCCACTTTGTGCACGGCGCCGACTACAATCCGGAGCAGTGGATTGTGACAAAGGAAATATGGGGTGAGGATATGAAACTCATGAGGGAGGCCGGCTGTAATGAAATGACGGTCGGTATTTTTTCATGGGCTGAGTTGGAACCGGAAGAGGGCAGGTTCGATTTTTCATTTCTGGATGAGATAATTGACATGATAGACAAAAACGGCGGGAAAGTAATACTTGCCACCCCATCCGGGGCCAGACCGCGATGGCTTGCCTCAAAATATCCGGAAGTGCTGCGTGTCAGGCCGGACGGAACCAGGATCAGGTTCGGAGGACGCCATAATCACTGCTACACTTCTCCCGCCTACAGGGAAAAGGTCCGGATAATAAACACGGAACTGGCAAGGAGATACTCCCACAACCCGGCTGTCATGGCGTGGCATGTTTCAAATGAGTACGGCGGAGAGTGCTTCTGCCCCCTGTGCCAGGAGGCTTTCAGGGGTTTTCTCAGGGAAAAGTACCATAATAACATAGACGAATTGAATCATGCTTACTGGGCGAGGTTCTGGAGCCATACCTACCGTGACTTCTCGGAGATCGAGGCTCCGTCTGAATATACTGATACCAGCATACACGGCCTGACTCTTGACTGGAAGAGATTCGTCACACACCAGACAGTTGATTTTATGAAAAACGAGATCCTTCCCCTGAAGGCGGAAAACCCTGACCTCCCGGTAACCACCAACATGCAGTATGACTTCAGGGACCTGGATTATTTTCAATTCAGGGATGTACTGGATTTTGCCTCCTGGGATGCTTACCCGCGCTGGCATTCCGGGGATGATGCCCTGACAGCCTCTGCGGCAGCGTTCTGGCATGATTTTTACAGATGTCTCAAGAATAAGCCGTTCTTCCTTATGGAGAGCACTCCGAGTCTCGTAAACTGGCAGGAGTACAATAAACCGAAAAAACCGGGGCTGGATACCCTTTCATCGGTCCAGGCGGTGGCTCACGGTTCAGACAGCGTCCAGTATTTCCAGTGGAGAAAGGGAAGGGGATCTTCTGAAAAGCTCCATGGTGCGGTCGTGGGGCATGACGGTTCATCTGATACAAGAGTCTTCAGGTCTGTAAGGCGGACTGGGGACATTCTGGAGCAAACAGATGAAATAACGGGTTCGGGGGTAAAGGCTGAGTGCGCGATAATCCTGGACTGGGAGAACAGATGGGCTCTGGAAGACTGCCAGGGCTTCGTAAGGAACGACAAGAAGTATATAGAGACATGCTACCAGTATCATCATGTTATGTGGAGCCGGGCTGTGAACTGCGATGTCGTCCATCCGCATGACGACTTCGGCCGATACAAGCTTGTGATTGCCCCTATGCTGTACATGACAGACAGCGGGACGATCGAGAACCTTTCGCGTTATGTGAGAAACGGGGGGACGCTGATAGCGACGTACCACACCGGAACGGTAGACGGTACAGATCTCTGCTGGCTGGGAAAGACCCCTGCCGGTACCCTTTCCGACGTCTTCGGTATATGGCGGGAGGAAACGGATACCCTGTATCCATGGGAGACCGGCAAGATCATATACCTTGGAAAAGAATACGCAGTTAAGGACGTGGCCGAGGTCATACATGCCAGCAGTGCCGAGACTGTAGGTGAATACAGAGCTGATTATTATTACGGTTTCCCTGCGGTAACACGCAACAGCTACGGAAAAGGCACAGCGTATTACCAGGCATTCAGGGACGACGGCTGTTTCATCAGAGACTGGCTTCCGGAAATTATGAAAGAAGCCGGAGTTGCAGGGAATATACCAAACGAAACGGAGTTCCCGCACGGGTTCACGGCCCACAGCAGACAGAGCGGCGGAGATCTCTACCTGTTTTGCGAGAACTATTCAGACTCCCCTGTCCGAGATGTGCATTTGGGACAGCAATACATAGATATGCTGACGGGTGAAAAAAGAGACACCGTCTCACTCGAACCGTACGGCCTGGCGGTGCTGAAAACGGATCTTGCCAGCCGGTCATAAAACACAGAGGTGATATCTGTAGTGCTGTATATAGTGAAGAAAAAAGCAGTTTGACACAAAATACAGCATGTGGTAAAATCAAGTGAATCGAAATATTGTATTTGGAGAAACCAATGAAAAGCAGTACACCGAAGTACAACGACCAATCAATTACAGCGCTGAAGGGCGCTGACAGAGTCAGAAAAAGGCCCGCTGTCATTTTCGGATCCGACGGTTTGGAAGGTGCCGAGCATTCGGTTTTTGAGATCCTTTCAAACTCTGTCGATGAAGCGAGAGAAGGCTACGGCACACTGATAAATATAACAGCGTTTTCAGATAAATCCATAGAAATAGAGGACTTCGGACGCGGGGTGCCCCTTGGATGGAACGAAAAAGAAAAAAGATGGAACTGGGAACTGGTATACGCAGAGCTGTACGCCGGGGGAAAATATGACAACAACTCTGAAGGCTCGGCATACGAGTACTCACTTGGCCTGAATGGGCTGGGCGCGTGCGCCACCCAGTATTCCAGTGAGTATTTTGAAGTAAAATCCTACAATGGCGCTGAACTGTCGGAGATATCTTTCAAAAAAGGCAACGCTGTCACAAAACTTCAGACCAGGCCACTTGAAAAGAAGGAAAAAAGGACGGGCACTGTGATAAAGTGGCGTCCGGATCTGAAAGTGTTTACGGATATTGACATTCCAAGGGATTACTACGAAAGCATGCTGAAGAGACAGGCTTTCGTAAACTCGGGCATCAAGTTCGTATTTAAGTGGCAGAATCAGAACGGCAGATTCGATACTGAAGAGTTTTACTATGAGAACGGTATAACAGATTATGTCGCGGAACTTGCCGGAGAGAACGCGGAAACAAAGATAGCAAAGTTCCATCTGGACACTAAGGGCCGTGACAGAGAGGATATGAAGGACTACAAGCTTATTGCCGATATAGCCTTCACAATGGCAAGGACAGTCCCGGAAGATGCACAGAGGTTACAGTATTACCACAATTCCAGCTGGCTTGAGCACGGCGGATCGCCGGAAAAAGCTGTGAAGAGCGCTTTTACGTATGCAATAGACAGAAGACTGACTGCGGGAGGAAAATATAACAAGAACGAAAAGAAGATATCTTTTTCCGACATCGAGGAGTGTCTGGTCCTGGTGACGAGCAGTTTTTCAACCCAGACTTCCTACGCAAACCAGACAAAAAAAGCCATAACCAATACATTTATCGCGGACGCCATGAATGAATTCCTCAGGCAGCAGCTTGAGTACTTTTTCGCTGAGAATCCAATCGACGCAGACAGGATCTGCGCCCAGGTCCTGATAAACAAAAGGTCAAGGGAACATGCCGAGACCCAGAGGCTCGACCTGAAGAAAAAGCTTCAGACGAGCACGGATGTGACTAGCCGTGTTGAGAAATTCGTCGCCTGCCGATCCAGGGATCCGGAAAGAAGAGAAGTTTATATCGTGGAGGGCGACTCGGCTATGTCTTCATGCCGAACCGCCAGAGACGCTGAGTACCAGGCGATAATTCCGGTGCGCGGCAAAACGCTGAACTGCGTCAAGGCGACTTACGACAAGATATTCAAGAATGATGTTATACTGGACCTGCTGAGAGTCATAGGGTGCGGCGTCGAGATCCAGACCAAGCACAAAGCCGACATGGTGCCTTTTGACATAAACAGTCTGAGGTGGTCGAAGATAATAATATGCACCGATGCAGATGAGGACGGGTTCCAGATAAGAACTTTGCTGCTTACGATGTTCTACCGTCTGCTTCCGACGCTTCTTAAGGAAGGCAGGGTATATATAGCGGAATCCCCTCTGTACGAGATAACGCCCACAAAAGGTGAGATTGAATTCGCATATAACGAGAACGAAAAGGCGGAAATAACCGGCAGGATGGAGTCGAAAAATATAAAATATACGCTGCAGAGATCCAAAGGATTGGGCGAGAACGATCCGAAGATGATGTGGCAGACCACAATGAATCCTGCTACCCGACGGCTTATAAGGATCACACCGGCCGAGGCGGAGGCGACTGCCAGAATGTTCGACATAATGCTGGGAGACGATCTTGCGGGACGCAAGAACTATATTACCCTCCATGGGGCGGAATACCTCAAAGACGCTGACATATGACGAATTTTGCCGTATTATACCATGACGACGATTACGCAGTGGTGATAAAGCCCTACGGCATGCTGTCGGAGGCTGCCGGCCCGAATGACGGGGATCCTGCGGCTCCCGATATGCTGGCTGAGAAACTGGGGATCCCGGTCGATTCCGTCCACGTCGTTCACAGGCTTGACAGGACGACAGAGGGACTCATGGTCTTTGCTCTGAATCCCGTATCTGCAGCCCGGCTTTCATCCATAATAACCGGAGGAAACTTCAGCAAGAAATATCTCGCGGTTTTCAGCAGGGACGGTACCCTTCCCGAAAGCGGCGAGATGAGGGATATGATCTATTTCGACAGAAGAAGCGACAAGTCATACGTTACAAAGGGGAACAGGAAAGGTGCAAAAGATGCCGTACTGAGATACAGAATAACAGGCAGCTTTCCGTACCGTGACAGTAATCTTTCCGTCGCTGAGGTCGAACTTGAGACCGGCCGGACCCATCAGATAAGAGTGCAGTTCGCATCAAGAAGATCTCCTCTTGCGGGAGACGGTAAATACGGCAGCCGCGTCAAATACAGGGAACCTTCGCTGTTTTCTGTTTCGCTGTCGTTTCCGTGGAAGGGGAGCCAGTCTGTGTTTTTTTACGATCCTGACATACAGGGATGTTCCGTGCTTGACACGGGAACCGAGGAATACTATAATAATCACCGAAATCCAAACGGAGGTTCTGAAATGAGGAAAGTAATAGTTGAAACCAGTGCACGCCATGTACATCTTACCGAAGAGCATATAGCTATCCTGTTCGGAAAAGGCCATAAGCTCACACACAAGAAAGACCTTTCGCAGCCCGGACAGTTTGCTTGTGAAGAGAGAGTCACAGTTGTCGGACCCAAAAAGTCCATTCCCAACGTCAGCATTCTGGGTCCTGCCCGTTCGGCGACCCAGGTCGAAGTTTCATTCACGGATGCCCGCACGCTTGGAGTTACTGCTCCAGTCCGGGAATCCGGAGATATCAAAGGTTCCGCAGGATGCAAGATAATCGGTCCTGAAGGGGAGATCGATATCGAGGAAGGCGTTATAGTCGCAAAAAGACATATACACTTCACCCCTGAAGACGCTGAGGAGTTCGGCGTGAAAGACAAGCAGGTCGTTTCGGTCAAGATCGAGAGTGAGGGAAGATCGCTCATTTTCGGAGACGTGGTGGTCAGAGTAAGCCCTAAATTCGCAGCGGCGATGCATATAGATACGGACGAATCCAACGCAGCAGCGGCATTTGGCACCGTCTGGGGCGAAGTGATCAAGTAAATCGCGCAGAATAGAAAAACAGCCGGGTCGAACGACCCGGCTTAATTGTTTTTTACTGCTTTGGCGGGAACTGAATCTGGGGGCGTGGCATATGGATGAACGGTAAACGGTAAATAATCGGTGCACTGGCAAAAATAGGCCCAGAACTCACATGATAGTGGATTCTGGGCTCGCGTTGTATTTGGATGATAGTCTATACCCGGCAGACTGCCGGAAGCGTTTCGGACCACGGCAGCAGGCCG
>JAFTCY010000132.1 GCA_017454465.1 Clostridia bacterium
GAAAATGAAAAAAGCGCCGTGCGGGACGCAATTCCTCCCCCACTTGCAGAAGTGGGGGAGGAATTGCTCACGGCTTGTTGACAATAATGGACATAGAATTCGTATTCAGAATGGAGCGCAAATGGCAACAAGGAAAATAACAATGCCGGGTACTGAAAGAATACTTGAGACTATGGGGACCAGATCAGGATGGCACGGCTCCGACGCAGGATCTCCGCGAAACTTGCCAAGGAAGCAGGATGAAGACAGGATGGAACCGGATTTTTTCGCGGCACAGAAATAGCGGCAGGGAAAAAGAAAAAGCATTGGATCATGGTCAAATAGCGAAAAAAGCCATCAGATATTGTGACTGATGGCGTATTTCTCAAACAGCGGGGGATGGTGTTCATTTCCCGAAATTTGACGAGTAGATCGTGTAAGCCAGTTCCGAATCCGAGAAATCAAGAACTATCCAGCGCAGCTCAAACTTTGAGTTATCCAGGGACAGTATTCTGTCATTAAGGATCTTCGCGTGGGCATATGGATGCCCGAAAGCCTCTGTTCCGTTGGTGCTGAGGTAGTGGATCGAAAGGACCGTATCATTATCAGTGCCGGCGGTCTTTTCGAGCCCTTTTGTGAAGGCGGACCATTTTTCTTCAGCCCCGTACTTGTATCTGTCCTGTATGACCAGTATGAACCCGTTCTTTGTCTCTACGGCGGCGTCAAGCATCTCTGCCCTTCCACCCGCCTGGTCAGACCAGGCTATATCGAGCCCGGCTTCTTTCCCGAGGCCGAGGATGTCGTCGTATCTTCTTACCAGCACCAGTTTGCCTCTGCATTCACCCATGGTGGGAATGGAATCCGAGAGATACCACATTTCCGGTCTTTGTCCGATCTGCTCGTGCAGTACTTTCTGCATCCGGACGAGGTCATCGCCGTGTTCGTGTTTTACGCAGAATATCACAGCCTCGGAAGGGTTGTTTTCAAGGAATGAGTAACAGTCGCCGAGCACATCTTCAAGGTATACGGTCTGTTCCCACGGAAAGAACCCTTTTCTGCATCTGCAGAATCCGTGCCAGAGCGAGATCCTTCCGTCATCCTCGTTTCCGAGCCTGATATCCAGGAATCTGAATCCGTCTTCCAGCTGGGTCCTTACCGACGAAGCCTGGCATTTCGTGAAATATGACAGCATCGCGAACCTGGAAGCGGAGTCATGGGTGCCGGGGACGGTTATTTCGTTTATCGGCCTCTCGTCCGGTATCATGCTCATCCAGGAGCGGGACACGTCAGCATGCGCGTTCGTTCCGGTACGCTGGGTCTCGAATACGGGAGCCAGCCACAGAAATCCGGCAAGAAGGATAACGGCCAGCAGTATGAGCAGCAGGAGCGAGCGCAGGATTCTTTTTCCTGCTGATTCTTTTAACAGTGACTTGGACATTTTTTCCTCCGTAATTTCCATATTTCCGGACCTTTTCCGGATGCGGTCTCAAAATGATATTTGGCGATCCCCAGATCGGTATTTGTATAGAAACCGTGTCCGGGATCAGCCGTGACCATCCCGTCCGCATAGGAAAACCTGAATTTCTGCTGGTTCATTGCCGTCGGGGCAAGGAGCACCGAGCGCAGCCCGATGAAGAACCATTCCGGCTCATCTCCCCTGATGTCGCAGATGTCAGAGACGCTCTTGGTCCTTCTGGGGATCCCCTGGGTCTTTCCGTATCCTACGGCGATGACACCCAGGAGCTTTTCTTCTTTTCCGACAGAAAGCGCACCGGGTATCCTCCTGTATGTCAGGCCCACCCAGCACGTGTTGAGCCCCGCTCTCTGGGCTTCGATAACGATCCTTTCGCCGTAGTATCCGCATCTTTCCCCGAGATCCGGCGATCTGGGGCCTGCAACGGATATATAGTCCATAACGCCCGAAAACCGTCCGTATTTTGCCAGCGGTGACGAGAATGCCTCCGGTTCGTTGCGGATCAGCCGGAACCGCAGGCTGCCTGATTCATTGCAGCTGCTGATGGCATCAAGCAGAACCTTCGCTTTTTCATCAGAAACAGGCACTCCCGTGTATTGTCTCACAGAGTGTCTTTTTTCGATCGCTTCCATAATATCCATATGCTCATCCTCAGAAATCCGGAGTGAAGTTTCTGGTGGCGGAAGATCTCTCCTGGGCATATCCCCTGAATCCGCATCCGGTGGCTTTTTTGAGTACGGATTCGTATTCGAAGGTGGTGATCCTGCGGCGCATCTTGCCGTAAATATCAGATCCCGTTTCCCGGGAGATCTTCGGAGCCGGGAGGAAATCCGGCGTATACTGGGCCATCAGGGAGAGAATCACCGACTCCGGCGGGACGGTCTTTTTCAGAATGTCCATGACGGCCTCTGAGTCTTTCCTGAGGGACGGCATAACGATATTCCTTATAAGGACGCCCTTTTTCAGGATCATCGTGCCTTTTTCGGATCCGAAAACGGCAGGTCCGGTTATACTGTACATTTCCTTCAGTGCCTCCCGGGCAGCCTGGGCGTATTCCGGGGCTGAGGAAAGCCTGTTTGAAATGAACGGTGAGCAGTATTTGAAGTCGGTAAGGAAGATATCCACAGTATCCGCAAGGGAGGCTATCGTCTCCGCTGTTTCATATCCTCCCGTATTCCATACCACCGGCACCGACAGGCCGGACTGCCTTGCTTTTTTTACCGCTTCGATGAGCCATGGCGAATACTGGGTCGGAGATACAAGATTGATATTGTATGCGCCCTTTTCCTCAAGACCGAGGAAGATCCCGCAAAGCTCATCGGCCGTTTTTTCCTCCCCGCGGCTGCCGGGTCTTGAGATCTTTCCGTTCTGGCAGAAAACGCAACCGAGAGGACAATGGGTGAAAAACACTGCTCCCGATCCTCTTTCAGAATCAGGTACTCCGCTGATACACGGCTCTTCCCAGTGATGTATCATCACATGTGAAACTTCAGGCAGCCTCCCTGCTCCGCACCTGCCGCGGCCGGACGTTCTGTCTGCCCCGCATTTTCTCGGGCAGATCATGCATTGAGTCACATCTTCCATGACATTCCTCAGAGTTCCTGTTCCAGAACAGTCGTGTTCCTGCTCTTCCAGGCTTCCTCGATAAGTTCTTCAACTTCAAGAATATTCTCCTGAGCAAGGACTTTTTCCAGCTCAGGCTGAGTCTTGGGATGGCGCGGAGTGAAAACGGTGCAGCAGTCATCGTAGGGAAGTATGGAAGTGTCGAATGTGTTTATCTTTCTTGACACGCGTATTATCTCTTCCTTGTCCATGCCTATCAGGGGGCGGAAGACCGGTATTCCGGCTGAGTCATCAGTTACACACAGGGCCTGGAGAGTCTGTGACGCCACCTGCCCCAGGGACTCGCCTGTGACCAGCACGTGGCATTTCTGCTCCCGGGCTACTCTTGTTGCCAGTTTCATCATGAATCTTCTCAGAAGAAGGGTGGAATAGTCCTCTTCGCACCTGTCACGGATCTCCTCCTGTATATGGGTGAGCGATACCGTGTGGACCTTGATCTTCCCGCAGTATTCACAGAGTTTCTTTGCCAGTTCAAACACCTTTTCGCGGGCTGCTTCGCTGGTATACGGGAACGAATCAAAATGAACGCAGTCCACCTCCATTCCCCTTTTCATCATCATATATCCGGCGACCGGCGAGTCTATCCCTCCTGAAAGGAGAAGAAGGCCTTTGCCGGCAGAACCTGTGGGCATTCCCCCGGCTCCCCTGTCCTGGCCGGCGTGGATATAGGCGTAGTCGTCACGGATCTCGATCCTTACGATGACGTCGGGATTGTTAAGGTCAACATGCAGCCTGGGTATGGCCTCAAGGATCTCTCCGCCTATGTCCACTGAGATCTCAGGGGATGAGAGGGGAAAGGATTTGTCACTTCTTTTTGCCTCACACTTGAAGGATCTGTAATTCAGCATGACAGCCGGCAGGTATTCTCTGGCTACCCTTCTTATATCCTCCATATTCTTCTCCGCGATCGCGGCGCGGCATATCCCCGCAAAACCGAACACCTTGCTGAGCTGATCGTACATGAGATCCAGATCACGCACGGCCTTGTCATCCCGTGGAGTCACATAGATAGTGCTCTGATTGTTGCGTACTCCGAAGTTTCCTATGAGCTCGACGCGCCTTTTGACCTCTTTCGTGAGCTGGGATTCAAATCGTCCCCTGTTAGTACCTTTCAGTACGACCTCACCGAATTTGCAAAGAATGGCTTCTCTAATCATTTTTATCAGTTCCGTTTCTTTCTGGTATGTTACGATTATACCAAAATATCCGGGTACAGGCAATATATATCCGTGCTGAGCCTGAAAAAGAGAGCCGTCCGTCAGACCATTGCCCGGAGAACAAGAAAACATGATACAGTCCTTTTTTGAGACTGTACCATGTTTTTATTATTCTGTTCAGTCCGCTGCCGGACCCGCCTCACCGGATGCCGGCGAACCGGTTCCGTCAGCTTGGTCCGGAGACTTCTGATATCCGATAGTGCCGTCATCATGCAGTACCGCAGTGACGCTGTCTCCTTCTTTGACCTCGCCTCTCAGCATTGCCTCGGAGAATGAGTCTTCGATCCTTCTTACTATCGCTCGCCTGAGCGGCCGTGCTCCGTATACCGGATCGAATCCTTCCTTGGCCAGTGATGCCACGACATCGTCGGAGAAGTCGATTGAGATATTGAGAGAATTGATCCTCTTCTCGACATCTTTCAGCATTATGCGGGCAATGGAACGGATGTTTTCATCTGTGAGTTTATTGAAGACGATCGTTTCGTCGACTCTGTTCAGAAATTCGGGACGGAATGTATGCTTCAGTGCATCCATGACGGCTGTACGGGTCTTTTCCTCCTCTGATCCGGCCTTGGCGCTGTCCGAGAACCCGAGCTTTTTCGGTTCCGTTATGCTTGCGGCGCCAACATTTGACGTCATGATTATGATCGTGTTCTTGAAATCGACTTTTCTTCCCTGTCCGTCTGTCAGAACACCGTCTTCAAGGATCTGGAGCAGGATATTGAACACATCAGGGTGGGCTTTTTCGATCTCATCGAAGAGCACGACAGAATAAGGTTTACGTCTTACCTGCTCTGTCAGCTGGCCTCCCTCGTCATATCCGACATACCCCGGAGGAGAACCGATCATTCTGGAAACGGAGAATTTTTCCATATATTCGGACATGTCGATCCTGATCATAGCGTTCTGGTCTCCGAACATCACGTCAGCCAGGACTTTTGAGAGTTCCGTCTTGCCTACACCGGTAGGGCCGAGGAATATGAACGATCCGATAGGTCTCTTCGGATCCTTCAGCCCCATCCTGCCGCGCTTTATGGCCCGGGCAACGGCTTCCACCGCGGCGTCCTGACCGATAACACGCTCTTTCAGGATCTTGTCCAGGTTAAGAAGGCGCTCTCCTTCTTCCTCCTGAAGTTTCTTTACCGGAATTCCGGTCCAGCTCGTCACGATGTCAGCGATATCGTCTTCCGTTATGACGAGATTCGACTTGTCAGCGGATTCCCGTTCTGTGGTCCGCATTTTTGCCAGCTTGTCCGAGAGCTCCTTAATGCTGTCACGCAGTCTGGCTGCTCCCTCATAGTTCTCGCTTTTGATGGCTTCTTCCTTTTCGGCCTTCACGGATTTCAGCCGGGCCTCAAGTTCCCTTACATCTTCGGAAGGTGTGAAGGAACTTATTCTCTTCTTGCTTGCTGCCTCATCCACCAGGTCGATGGCCTTGTCAGGGAGGAACCGGTCGTTTATGTACCTCACCGAAAGATTCACTGCGGCTTTGAGGGCTCCGTCAGTGATCTTTACCTTGTGGTGCGCCTCATATTTGTCTCTCAGGCCAAACAGGATCTGCTCAGCTTCCTCTGAGGTAGGTTCCCCTACCATTACGGACTGGAACCTTCTTTCGAGTGCCGCGTCCTTTTCGATGTGTTTTCTGTATTCATCGATGGTGGTCGCTCCTATGACCTGCATTTCTCCTCTTGCCAGTGCCGGTTTGATGATGTTTGCGGCGTCCACGGCTCCCTCAGCGCCGCCGGCGCCGATGATGGTGTGGATCTCATCTATGAACAGTATGATGCGGTGGTCATTCATGACTTCCTGCATCACATTCTTCATTCTTTCCTCAAACTCGCCTCTGTATTTCGAACCGGCGATCATGGCGGATATGTCAAGGGTGACTATGATCTTGTCACGCAGCGTGTCGGGTACGACGCCTTCAACGATCCTTTGTGCCAGGCCTTCGACTACCGCGGTTTTGCCGACACCGGGTTCGCCTATCAGGCAGGGATTGTTTTTCGTACGTCTTGAAAGGATCTGGATGACTCTGTTGGTCTCGTTCTCACGGCCGATTATCGGGTCGATCTTGCCCTCCCTTGCCATCCGGCACAGATTTCTTCCGTACTGGGCCAGGTTGGGGGATTTTTTGAGATCCGGATCCGGATTTTTCTTCCCGGCAGACGGTCCCGCCTGATTTGCTCCGAAACTCATTCCCGGTCCCTGGGGCTGTCCCTCGGCGGCCGAAAGATCGGCGCCCATGGCTTCAGCCAGATCTTTTTCGACTTCGTCGACCGATGTGCCCATTGCGTCGAGGATACCGGCTGCAACCGAGTCTTTCTCCTGGCACAGCGCCAGCATCAGATGCTCGCATCCTATATATCCGTTGCCCATTGCCACGGCGATCCTGGCCGCGTTTTCTATGATCCTTTTTGTTCTCGGAGTGAGGTCCGAGGCTGACAGGGAAGTAGCAGATCCCTGGGGCTCCGTGCTGAGGAGCATTTCCCTGGTGTTGTCAAGATCTATGTCTTTTTCCGAAAGTACTTTCTGAAGGATACCGTCGCCCTGGGACAGCAGCCCTAGGAGCAGGTGCTCACTTCCCACGCAGTCGTGGCCGAAGGAGGACGCCATACGGATGGCTTCATTCAGCGCGTTTTGAGCTTTCTGTGTAAATCCGATGTTCATAAAGAACACCTCCTCTCAAATGCGAATTTCCCTTTCAACAGGAAGGAAATCAGATGGCTGATTCCCCGAGTATTTCTCTTGCAAGTTCCGCTCTTGCACGGTCTCTTGCTTCAGGTGTGGTGACGCCCTTATGCTCTGCCTCGACAGTACTGGGCATGGAGCGGACAAGGAGCTCGTCAAGCTTTTCCTGAGGCAGCTTTATGAGGCCGGAAGACGCGGCAAGCCTCAGCGTAGAGTACATGTCAGTGATCTCACGGCTGGAGATCCTTTCGCTGAACATGAGTATGCCGAAATTTCTTCTTGCGTTCTCCCTGAGATCCGATCTGAATTCCTCTCCCGCTTTCTCATGGAACGAACGCTCTTCCTTTATTATATTGCCAACCACGTTGGACAGTCTTTCCACCAGCTCGTCTTCAGTGACTCCCAGGGTGACCTGGTTGGAGATCTGGTAAATGTTTCCGGACGGATCAGATCCCTCGCCGTCCGCGCCCCTGATCGTGAGCCCGAGTTTTGCGAGCTGGAGCGCCAGGGCTTTGATGCCTCCCGCCCTTGTATATGCGGGAAGGTGAAGCATGACCGAGATCCTTATGCCCGTGCCGAGGTTCGTCGGGCAGTGGGTTATATATCCGTACTTTTCGCTGTATGCGATGTCGCAGGCTTCGTCAAGTTTTGCTTCAGCGGCCTCGGCCTTTTCCATGGCGGACCTGATGTCGAATCCGGGAACGATGGACTGGATCCTTACATGGTCCTCTTCGAGCACCATCACGTTGACATCCTGATCCTTGTTCTGGATCAGCTGCGTTCCCGCAGGACAGCCGGCGAACTCGCGGCTTATGAGATGCCTGTCCGCCAGGCTCTGTCTCTGGGCCTCGGTGAGAGATGACATGTCGGTGTACTTCCACTCTTTGCCCTTGAAGGCCTTATCGATTTTTTCTATGATCTCTTTTTTCTTCGCGTCGTCCAGCCTGTCCCCGAAGGGGTATCCGGCCAGGTTTCTCGCTATCCTTACTCTTGTGCTGATGGCGACGTCACTGTCATTGCCTTTTGTTCCGTACCACATATTCAAGCCCCCTCTTCAAGTGTTTTTCTCAGCTCGTTCAGCTGATCCCTGATCTCTGCTGCCTTTTCATAGTTTTCAAGGCGGACAGCCTCGGCTCTTTCCTTTTCGAGCTGTTCGATCTTCTTCTTGGTATCCATTTTGCCCCTGAATTTCGCGGGGATCCTGCCTTCGTGGGAGGATCTGCCGTGGATCCTTCTGACCGTGGGTTCAAGTTCCTCCTCGAATGTGGTGTAGCAGTCGGGACATCCGGCCATTCCTCCGTCCAGAAGATCCCTCAGGGTCATGCCGCAGGAGCACTGCTTCTGGGACTTTGCCTGTCCGCCTGTGAGAGCCGGAGCTCCGAACAGTCCGGAGAACAGTTTGTCCATCTGTTTGAACGGGGTTGTGAAGAGCTTTCCGAATCCGGCGAAAGGATCCTCAACAGATTCCTTCCAGGTCTTCAGTTCTCCGCTCTTTTCAAGCTCGTTTGCGCAGTCCGCGCAGAGCCTGTAGTTCTTTTCGTTTCCGTTGACATTTTCATGATAATAGAATGTAGCTTCATTCTTCTTGCATTTTTCGCACAACATGATCGTATCCTCCTCTATCGGTTCAATATTTTCAGATTCAAGTTCCGCGCTACATCATCATCAGCGCGAGTATACGGCGCATTATGTCCGCCCGGACGCCGTCTCGGGCATCGGCGGGGCACTTCTCAAGCGCCGCGTTGGACATCGACTGCGCGGCCACCCCGCATTCCCTGTCCGTCAGGATCCCGGAGTCCCTGAGGTTCGTCAGATATGCTTTCATATCGGCCTCGGTGAGTCCGTCCCCCACAGACTGGAAGAAGTGCATCAGGTATTCGCTCTTCGTCATCGGGACCCTTACTATCCGTATGTATCCGCCGCCTCCGCGCCGGCTCTCGGTCACATATCCCCTCTCGGGCGTGAACCGGGACGTGATGACGTAGTTTATCTGGCTGGGGACGCACCCCAGTTTGGCAGCGAGATCGTTTCTTTTGACTTCAGCGGAGCCTCCGCCTTCCTCAAGCATGGCCTCGATGAGCTTTGCTATATGGTCTGAGAGTATCACGTTTTGTCACCTCGCTTTTCCTTTTTGTGCCCATATTGTACAATAAAGGTCAGGAAAAGTCAAAGTCAAAGAAAGTCAAAGAACGCCACAGAAAGCCGTCCAGAGCCGGTTAGAGCCCGTTATATCCCCCTGTTCAGGTTATTTTGCAATATTTTGACCTTTTTTGACCTTCGCAGCCCTGAGCTGTCCCGGGGCAATTTAAGCGGAAACGCGGAGGCAATTTCCCAAAAGACAGGTGAAAAGATCATTGCTGTGTAGTATAATGAAAAAAACGCTATTCCGGAGGCCCGCCATGCCAGGAGTCAGGAAGTACATCTGCAATCCTGTAAGGGTGAACTACCGTTACCAGTTCCAGAACAGCGCCGACGAGGCGGGGAAACTGAAGATATGCCGCGAAGCTGCGGATCCGTCCATGATCTGTTTCGGGGGACGGTACTATATCTTCGCCTCCATGACCCTCGGGGTATGGGTGAGCGACGATCTCGTCAGCTGGGAGAACCGGAGGCTTCCGGACGGGCTGCCCCTGTATGACTACGCCCCGGATGTGAGGGTCCGTGGGGACCGGGTGTATCTCTGCGCCTCCAGGGGATACGGGACTTGCGACAGGTGGAGCACCCGGGACATCATAAACGGGCCGTGGGAAAGGATGCCGGGCAGCTTCCCCTTCTGGGATCCGAACCTTTTCTTCGACGACGACGGAAGAGTTTACTTCTTCTGGGGCAGCTCCAACTGCGCCCCCATCTACGGGGTGGAGCTGGATCCCGTGACCCTGGAGCCCCTGGGAGAGAAGAAGGAGATCATATGGGGCAGACCCTCCGAGATAGGATACGAGCGGATGGGCGACGACGGCGGAGAGGTCCCGGACGAGGCCTGGGAGATATATTCGAGATACAGGAAGCTGAAGGAGACGGAGCCCGAGCCTGAAAAGGCCTTCACGGAGGGGGAAAGGAAGCTTCTCAGAGAAGCCCTTGACGCAAGGCCCTTCATCGAGGGCGCCTGGCTGGACAGACACGGAGACAGGTACTATCTCCAGTATTCGGCCCCGGGCACCCAGTTCAACACCTACTCTGACGGGGTATACGTGAGCAAAAGCCCCCTGGGACCCTACGTCCTGGCGGAGAACAACCCCTATTCATACATGCCCGGAGGCTTCTTCACGGGAGCGGGCCACGGTTCCACCATGCGGGACCTTTCAGGCAACTGGTGGCACGCGTCCACCATGAGGATCTCCGTGAGGCACGCCTTCGAGAGAAGGGTGGGCATCTGGCCCGCCGGGTTCGACGGGGACGGCGAACTGTTCTGCAACCAGAGATACGGCGACTGGCCCATGGCGGTGGACGGATCCCTGCAGGATCCCTGGAGAGATCCCGAATGGATGCTTCTCAGCGCCCGCAAGAAGGCTGCGGCGTCCTCCAGTTCGGAGGGGTGCGGCCCCGAGAAGGGCATATCCGAGAACGTCCGGGAGTGGTGGAGACCCTCGGAGGACACGGCGGACCCGGGAGCCGAATGGCTTTCGGTGGATCTCGGAAAGGTGTTCCGCGTGCACGCGGTGCAGGTGAACTTCGCCGACGGTGAGATGGACATACCGAGCCCGAAGGATCCGGGCCCTGGGATCTTCGACAGATACATAGACGACGCGGGCCGCAGGACCGGGTGGAGGCTGGAGGCCAGCTCCGACGGGGAGACCTGGGCCGTCATGGATGACAGGACCGGGACCGGGACTGACCTGAGCCACGATCTTTTCGTGAGCGAGGAAGGCATTGACGCCAGATATATCCGTCTCTGCGGCATGGAAGTGCCCTTCGGCCAGCTTCCGTGCGTGTCAGGTCTGCGGGTGTTCGGCCTGGGGGACGGACCGGCGCCCGGGATCCCCGGATACAGTGCGGCCCGCACAGGGGATATGGACATGGAAGTGAGGATAGAGGAGCAGGAAGGCGCTCTCGGGTACAACATACTCTTCGGCCAGTCCCCGGAAAAGCTCTATCACAGCTATATGGTCATGGAGGCCGGCAGGCACAGGGTCGGCGCCCTGATAAAGGGCCGGGAATACTGGGTCAGGGTGGACGCGTTCAACGAGGCGGGCATAACCGAAGGCACCGTCAAAAAACTCATATATCACAGGACAACGATAAAAGGAGATATAAAACGATGAAGAAGATTCTTTCCCTCATACTGTGCGCGGCCATGCTGGCAGGCATGATCGTGACCGTGAGCGCGGACGAGCCTTCGTCCTGGGCAAAGGAGGAAGTGGAGGCCGGGATACTGGCGGGGCTGGTACCGGAGGAGCTTCAGAAAAACTACCAGAGCCCGGTGACAAGGGGACAGGTGGCGGAGATGTTCATCCGTCTTCTGGAGAAGGCGTCCGGCAGGACCGTGGAGACGATAATCGCGGACAGGGGAGCCACCGTGGACAGCGGGGCCTTCACCGATACCGATGACGGAAACGTCCTGGCGGCCAACGCCCTGGGCATCATCAACGGCACCGGCCAGGGCAGGTTCTCCCCGGACGGCACCCTGAAGAGAGCCCAGATCGCGGCGATCATCAACCGGGTGGCGAAGGTCATGGGGATAGACACTGAAGGATGCTCCCATGACTTCACGGACATAACGGGCAATTACGCCTGGGCCTACGACGAGCTGGGATGGCCGGTCAAAGCCGGCATCATCAAGGGCGTGGGCGGCACCAGGTTCTCTCCCGGAGGGGATCTGACCACCGAGCAGGCCATCCTCATCACCTACAGGGCACTCAGCGCCCTGACGCAGAACGTGCTGAAAGTATACGTGAGCCCGGAGGGCTCGTCCAGTCCCGACGGTACCCGGGAGAACCCGTACGGCACGCTAGAGGCGGCAAGGGACGCGGTAAGGAAAATGGACAAAACAGGACTTTCCGGCATAGACGTGGTGCTGCTTCCGGGTACATATTCGCTTACCGGGACATTCGCTCTTTCCGCCGAGGACAAAGGTTCCGCTGAATGCAGGATCAGGTATATCGGAGAAGACGGAGCCACGATTGTGGGAGGGGCTGCACTTACTGCTGCCGATTTCTCAAAAGCCGATTTCTCAAATGTGCAGGGGGACGCCGCGTATATTCCTGAAAGTTCCAGGGAAAAGATCGTAATGATAGACCTGAAGCAGTTCGGATACACGCCGGAGGACATAAAGCAGGCCTATGAAGGCTCATATGTCATGAACGCCGTTAAACTGTACCTGAACGGAGAAATGGAAAAACTTGCCCAGTATCCCAACGGCGACGGGAAGATAACCATCATAGACGGAGCGATGCTGGACAAGGACGGAAACGTGACCGATAACGACGGCAACGACAGACCCAACGACCCTGATCTTGCTGTCACATATATAACGTATGTAGACAATGAAGTCCTTGAGAGGGTGTCCGGATGGCACGATCTCAGGAAGGCTTATCTGTACGGATATGTTGACCTCCTGTGGAGAGTCGATCATACATACATACTGGGGGTAAACGCTGAGAAGGGGTATATCGAGTACTATTACCCGGGAACTTCCGCGCCGTCGCCACAGAGACAGTTCATCCTTTATAACGTGGCAGAGGAGCTTGACGCTCCCGGCGAATACTACATCGATGACGACGCGGTGCTGTATTACTACCCGTCCGAGGGATTCGGAAGCGCGACCCTTTCGATCCCGGTGGTTGATAATATAATTACAGTCGACGGGGCGGATTACACCACGTTTGAACATCTTCTCATAGAGACCGCCAACAGGAACTGCGTGGTGATCACGGCAGATAACTGCACGATACAGGACTGCGAGGTCAGAGGGACCCAGAGGACCGCGATAATGAGCACCGGCATGAATAATACGGTATCGGGATGTGTCATCCACAACACCGGTGATACGGCAGTGTCCATGGACGGCGGCGACACACCGACCCTTACCCACGGCAACAACCTGTTCTACAACAACCTGTGCTACGACTTCGGTATCGTCTGGGGCGGATACTGCGGCGGACTCAACCTGCGGGGATGCGGCAATACCGCCTCGCACAACGAGATATACGGTTCCAACCATCTCGGCATACACTGGGGCGGAGTCGAGAACATAATAGAATACAACTATCTCCACGACCTCTGCCAGTCGGCTGACGATATGGGCGCCATCTACGGCGGCGGATTCGATATGATCGGCTGCGAGGTCAGGTATAACAGGTTCGAGAACATCGGCCCTGCGGAACAGGGAAACCTTCCCGATTATATCTACTGCGGCTGCCATGCCGTATACTGGGACATGTACAACGGATTCAACAAGACCTACGGCAACGTGATGGTCGGCGTCAGGGGAGCCGCGGTGGCATGCGGAAACGGCCGTTCCATACATATCCATGACAATCTGACGGTCAGCTGCAAGTACATTGTGACTGCTATCTGCGGAGTATATTCAGGGGCATATCTGACTGACTCCCCGGAAAAGTTCAAACAGAAGCGCCAGGATTATTACATGACGGATGTGTGGAAGGAAGCTTATCCTGTGATATCCGAGCTGGTGATGGACATGAAAGCTACGACTGCCGATGACCCCATGGGCTGGGCGACACCGGTCGACATAGTGATAAAGAACAACTTCTGCTACGGCGACAAGGCTAACTGCGACTACCGCGGGATCCGGCCGTACAGCATCGAGGATCCGATCTACTCTCTGAATCCCGGTACTATAGTCGAACCCAGCGCGCAGACAGGCGATCTTATAATCTTCAGCTCCAGGAGGACACCGTTCCCGGATATGGAAGAGGCGTTTGACCAGGCCAAGGGGTTCATTGCGATCTCGTACGAGGACTATCTGCAGATGGGCAGAGTCAAATAAAGGAAAAGCATAAATATTATGCAAGAGCGGGCTCCGGAACACGGAGCCCGCTCGGCTTACCCGGGGAAAAAAGAAGATGCGGCATATTTGGGCATATTTGCTAATTGCCGCGTTTTGTGGTAGAATTCATCCGATGGAAAAGCACACGCCGGCGGCAGGGAGAGCGGCATGGAAGGCAGAGGGAACGGACCCGCTGCCCTGCCGGGAACATACATTATATGACAGATCATATATTATATTGGAGTTTTGAAATGAAGATTGGATTGCTTCCCCTGTATATAAAACTGTACGATGACATCGGGCTGGACATCCGCGGCACGCTTGAGGGCTTTTACGACAAGATCGCGGGGATGTTCCGTGACAGAGGATTCACGGTGCTGACTTCCGGGTTCTGCCGCGTCAGGGCGGAATTCGAACAGGCGGTCCGGGCCTTTGAAGGATCGGGAGCTGACGCTCTCGTGACCCTGCACCTGGCCTATTCCCCCTCCCTCGAATCCCTGGACGTGCTCCTCGGGACCGACCTTCCTGTCATAGTCCTTGACACGACTATGGCGGAGGAATTTACCCAGATGCAGGATCCCGCGATGATAAACTGCTGTCACGGGATCCACGGGGTAATGGATATGTGCAGCATGCTGAAACAGCGCGGGAAGCCGTACGCCATAGCCGCAGGATATTATGAGGGATCGGACTGCGTGGACAGGGTGTGCGGATTAGTCCGCGCCGCTGCCGCGGCCCGTTCGCTGTCCCGCCAGAAAGTGGGACTCATCGGCGGAAGCTTTCCCGGTATGGGGGACTTCGCGGTGGATCCCCTTGAGATGCGACGGCGCTTCGGCGTGATCATAGAAAACGTGGATGGCGCAGCGCTGGCTGAGATCGGAAAAGAGATACCTGATGAAGCGGTCGAGGCGGAGATCAGGTCTGACAGGCAGAGGTTTGATTTCAGTGATAATGTGGACGCGGAAGAATACGCCATGTCCGTAAAAAGCTGCCTTCAGGTCAGGGAACTTATCGCACGGAACGGATATACCGCATTCTCTGTGAATTTCCTTAACATCAGCGGTCTTGTTTCGATGCCCTTCATCGAAGCCTGCAAGGCCCTGGAGCGGGGCACCGGCTACGCCGGAGAAGGCGACGGCCTGACAGCGGCGTTCACGGGAGCTCTCCTGTCTGCCTATCCGGAGACAAGTTTCGTGGAGATCTTCTGCCCTGACTGGAAGAACGGTACGCTGTTCCTGAGCCACATGGGCGAGATGAACTACCGCATAGCAGATGACCGTCCGGTGATAACCCGGGCAGGCGTCAATTTTACGGGCGGCTCCCAGCCTTACGTGGGCTACAGCCGGATGAAGAGCGGAAAGGGCGTATACGTGAACATAAGCCGCGGACCGGAAGATTATGAACTGCTGCTGGCCTCCTGCGAGATGCAGGCGTCGGGACCTGACAGATTCGGCAGCTCCATGCGGGGCTGGATGAAGCCCGAGCGCCTTTCCACTGCGGGATTTCTGGAAGCACTGAGCAGAAACGGAGCCACCCATCACAGCAGCTTCGTCTACGGCGCCACCGTGGAGGAACTGGAATTCTTCGGGCGCCTTCTTTCCATGAAGACCGTCACCATCCGGTAAGGAGGCGATCTCTTGCCATATCTGATCGGACTTGATATCGGGACTTCCTCCGTGAAGGGCGTCCTGATGACAGAACAGGGAATCATCGCGGAAAAGGCCCGTGAAGGGTTCACATACGACCGGAGGCCTGACGGCACGGTGGAGATCGGAGCCAGAGCCTATCTTGAGAGCTGCGTGAAAGCCCTGCGGGCGCTGGCCGCGGCCGCGGGGAATGAGAAGATCCTCGGGATCTGCGCCTCTTCCGCCAGCGGAAACCTTCTGTTTGCTGACAGTAACGGAAGAGCTCTGTCGCCGATTATAAACTGGCAGGACGGCCGGGTGAGGGACGAGGCGCGGAGAGTCCTCGGAGATATCGATACCGGTCTGCTGTACAGGCGTACGGGCTGGCCCTTCGATTTCCGCACTTTTCCTCTTGCTCAGCTTTGCAGGATCAGGGAACAGTCTCCCGGACTGCTCTCCGGAGACAACATCATATGCATGAGCACAGAATACCTGTACCACGCCCTCACCGGCAGATGGGGGATCAGCGCTTCTGCAGGCACCCCTTTCTATCTTATAGATCAGCAGACCGGGGAATATATACCCGAGCTGCTTGCCTCACTCGGGATCCGGAAGGAACAGCTCCCCCCGGTGCTGCCATGCGGCAGCGTCCTGGGAGAGGTACTGCCCGGGGCGGCTGCGGAATACGGTCTTCCCGCCGGGATCCCGGTGATCCTTGGCAGCTTTGACCATCCTTCAGCGGCAAGAGGCGCAGGCGTGCTTAAGGAGGGAGAGATGCTTCTTTCCTGCGGGACCTCATGGGTCGGATTCTTCCCCTGCAGATCCCGTGAGCGCCTTGTCAGCGGGGGGCTTCTTATAGACCCGTTTCTTGCCCCTGACGGGTGCTGGGCCGGAATGGTGTCGGCAGCTTCACTGTCAAATAATATAGAAAAATATGTAAAAAGGTATATAGATCGTTCAGGTGACTCGTACCGGACCCTGTCCTCACTGGCAGCCGGGTGCGCTGCGGGAGCCGGAGGCCTCATGATCTGTCCGGCGGACGAACCGGATGACGGGCTCACGGAAGGCTTCAGCAGGGAGCAGATCGCCAGGGCCATCATGGAGGGCACGGTAAGGCTCTTCAAAGACCAGCTGGCAAGGGCGGAGAAGGCCGGGATCCGTGCTGAAAGAGCGGTGATGGTCGGCGGACCGTCGGAGGACCCGCTCTGGGCACGCATCATCGAGGATATTTGCGGTTTTCCTGTCAGGACAGACGGCGACGCCCACGCGGGTGCCAGAGGCGCCGCGGTGCTGGCGGGGATCGGCACAGGAGTATACAGGGACGAGACTCACGCGCAGGAATGCATTCGCAGGCAGCAGCCGGAACAGGAGACGCAGAATGTATGAATTAAACGTCAATGAATTTGACCGCCATGTTTACGAGACAGAGCTGAAGGACTTTTTGCCGGACCGGTTTTTTGATTTTCACACTCACGTGTACAAGGCGTCCTTCAACGCGGATATATCCCATAACGGAGGTTCTTCTTGGATAGACCTGGTAGCGGACGAGCTGCCGGCTGAGGATCTGCTCCGGACGTACAGAGTGCTGTTTCCGGACAAAGAGGTGACCCCGCTGGTGTTCGGAGGCTGCCTGACGGATCTTGACCGCAACAACCGATACGTTCTGGATATGAAAGAGAGATACGGTTTTCCCGCCCTGTTCCGTTCCGGTTATGACATGCCGGCGGACCGGCTGGAGGAAGAAGTCAAAAAAGGCGGTTTTCTGGGACTGAAGCCTTATCTGACCAACTGCCCGCCCTATATCCCCAGCAGGGAGGTCAGGATCTTCGATTTCCTCCCCCACGAGCATCTTCAGGCGGCTGACAGGAACGGTTGGATCGTAATGCTCCATATACCGCGGGACGGACGTCTGAAAGATCCCGTGAACCTGGCGCAGCTTCTTGAGATAGAGGAAAAATACCCCAATGTGAAGCTGATCGTTGCCCATATCGGAAGGGCTTACGCGCCGGAGGACATAGGGAACGCTTTTGACCTTCTCGGCAGGACCAGGAACATGTGTTTCGACTTCACTGCCAACCTGAGCCCCGACGCCATCAAGGCCTGCCTGAAAGCGGTAGGGCCGCGGCGTCTGCTGTTCGGCTCAGACCTGCCTATCGCAGTCATGCGGATGTACCGGGTGACCGAGGGCGGGGTATACTATAACGTGGTGCCGAGGGGACTTTACGGTGACGTAAGCCGCGAAGCCCACATGAGGGAGAGCGACGAGACTGCCATCACGCTTATGATCTACCAGCAGATCCGGGTGTTCAGACAGTGCGCGGCGGAGCTCCGTCTCAGGGACAGTGACATAGAGGATGTTTTCTACAACAACGCGCAGCGGCTGATCGGACCGGTCAGCCGGTTCTCAGAGAAATAGAAAGGCGGACATGACATGAAAGCTAAGATACGCACACCGTATTTTGAGATAGGGACAAAGAATTATGTCTGGGGCGATACTCTTCTGAAATACGCCCTGGCGGCTGACAGGGCCGCTGAAAAGTATGATATCGACGTGCTGTTTATCTGCCCGGCCCTTGAAGTCCGCCGGGTGGCGGAAAACACGCATAACTTGAAGGTGTTCGTCACCTACATGGATACGCTCCGTCCCGGGAGGGGATGCGCCGATATCCTCCCTGAGGGAGTGAAGGATGCGGGAGCCGTGGGGGTGATGATCAACCACTGTGAAAAGCCAATGTCCCTTCCGCAGATGAAAAAGACCATCGACCGGGCGAGAGAACTGGATCTTCTGGTATTCGCCTGTGCGGATACGCTTGACGAAGCCAGAGCCATCGCCCAGCTCCATCCGGATATAATCAACCCGGAACCTTCCGGTATCATCGGGGGCGGGAAGGGCGCCAGCCCCATGGACTACGTGATGGATTCCATCCGGGCGATCAAGGAGATCGACCCCTCCATCATGGTGGAGCAGGCCGCGGGAATCACCTGCGGGCAGGAGGTCTATGATTTTATTATGGCCGGTTCCGAAGCGGCCGGCGCCGCATCAGGGATCATGAACGCGCAGGATCCCGTTGCCATGATCGACGAAATGATAGCAGCCACCCGGCGGGCGGCAGACGACTTGAAAGCGAGGTAATCAGGTATGGTATACAGCGAAACGATCAAACTGGAATCCCGGGACCGGGCAGTCAGTTTTCACGACGTTACCGAAGAGGTCAAGGACATAGTGTCCCGCTCGGGTATCAGGAACGGGATCGCGGTGGTATACTCCCATCACACCACCTGTTCGGTCATAACGCAGGAATGCGCGTTCGATATGTCGATGACCGGACTGGAGACACTTCAGCAGGATCTGGTGAATGTTTTTGAAAAATGGATCCCTACCTGCCGGTATGAAGGGATGTACCTGCATCCCGGGAAAAAAGCGCTGGACTTCGCGGAAAGTGTCGGAGAGGACAATTTCGGCTGCCACAATACCGATGCCCACCTGCGTTCCTCGATCATTGGCAGAAACGTTACGGTCGTTATTGAGGACGGCACGCCGGACCTCGGCGAATTCGGCCGCATCCACTTTATCGACTGGGACCAGACAAGGGGACGCACGCGTTCCGCAAAGGTCATGGTCATAGGCGAATAGACCCTTCACAGCAGCAGGGAAAGAGACTGCGCCCTGCTGAATGCTGAAATAAGAAAGCGCATTTGTTCGAGTTTTCCGGAAAGGAGGCGCTTAATATGGAAGATCAGGATAAGAATACTGTCGGATCCGAAGACCAGATTCCGGAATCCAATGAGGCAAGAAGGATCAGAATGTCGGGAGAAGGGATCGGTGAAGACGTCAGGCTGGATGATATCAAAGTCAATAAACTGTCCAATTTTCTCTACCACAACAAGGTAAAGATAATCCTTATAACGTTTTTCGCGGTAGTGCTCATAATCGGTATCGTGCAGATAATAACCCAGAGCAGTCCGGATGCCACGATCATTTACGGGGGACCTCAGTATATATCTCCCAACCAGGCAAAGAATTTCCGGGCTATGATGGAATCGCTGATGGATGACTACAACGGGGACGGAAAGAAAGTCGTCCAGCTGTACGATTTTGTTTTCTATACATCCGAGCAGCTTGAAAAGGTTGCAGAGGAGACTGATGAGAACGGTGAAAAGACTGTTGTGAATATAAGCTC
>JAFTCY010000133.1 GCA_017454465.1 Clostridia bacterium
ATCTCGCTCTTTTCAAATACGGCAGACTCGTTTACATTCTTAAGAAGAGCGCGGTATCTCTCCTCATGATGCTTTTCTATGGCTCCCACAAGCCTGAATTTTCTGGCCAGTTCAGGAAATCCTTCTTCATCGGCTGTTTTGGCAAAACCTTCATACATATCGGTCCACTCGAAATTCTCACCGTCTGCGGCGTGCTCAAGGTTCTGGGCCGTATTTCCGATTCCCTCCAGTTCCTTGAACCACATCTTTGCGTGTTCTTTCTCGTTTTCCGCGGTTTTCAGAAACAGGGCTGCGATCTGCTCATAGCCCTCCTTCTTTGCTGCAGAAGCAAAATATGTGTACTTGTTCCTTGCCTGGGACTCGCCGGCAAAAGCGGCTTCCAGGTTTTTTTCTGTCTGTGTTCCTGAATACTTGCTCATGTTGTCCTCCTGATTTATATTATTTGTTATTTTTGATTTCCAGATTCACTGAATCCGCGTACCTTACTGTCTCCATGGCGTCCTTAGCGTACCTGTCGGCGCCAATGGAATCGGCGTATTCCTGCGTAAGAACGGCACCCCCAACGACCACACGGCACCACGGGGCATGTTTCCTGATCTGCCTTATGGTCTCCTCCATTGCCGGGACCGTAGTCGTCATAAGAGCGGAAAGGCCCAGGATCGGAGCCCGCTGACTGACCACACTTTCCACGATCACCTCAGGGGGAACGTCCTTTCCGAGATCCGTCACTTCAAAACCGTAGTTTTCAAGCAGCAGCCTTACTATGTTCTTCCCGATATCATGTATGTCGCCGTAAACGGTAGCAACCACAACTTTGCATTTCTTATCTTCGCCCTCACTCACAGGAGAATCCGCCATAGCAGCCCTGATCTTTGAAAACGAGGCTTTTGCCGCCTCTGCGCTCATGAGAAGCTGCGGAAGATAGACGGTCTTTGATTCGTACTTTCTCCCGATCTCGTCCAGTGCCGGTATTATCTCGTTGTTTATGATCTCCATGGGATCGGTCTTCCCCGCGAGAAGATCTGCCGTTGCCTCTCCTGCTGCGTCTTTCATTCCGCTTAAGATCGCGGAAACAAGCCGTGTCCTGCTCTCCCCTTCCTCTGTGGCAGTCTTATCAGGCACACCCGCGTGTGAAGCTGTGCCGGCTGTCTCATCCTCCGGGATCTTTTCAACGAAAGCGATGTAATCCGAGCAGTTCTCGTCCAGCCCTGCCAGAGCTTTGTATGAAGCATAAGCCTTCATCATGCCCCGGGAGAAAGGATTGATAATCGCGCATGACAGGCCTTTTGTCATAGCCGCCGTAAAGAATGACTCGTTGATGAATTCTCTTCTCGGAAGCCCGAATGAAACATTGGATACACCGAGGGATGTCCTGCACCCGAGCACTGTCCTTATCAGGCTGACTGACTCAAGAGTCACTTTTGCGGCATCTCCCCCGGTACCGACAGTCATTGCCAGAGGGTCGAATATCATGTCCTTCTTTCTGATGCCGCATTTTTCCGCTTCTCTCAGGATCTTTCTGGCTATGGCAAGTCGTCCCACTGCTGTATCCGGGATGCCCGACTCGTCAAGGGTCAGGGCGACAAGTACTCCTCCGTACTTTTTCACCAGGGGAAAGATGCGGTCCATGGATTCCTTTTTCCCGTTCACGGAATTGATCATAGGCTTTCCGTTGTAACGCCTCATAGCCGCTTCCATGGCGCACGGATCGGATGTGTCGATCTGAAGAGGTATGTCCACGACAGTCTGAAGATCGCACACTGCCCTGGCCAGTTCTTTGACTTCGTCCAGTTCCGGGAGCCCCACATTCACATCCAGGATCTGAGCTCCGCTTTCCTTCTGTGCTATTCCCTCTTTCAGTATATATCCCGTATCACCGGACCTCAGTGCCTCTTTGAAAGCTTTCTTCCCGGTAGGATTTATCCTCTCACCTATGATGACCGGAGTTTTTCCGAAAACAACGGCATCAGCATATCCTGACACCATAGTGAAGTCTTTTTCCGTAATGGTTTTCGGCCGTATGCCGCGGGCTGCCCGGGAGACTGCTTTTATGTACTCCGGTGTTGTACCGCAGCATCCGCCTGCCATTCTCACGCCCTTCTTTATCATTTCGGCTATCTCAGACGAAAATTCATCTTCCCTGACATCATATACGGTCTCGCCTCTCTCGACTTTCGGAAGTCCGGCGTTGGGTTTCATGATGACCGGAACCGAAGCATACCTGAGATATTCCTCCACCACCGGAGAAAGTGCCTTTGGCCCCAGGGAGCAGTTAACGCCGATGGCGTCCGCCCCAAGACCCTCAAGCATCGCTACCATTGCCCGCGGAGATGCGCCGGTCATGAGTTTTCCGTCTTCGCCGTAAGCATTCGTCACAAATACCGGAAGCGATGAACCTTCCTTCGCTCCCAGCAGAGCCGCCTTGGTCTCATAGGAATCGTTCATCGTTTCTATGTAAATAATATCCGCACCGTACTTTTCCCCGAGTTCCGCTGTTTCCCTGAACAGGTCTACCGCATCCTCAAAACCCAGATCCCCGTACGGAGCGAGCATCCTGCCGGATGGCCCGATATCAAGAGCTACCCATTTTTCCTGCGGTGAATCAGAGTCCGTTGCAGCCTGCTTCGCGCACAGTATACCGGCTTTTACTATTTCCTCAAGCTCATTCCCGAACTTCAGTGAATTCGCACCAAAAGTATTCGTACACACGAGATTTGCACCGGCGTCAAAATATGCCTTGTGGACCGAGGTGATCACTTCCGGGTGGCTGATATTCCACTTTTCAGGCAGTTCCCCGGGCTTAAGTCCGTTTTTCTGGAGCTGTGTGCCCATCGCTCCGTCCAGTATCAGGATCCGGTCTCTGATATATTCGGTGATTTCCAAGCCGTTATTCCTTTCCCTTCTCTTCTTCCGCATTACGGAACGGGCACTCTGTCATGCCGCATTCCCGGCATTTCCATGTCCTCTTGCCGCTTTCCGCTCCGTTTTTAATTCCTATGACGGCCGTTACGGACTTAGTGGGCGTCATCATCAGGCAGCTGTTAAGTGTAAGACCTATGTGTTTCTGGCACTGGAGTCCGCCTATGATGTTCTTCTGATATTCCAGTCCGAAGTCTCCGTATCCGGGGCTGTACCTTGAAACAGTGCTGCATCCTTTTCCGGACAGCTCGGATCGCAGTCCGTTTTCAAAGTGGTCGCAAAGCGCTTCCACTCTTTCCGAGCCGTAGGCATCCGCAAGGAGAGCTGCGGCGGGAGAGACCCGTGACTTGGCCGTAACAATCCTGTCAAGACCTATACCGATGGTAGCGGCCATGAATACAGCCGAACTGCAGCCTTCCAGGTGCTTTGCCAGCAGAGCCGAACTGATCTCGCCAAAGACCGTGTCCACCCGGTCTCCGGTGACTGAAACAGCGCATTCGGCGCTGCATATCCTAGGAACTATGACGCTTTCCCCCTCAGATATTACTGAATCAAGAAGATCTGACAGCACATGATCGTTTTTCAGGCTTTCACCCAGAGGATCCCCGGCATATCTGAGGATCGTCTTTTTGTCAGGCTTTTCCAGTTCCTCGAGACCGTATGTCTTTATATCGATACTGATCATATGACTATTTTGGAAAGATTATCCTTTATCCTTGCCGCTACATCAGGCTGGTTCATCGAATAGACGTGGACGCACTTTATGCCGTTGGCATACAGGTCAATTATCTGATCCGTGGCATAAACTATTCCGGCCTGTTTCATTGCCTCATCGGATGTGCCGAAATGATCCACCAGCGCCTTGAACCTCTGTGGGACGAAGGATCCCGAAAGTTTTATTGCTCTTTCAAGCTGGATCGCCTTCGTTATGGGCATGATACCGGGTATAACCGGAACTCTTATGCCTGCATCCCTTATCTTGTACAGAAAATTGTAGAACAGGTTATTGTCGAAAAACATCTGTGTGGTAAGAAAATCGCAGCCTTCATTGACCTTTTCCAGCAGATGAAGGATATCCTCCGCCTGATTACGGCTCTCGGGATGCACCTCCGGATAGCAGGCTCCCCCTATGCACATGTCGGGGGACATCTCCCGTATATCACGGATGAGATCCACCGCATGCCTGTACTGCCACAGGCTTCTGTCGCTTTTCTCAAGCTCCGGCGTCAGGTCTCCGCGCAGCGCCATTATATTCTCGATCCCCGCGTCCCTGATGGCGGATATCCTGGATCTCACGGTCTCCCTGTCACTTGCAACGCAGGTAAGATGGGCTATTGAAGGAACCGAATACTTTTCGTTTATCTCCCTCGCGATATCAAGGGTGAATTCACTGGTTCCGCCGCCGGCTCCGTAGGTCACGCTCATGAAAGCCGGTCCAAGCGCTGCCACTTTCCTCACGGCTTCCTTTACAGATTCAAAAGCATAGTTTGATTTGGGCGGAAAAACTTCAAATGACAGAAGCAGTCTGTTTTGTTTAAGAATGTCTGATATTTTCATAGGCAAAAAAACAGTCCGGCACGGTCGCGACCTATATCCGAAACAGTGCCGAACTGATGATCATCCTGAATGCCGGGCTCTATTTGCTTTCCCCTGCATCGGGAGCTTTCTTCTCGGATATGGTCTTCATTACTTTCTTTTCATTATACATACCGAGTATAACTGCTCCGAGGACACAGAAGAACACCGCAACAAACGCTACGATGGTAAGTCCTGTGGGAGAAGCGGTTATATCGTTTGAACTGAGGTTCTGGGTGGTACCGATGATCGCAAGGGACGTGAAAACGAGCATTGCGATAGACTGGCCCCATTTCATGGCGAAGGTACGGGCTGCGAAGAACATGCCTTCCCTGTTTTCGCCCGTGACGATGCCGTCTGCTTCCGCGACATCAGCTACGATGGACTGCGGGATAATGCCGAGCAGAGCCATCGGGAATGCAGCGATAACGCAGATAGCTATACCGTATACCATTCCGGGCAGCGGTATGAATCTGATAAGTGCTGTGATCAGGTATGCAAGGGCAAGGCCCAGGAATCCGAATATAGTAAGCTTTTTCTTGCCGAATTTCCGTACAAGAGCGGAAACGGTGGGGTAAAAGATCGCGGAAAGGACCGTCATTCCTCCCATGAACACCATCGTCATGCTCTCATCGAGATTCATGGATACCTTAACGAAGAAAGGAAGACCTGTCTGGAACAGCGTAAGGCCTATCCAGTACATGATGTCCGATCCGACAAAAACGCGGAAATCCTTGTTCTTGAAGGTAGCTGCAAGAGATTTGAACATATTTGATTTTGAGGGCTTTGTGTCAACGAATTCCTTTTCCTTGAGGAGGAAAGTGGGAAGGAGCATAGCGAAGCATGCAATCACGGCTATAACGATGAAGCAGATTCTGTAGCTCCATCCATATCCTACCGCGGATCTGAGCATGCCGGCGAATACGAAAGGCGTATAAGCTATGAGAGTACCCGCAAAGAATGTAAGAGAGATGGCTGTCGATATGAACATTCTGTCATCCTGTGTCTTGCCGAATTCGGATATGAGTGCGTTGTATGGTGTACAGTACATGGTCATGAACAGATAGAACAGCACGATGAACACGGAGATCCATGCGATATTTATTCCGCTGATGGTCTCAACAGGTGCGCAGAACAGAAGAACCGTCACGACAGACAGCGGGATCGCTGCCACTCTCATAAACGGGATCCTTCTTCCGTTCTTGTTCTTGCTGCGGTCGCTCAGGCTTGCGATCAGCGGGTCTGTCACCGCATCAAAGATACGGCTGAGAGCCGTGATAAGTCCCAGGACCGTCAGAAAGCCCAGAATAACCAGGCCGGGTACTATGTACTGGGTCGCTCCGGATTCAATGTCCCCCTGTGTCGGCAGGTAGAACGTAACGAGCCATGCGTTTATAACGCCGCTCAGCATAGACCATCCCAGCTGTCCTATGGCAAAGATGATCATCTGCTTCTTGGTCAGTCTCTTCATCTCTTGAAGTCATTGAAGCATCATGTCTGAGCTGATACTTCCCTCCTGTGTTAAAATTCCTCCGTTTCAGACAACGGCCATCATATATCAGGCACCGTTGACCGCTGACCCTGCCAGCGGAATAAAACCGCACCCTTTGACGATGAAATTCTAACACAAATAGGGATTTTTGTCAAATATGACGATAAAAAATGTTGACAAAGAGAACTATTCCGTTATTTTGCCGTTATTTTGTAGTTATTATGCCTCGATTCTGCACCCGCACCTGCTGCAGAATCTGCTTCCGGGCTCCAGTGTCTGCCCGCATTCGGGACATACCGGTCTCTCTTTCCGTTCAGCGTCTTCCCTGTATACGTTCTGCTCGTAATGGGGCAGGACCGTATGGCATCCCGGGCACCTTACCTCTCCGTCGTAACCTGCGAATCCGCGGCCGGCGACAATCGAGTTAAAAAGGGGATTATGATGCACCTCTGTTGCGCGGTATACGAATCCGGCTCCGCAGTTGAAGCAGACCGTGTAGTACCTTCTTACGTTCGGAGCGGTCTGGTTGATTATCTCTGCCATATCATTACCTCATGCGTATGATTTCTACAATTATATATCTTTGATATCCAGTATTTCAAGTATTTCCGTTATTTCATCCACCACCCATTCGGGACCGGCCTTTTCCATCAGTTCTTCCCTGCTGAACGAGGTAGTCACCCCTATCACCGGACACCCGGCTGCATGGCCCGCGATGATGCCGTTCACGGCATCTTCCACGACCACGCATTCCCCGGGATCAAGTCCGAGCAGACCGGCTCCCGTAAGATATATGTCCGGCGCAGGTTTCTTTCTTTTCGCATCATCCGCTGACAGAACCACGTCGAAATCAGACGGCTCGAGCCCCAGGCACCTGATGTTTTCATTCACCTTTACAAGATCTGCCGCACTGCATACCGCAGCCCTGAGCCCCGCGGCTTTTACGCTGCTGACAGTTTCCCTGGCCCCCGGGATCCCGATCCCTGCTGTCTTTGCCCTTTCGATATACAGTTTCAGAGCCATCTCCTTCATTTTTGTGTCATACGGCACGCCAAAAGACTCTGAAACGCCTCCGATCAGCCTGTCTTCTCCCGATCCCACAAAGGGCAAAAAATCCTCCGGGTCAGGATCAAGGCCCCAGTGCCTGAGCGATTCGCAGGAGCATGTCATTATCAGGTGTTCGGAATTCACCAGGACACCGTCCATATCAAATAAAACCGCCTTGAATCTTCCCAATTCCGTCACCTGTCTTCCGCCTGTTCCGCATATACATCCGTTATATCATCTATATTTACAGCTGTTTTCCGGTCAAGATAGACCTTTCTTTCTATCTCGTCGATCCTTGCTATCTTTCCGGTTGACACCCTGTATGAGCCCCCGCTCTTTCTGACGTCGGGAACGAAATACGTGATCCTGACTTTTGATCCTGTCATGAAAGCATCCTGCAGTTCCCTTCCAAGTCTTTCCCTCTCATCGTCATCCAGTTCACTCAGACTGTCGGTGAATCTGGCTGTTTCCGCCACAAGATCATCATATCCCGTGAGAGCGGCGAAAGGTGAAAACTGGGCTCCTCTGTTTGTCATTGACATACGGGGGTGATTTTGTGAAACATGATGTTCCATTCCGATTATCCTGTCGTATTTTCCCATGCCTATGCCTTGTGCCCCCCCACCATTCCGTTTCTTTCACGGGCAGTGGCGCCTTCCTCAAGGTTCATTCCCTTGAGCACAGCGTTCTTGCCGAATTTTTTCTTCAGTTCTATTATGGATCTCTGGAGTTTTCTCTCGGATTCCAGCTGTTCCTTTCTGATCCTGTCTTCTTCAGCTTTCTTCTCATAGTCCGTAAACATATCAAGCTGCTCCCGGTCATCCTCCGGGGCCTCTGCTTCCGGCACGGTATGGTTTGCCACGACATACATCCGGCGTATCGTCAGATCCTTTTTCACTATCCTTGAGTACAGCTCGTCCATCTTCGACATGATCAGTCTGGTCGAAGAGGAGTAACACCCCAGATTAATGGATCCGTGAGCCTGCTTGGGAGTCTGCCGGCCGTATCTGTCAATCTCAACGGTGCCCTTGTATTCTCTTGAAATATTCCCGGTATCATATCCAACCGTCAGGACCATCTGATCGGCCACCAGTCCCTTGTCCACAAGATCCAGCACAAGCTGATCCGTCATCTCCATGACGATGAGTCTCCCCTTTTCGAAGTCGTATGGAGTTGACAGTACCTGCCCCACACTGAGGCTGCTGTTCTCCGGCACATAGTTACGGATATCGGCGATCGTGCACGGTTCCCATCCCCAGGCATGATCTATAAGGAGCTCCGCGTTTACTCCGAACTCCCTGTACAGTGCTTCCTCGTCGTCAACGGAACACAAAGCCACATCTCCCATGGTAAATATCCCCATACGCTCCAGGCGCACGGCAGTCCCTCGGCCAACTCTCCAGAAGTCGGTGATCGGCCTGTGATCCCATAGCTGTTGCCGGTAACCGGTCTCATCAAGCTCAGCTATCCTCACCCCGTCACGGTCAGCCGGCATATGCTTCGCGACTATGTCCATGGCGACCTTTGCAAGGTACATGTTGGTGCCTATCCCTGCCGTAGCGGTAATGCCTGTGGTATCAAGCACGTCCCTGATAAGTCTCATGGCAAAATCATGGGGCGACAGAGAATACATACCGAGATATTCTGTTGCGTCGATAAACACCTCATCGACGGAATAAACGTGTATGTCCTCAGGAGCCACGTGCTTCATATATATGGAATATATCTGCGAGCTGACCTGCATGTATTTCTCCATCTGGGGTTTTGCCACGATAAAGTCGAGTTCCAGTTCCGGTTCTTTTCTGAGTTTGCGCCAGTCCCAGGACGTTCCCGAAAACTGTTTTCCCCGGATCGCTCTTTTCCTTTCTGCGTTTACCTCCCTGACTCTCTGCACGGCTTCATACAGTCTCGCCCTGCCGGATATGCCGTAGGATTTCAGAGACGGCGACACCGCAAGGCAGATGGTCTTCTCGGTCCGGGAAATATCAGCTACCACAAGGTTAGTTGTCAGAGGGTCAAGCCCGCGCTGGACGCACTCGACAGAAGCATAAAAAGACTTCAGGTCTATCGCCACATACGTCCTTTCCAAATCGCCGCCTCCTCTAAGTATTCTGCAAAGAAAGGAGGAAATCTCCTCCTTTCCTGTCTACGCTATTTTCTGTAATGTGTTTTGGGCCTGTAGAACTCGAAGATCACGGCATCCCTGCCCTTCTCGTTCTCCTCGCCGTGGGAGGTCCAGCCGACCCTCATTGCCCCCATCATCTCTGACACCCTGATTCCAAGCGGCCTGTCATGCAGGCTGTAGGCAATAAACTGAGGCCTTGCTATGATATTGGTCAGTCCGTTTGAAAGCGCAAATGCCACCGGTTTGGGCGTCTTCGCCCCGTATTCCGCAGTGACAGTTGCCAGCTGTCCTCTGAGGATCTCCGGCGCGTTCATCCTGAACCATCCTACTATAAGAGGATTGAAGCTTTCTATGCAGAAATCTCCTTTGTATGCTGTCAGGATCGCACAGGTCTTCTTACACAGTTCCTTGTTTCTCGGACCGGTCTTAAGCTCAACGATAAGCGGGACTTTTCCCTTCACGGTTTCAAGTACTTCATGGAGCGTCGGAATGACAGAATCCGTTCCGTTGAGCCGCATTTCTCTCAGTTCCCTGTATGTCCTGTCCCAGATCTTCCCGCTGACTCCGCAGACTCTGTCAAGGTCATCGTCATGGAATACCATTACCCTGCCGTCTGAAGAAAGCTGAACATCAAGTTCGATACCGTATCCTGCGGATACCGCCCTTCTGAACGCCTCAAGAGAGTTTTCCGGAATCATTCCGTCTTCGGTATGAAGGCCTCTGTGGGCGAAATTCCTTCCCTTGAAAGGAGCTTTCTGGACTTCAGATACCTGGCCAGGAGCAACGAGGAGAGCCCCAAGTCCTGCAGCTATACACCCGGCTTTGACCGCTTTTCTCGCAATATTTGAAATATCCATACATATCACCCGTCAGTCTTCCGCTCCAAGAGCCTCGATGCCTGTAGCATTGCTGACTTTTTTCGCCTTAATGTTCTTGACCAGCAGAGTAAAGACAAGGAAACTCAGCAGGGTCAGTATGGATGCGTATACCGGGAGAGCGTTCCAGGCAAGAGTCGCATTGAGCACGAATCCCAAAAGGATAGGCGTGATCGTCTGGGCCGACATGCTGGCCGCATAATAAAAGCCGGTGAATTTTCCGATCTTCTTCGACGAACAAAGCTCCACCACCATCGGGAAGGAACAGTTGTGTACCAGCGACATTCCGAACCCCTTGAGCACCCATACGACATAAAGCATCACGGGGAATGTGAATTCCCCGTTGGCCGCATTGGCTGCAACCACACCGGTCGGCGCTGTGAAACACATGACAAGCAGGCCTGCAAACGTTATGGACAAGCCAATGGAGATCGTCCATTTCCTGCCTATCTTATCCGCAATGTATCCGGCTATGGCAAACCCCAGCACGGAGGCGAGGCCGCCGGCAATAGTCAGGATCATAGTAGAGCTTGACGCAGACTTAAGATGGTAGATAACGTAGTTGCCTATGTATGTACCAAGAGCGTTGTCGGACATGAACCACAGGAATTCAGCGCCCAGGATAGCAAGAAGCATCCTTTTGTTGGCCTTTGACATAGGCTTGCTGTCATCCACAGGTGTCTCGATCGCGGCCATCTGCTCACCGAGTTCCATCTCGGCTTTCATTTCTTTCTCGATCTTGTTCTCCCTTACCGTGAAGAAAAGAACCAGGGCGGATATGACCATGAGGACGGAGGCGATGATGAACGGGAGCTCTATTATCCAGATGTTCCTGTCCTCATCCGCTGCATTTATGTATTTGCTCAGCACCAGGAAGATCCCCAGCACCGTGGCGAACGCGCCGCCCAGATATCCCATGATATTTATTATTCCGTTTGCCTTTGCTCTGAGAGGCTTCGGCGTAATATCAGGCATGAGAGCCACAGCAGGATTCCTGTACATCATCATGAACATGAGCACTATGGCCATCATGATGATCATCCCGACTATGTTGTTATAATGGAAAAACAGGGGAATGAACGGAAACGCGATAGCGGAAACGAATGTTCCGACCAGTATGAAGGGCATCCTTTTCCCTATCGGCGTCTTTGTCTTGTCTGACAGGCTGCCGAATACGGGGAGAAGTATCAGCGCGGCAAGATTGTCGCAGGCCATGATTATTCCGACCAGCCACTGAACATTCAGTATCTTGCCGGGATCCCCAGCTTTCAGGACCGCTGAGGATATTCCGTATATCCTCCGTGCGAAAATATCAGTCAGAAACGTGGGGCACCATGAGTCGTAGATCTGCCACAGCAGCAGGATCCCGAAGAACGCAAACCCAATAAGAAATGTTCTCTTGTAATTGAGCTTGAGTCCGCCCGCAAGCGAAGCTTTTTTACCCATAATTTCCTTTCCGAAGCCCTGGCAGATGCGCCGGACTGTCACAAACGATTATTGAGCGTTCCTGCCGGTCGATGCATTCCCGCTCTGCATATCATAATACTTTAAAACACCCGATAATTCAAGACATCCCCTGAAAATATGCAACCGGTCATGCCCGGAAATGTACAGCGGGGCGCATGCCTGCTCCCCGCCGCTTTCTGTTCAGCTGTGTTTTGCGCCGGCACCCCCCGCCTGCGCATGCTTTTTTCTGTTTTCCACGATCTCAAGAACGATCCTGATGATGCCGTCTACACACAGGCAAACGCCCATACCGAACGCAAACCCGTATGCGACGGAGTTGGGGATCACAAGGAAACATACCGCGTATACCAGGCAAAGCACTAACTCGGTTATATGAAACACTCTCCTGTAAACGGGAAGTCCTTTTTTGGAAAGCAGCAACCCGGTATAAATGGCACCGGCTATGGCGATAACCGCGAACAGGACGCTGCCGATTACGAACATTGCCTTTTCCTTGAAAAACATGGTAAGACCGATCACCACAAGGATCGCAACGAGATACAGCCTGTCCTTTATCGCCTCAAACTTCCATTTGCTCTCTATTAGCCTTTTGACGGTCAGAAACAGCTGGAACAAAGTGGCGCCTATGAAGAACAGCACTGCCGTGTTGTCAAAAAAGCTGTTCGTGGCAAAGAAGCATATGATCCCGAGTATTATCAGGACTGCCGCCCTTACAATTTCGTTGTGAATAAACCAGCTGACGAATCCGTTTTTCCTGATCTTGTCCAGCGTCGTCCCTAAAAGAGCCTGTTCAGGAAGGGCGGCCGCGGCTTTCAGAGTTTCAGGACTTGAGCGTACAAGCTTGAATAGTATCCTGTCAAATCTGTCAGGGGCATTTTTAACGACATCGGTCATGGTCTTTGAACCGCCTTCTTCAAGTGCTCCGAAGAACTCATTGATGAAGGTCTTTCTGTCCTCAGGGGAAACGTCCCGTATCCACTTGTCGATAACA
>JAFTCY010000134.1 GCA_017454465.1 Clostridia bacterium
CCATTATGTCATCGATGCTCTTGCCCGCAGCCTTCTCGAGAAGGTTCACGAACATCTGGGCGACTGCGCCTCTCGTTACGGGAGATGTATAGTTGGCCTGAAGGTTTGCGGGAACGAGTCCCTCTTTGATACCGGCTTCAACTTCTGCCAGAGCCCAGCTCGATACACCGTCAAGGTTGGGTGTGATTTCAACTGTGCTGTCTTCTGTGTCAGCAGGAGCCGTATCCTCCGTATCTGCCGGAGCGGAACTGCCTGTAAGAACTACCGTATTCAGCGAGGCTGCGCTGCAGTCGTTGAAATACTTGCCCCATGACAGCCATCCGTTGTATCCTTGGTTTGCGACCATTTCCGTGAGGGATACTCTGAGTACCGCCGTGGCCAGTTCCTCACCGGTCAGATCGTTCTTAGGGTTGAGACCCAGGTTGATGAGCGGTATCTTCATCATGACCTGAAGTTCGCCATCTATATCCGAATTGATATAGCAGTCACAGCTTTCTGCAGCATTCATGTATCCGTCCATGGATCTGTTGTTCGTACTGTAGTCATCCATGTCAAGGGTGCATGAGAAATCATATACCGCTGTCAGCGGGTTGATTTCGTGGTGGCTGTTGACGCCTGATGTGGTCGATCCGGTGGATACGGCATTCTCCATAGGCTGGAGCCACATCTGGACGCCGTCGCCGTTCCAGGATTTCGGGCTTCCTGCCAGGACATCATCCTTGGTCTTCATTCCGAAGTAAATATACTTGGCGTCCCAGAGGTAATACAGCTCAACATCGTGATTCTCGACCTTCAGGTTCTTAGCCTTGCCTGTATCGTACTCGCCCTGTGTCAGGAGGTGCATATCCAGACTCTTCTGGCTGAAGTACTCGTACAGTTCAGTGTTGGCGCTGCTTGCGTTCACCACTATCGCGGGCTGGCCCCATGTACTGTCTATCTCCTCCATGTTCGGAGCTTTTTCCGTTTTCGTTGCGTTGACAACCGTTCCTACTGACGCGCTGGCTGCTACAGCCAGCGTTAGAGTCATTGCCAAAGCAAGGATTATCAGTGTGATCTTCTTCATAAAAAATCCCCCTTCTCGGCTTTTGTCAGATTCGTTTTATTTATTTCAGAGCGCCGAGTGCTCTGTAGGTTATCAGTATTGCCTGCTCTGTAGTCAGATCTCCGCCGGGATTGAACCTGCCGCCGCCCACACCGTTGATGACGCCTGCGTGTACCGGCCAGCCGAGCTCTGTGTCCGCCCACTTGTAGTTGTCTGTGATGTCGTTGAATTCATGTGTGAATCCGTCTGTTTCTATTCCCATCACTCTTGCCACACGGTTGATGATAGCCGCGATCTGGGCTCTCTTCAGCGTGCCGTCCGGTGAGAACTTGCCGGAGCCTGTTCCGTTGATGATGCCAAGAGCGTTCGCAGCGAGGACAGCCTTGTCCGTGGTGTCGGTGAAGGCGCCTTCATTGATTGCAACGCCTTTTTCAGCCATTATGTCATCGATGCTCTTGCCCGCAGCCTTCTCGAGAAGGTTCACGAACATCTGGGCGACAGCGCCTCTCGTTACGGGAGACGTGTAGTTAGCCTGGAGGTTTGCAGGAACGAGTCCCTCTTTGATACCGGCTTCGACTTCCGCCAGAGCCCAGCTCGATACACCGTCAAGGTTGGGTGTGATTTCAACTGTGGTGTCCTCTGTGTCAGCGGGAGTTGTGTCCACAGGCGCTGAACCGTCTGAAAGAACTATCGTGTTCAGTGATTCAGCGGTGCAGTCGGTAAAGTATTTTCCCCATGAAAGCCAACCGGCGTATGGGTCGTTTTCAAACACAGATCTTGAGGATACCCTGAGCACTGCCGTTGCAAGCTCGATACCGTTGGCAGCCTTGTTATTCAGTCCGAACAGTGACCACGGGATCCTTATCGTGCAGTGCAGTTCACCGTTGTTATCAGTGTTTATGTTCACATCGCACTGCTGGGCAGCATTCTTGTGATACGGTGTCCACACTGTCGTGGAATAGTCATCCGTGTCAAGAGTCCACGCGAAATCGTACAGGCTGGCTCTTTCATCGACTGTATCGTGCGCGTTTACACCCGTATAGAGGGATCCCTCATCAGCTGCCACTTCCATGGGCTGGATCCACATCTGCACACCGTCACCGGCCCAGCAGTAGTTCCATCCACAGTACTCGTGATCTTCGGTCTTCAGGCCGAAATACAGGTACTTTGCGTCCCAGAGGTAATACAGTTCAACGTCATAGTCCTCGGGAGCTATGGGGGACATCTGTCCTCCGTCCACCAGCTGGAAATAATGATCAAGTCTATCACGGCTGGTATAGAATTTATCCCTGTTCCAGTAGTTGAAGAGCTCGGTGTTCGGAGACTTAGAATTGACGACGATCGCGGGCTCGCCCCATGTACCGTCTATCTCTTCAAGATTCGGAGCCTTGTCGGTCTTGTCTGCAGTTACTACCGTACCTACAGCAGCGCTTGCAGCAATGGTAAGCAGCATCACAACCGCGAAAAGAATGATGGCAAAAGAAAACTTTTTCATATTCCGTCCTCTCAAATTAAATTCATGTTCTTGGTCACAGGTAGTCTTTCTTCAGACGTCCTGCGCATATATTATAACTCAAATGAGGCATTTCTTCAACACTAACAGCATCAGTTTAAGAAACTGAACTGTTTTTTGGTATATCACCCAAATGCAATAACGACATTTTAGTTATTTTGCCCGACAGTTCGGACCACGAATGTATGGCTTCCCGGTCCCGCTTCCTGCTCAGGCAATCCCTCAAGTTTAATTATCGCCCTGCAGTTGGCAGGTACCGTGATATCATATCGTATACTGCCGTCTTCATATATCCATGATGACTCTATCCTTCCCATATGGGAATCAAAGACTCCTTTCACGAAGCCCAGTCTTTTGTCGGGATACGGTCTTATCGTTATTACACCGTCTGAGACACGGATACCTGCGGAATACATGATCAGCCAGCCCGCTATGGTAGCGTACATGTAGTGGTTCTGTGAATAGAAGGGATGATGGTCGCGGTTCCCTCTCCAGTCCTCCCATACTGTATTTGCCCCCATGTCCACCTCATACAGCCACGACGGCCACTTTTCCGAAAGCAGCAGGCCGTATGCGGTGTCCTTATGTCCGTAATCGCACAGCACCTTGCAGAGCTCCTGTGTCGTCAGAAGCCCTGTACCGATCCTGCCCTGCTTTGATATGAGCGAGGCGAGACTGTCGGCGGCCTGCTTTTTCTCTTTTTCGTCAAGGAGATCCATGTATATGGGACGCACGTATCTGCATTGACGCCCGGAATTTATTCTCCCGTTTTCGGTAAACACGTACCTGTAAGCCGCCCTCGCCTTTTCGGATGCGTCCCTGAAATATGCCGCGTCCTCAGTCTCGCCGAGCTTTTCTGCCAGCTCCGCGGTTATGGCACAGCCGTAGGCAAGATAGGCCGTAGCTAATTCAGCGTGTCCGGTCCTGATGCCTTCCTCATAGTAATCCTCACTTTCTGTTCCGGGCTCTTTCCATTCACCCCAGTGCCATGAACTGTCGTGAAGATACATCTGTATCTCCGGAGGAAGATTCCTGTTTTCCTGTCTCCAGCAGTTTCTCGCGCGTCCAAGACAGAACTTAATCCATTTTGCTATCTTCGGGTACAGTTCCTCCGCGATGCCAGTGTCATTCAGATGATGCATGATCCTCCAGGGAATGATCTCAAAAGCATCGCACCAGCCGGCGCACCCGTCCACGGCCTCATACCCCGTCTCCGGGGCTATCTCCTTGACGCAGCCGTTTTCAAACTGCGTGGCGGCCAGCTCTCTCAGCCATCTTTCTAGGACAGGCACACTGTCCATAAGGTAAAGAGCTGTCTCTGAAAAGACCTGGATATCACCTCCGAACCCGGATTTTTCTCTTGTGGGACAGTCTGTGGGAATATCGACAAAATTACTTTTCATTGACCACATGCAGTTTTCGAACAGTTTGTTCACCTTGCGGTTGCCGCACTCGAAGAACGATGTCTGCTCCATATCAGAGTAAACCGCGACGCCGGTGAATTCCTCTCCGGTTATCTCGAGGTCCGTCTCAATCTTCACATACTGGAACCCGTAATAGCACTTCAGCTGATGATGGTGATTGCGCCCGGGCTTGCATATGTATTCCAGCTTCTGGTCCGCATAGGGCATCTCAGGGTTCATATTATGGGATACCTGGAAATTGCCGTGCTCGTTAAGCACTTCCCCGCACTGCATCCGTATGGTCTCACCGCCCGCCGCCTCCAGGTCAAATTCCACATATCCGGCGAAATTCTGCCCGAAGTCAAGGACTTTTTCACCGTTCGGTGTGGTGATCAGCCTGGCAGGAAAACGCTCATGTGCTGCGATGGGCAGGCCGCTTCCCACAATATTCCCGGGATCCTGCCCGATCACTCTGACCTCGTGCCAGTCCTCTATCTGTCTGTTCGCATCATAGGACTCAAGCCTCATCATATCGTTAAACCCGAGAGGACCGTTCTGGCTGGCCTGCCAGCTGCCGTCTGTCACGGCGCATGTTTCGCCGTTCACCTCTATCTGGCACAGAAGCCCCAGCTGCGTGCCGAAGGTATTACGCTTCATCGGCCATCCCAAAGACCCTCTGTACCAGCCTTCACCCAGGGATACCAGGATCTCGTTCTCACCTTCTCTTATCAGTTCTGTCACATCGTATGTCTGGATCTGGATCCTCTTGTCATACTGTCCGGCACCCGGCCCCATGAAATATCCGTCTACATGGCATCCGTTGACGTACGCGTCATACACACCGTGAGCTGTAATGTAAAGCCTGGCAGTTTCCGGTTTAACAGATATAAAAGTTTTTCTCAGATATGATGCCCTGTATAAAGGATCCTTTGCTGTCACGTAAGCCGATCTTTTCTCAAGCTCAGGCTCTATCCAGAGCGCTGAGATATCACCCGCTCCGGGACCGGTCTCAAAGAATGAGACCGCAGTTTCACCCTCTCTGTCTTCCTCGTCCCAGAGAGTCACCGTCCATTCCACAAGGGATCTTGAGGGCATTCCGTATTCTGATCTGAAACAGGTCTTTCCGGAGATCATCTTTCCCGTATCAAGAAGCTTCTCTCCACAGCAGAAAGCTTCGATCCGGAAACCTGTCTGATATTTTCCACCCTCCGGGATCCAGGAAAAACTGACTTTTCCAGGATCTATGCCTACGGGCGACTTCATTCGGTTGGTCTTCAGCGATACGGCATCCATAATATCATGCACCTCTCATGAAACAGCGGCCCACTGAATGAGCCGCCGCATATAATCTCTTATTTTTCCAGTCCCATCGAAAGGAACGTCTCATAGTCTATTCCGGTCAGTTCCTCGGACATTCTGATAACTTCCTCGATATCCAGACTGTCTCTTTTGCTGTTGTAAACGGATACGTTGGCATTCGTCCTGTTCTCCACGTCTATCGTGTCCCCAGAGAAGAAGAACATGGATTCGCTCAGACTGTAGGGAGCTATGCCCCAGTTTGAGAAATCACGGACAAATTTGTTAAAGTGTATCCAGTTGTTTCTTACTTCAATGCCGACAGGCATCGCATATCCTGACGGGTCAGTCCTGTCGACCTTGGAAAGATCCGTCACCAGACCTGCCAGGTCCGGATTTGCGGCAGTCCAGGCTTCGTTATGGATGTAGGAGGCAAAGCCCGTAGTCCCGCCTGTGCCCTGGCTGTAGAAATCTTCATAATCGTAACTGGACAGGGATACATACCAGCGAGAACAGTCCATGATGAGGTTGTTGTGTATGCCGATGCCCCGTCCGCCGCCGTAGAATCCCGAGCCGTTCACCGTAAGGATCACATTGCCGTAGCATTCGTAATAACTGCCGTAAAAGTCTCCGTAGACCGCCGCGCAGCCTATGTACCTGTAGTCCGGGAACAGCTTGTTTATATCCTTCAGTACTCCCGTGCAGCCGATATTGTGTATGAAATTGTACCTTATGACATTTCCTGCGTGCACTCTTCCGTCGCAGCTTATGGCTCCTATATCGTCGGATGAGGTAAGGACATCATGGACATCATTGTACTCTATGGTCATGTACGCCCCGTCCCAGTATATGCCCCGGGTCTTTGAGTCGTATATCTCATTGTGGGACACCGTCACGCCGGCGCCGTCCACATCCACGCCCATAGTGTACGGCCAGTCGTTGATGCCGAAATTGTATATCCTGTTGTTGCTTACAAGTGAGTCTCCTTTTTCAAGAGTCTCAATGTTTCCCGACTCCACGCTTACAGCGGTCTGGCACACGTCATGGATCACATTGCCGGTAATCTTTGCCCTGTCGCCGGTGACTCTTACGGCGTACTCGCCGTGGATGGAAGTGATCTCGCAGCCGGTAACTGCTATATCGTCTCCGGAAGCCGTGATGCCGTCTTCGGCTGAGGCGTCAAATCTCAGATCTTTCAGAGTGACGCAGTCGGCTGTGATGTCCACCAGCCCCCGTGATACGGGGATCGTAAATGAGGAGTTTTCGAAATCCGCCGAAGGGCAGTAATACAGCACCGCATCATCTGAAACATAGTATTCTCCCGGCATGTCCAGTTCCTCCGGCACGTTGTACCAGTAGAAAACGCCGCCCGGCACCGGATTGTATCCGCCTGTATATGGCAGGGTCATGACCGTGTCTTCAGGGTCAAATTCCAGAACATATGTGTTGTCGGTGCACCAGAGCTGGTTGAGGCGGGCGGCCACATAGACCCTGTCATACATTGACCAGGTGCGGACATGGCTCTCAAGTTCACTGTCGTATCTTATTACGTATTTCTTGGCCTCGTGCTCGGGGTCGCCGTCGTTGTCGGTCTTGTCAGTGACGTTTCCGTACTGATCCAGCATCCAGCCCTCAGGGATAAATGACCAGTCGTCATTGGGATATCTGCAAAGGGTCTGCAGCGTGCCGTTTTCAGAAAGCATTACAGCTTCCTTCAGATAGTTTCTCTTTGTCTTCGCCCCGGCTATGTCCTCAGGCGAATATCCGTATTGCTTCAGATCCAGCATAACGATACTGTCCCTGACCGATTCCGGGAAAAGAGACACAACATCCCCTTCAGCTTTTGCAAAAGCCGAGCTGTCCAGATACACTCCGCCGCAGATCAGGGTATCCCCGGATCCTTTTATCGTGAGCGGACGGTCCGGACCGCTGTCGTCAGAAGTGATCACGATGGGCTCGGAAAGGCTGAACGTACCGTTCCCGAGTACCACGGTCGCGCCGCCGGATCCTGCGCCGTTCGTCTCCCTGAGTTTTTCCATGGCATGTGTCACCGTGGCAAAAGGCGAGGATTCCGTGCCGTCTCCGTTCTCATCACTGCCGTCTGCTGAAACGAAGACCACGGAGGACACGGTGTCACCCGTTTCTTCCGCTTCAGCTTCAGTGCCGCCCTCTGTTCCGCTTTCATATCTTTCGCGGAAAAGTCTTGAATAAAACCGCGCCTTTCGGACCATGTCAGCATCCGTTACGTCTCCGAACACAGATACCGCTGCGGAAGAGACAAGGATGACGGCAAGCAGAAGGCAGATCAATATCCTGAATGATCTTGTCATGCGTAAGATACCTCCGAAATATGGCTTTGCAAGGCTCAGACAACCTGAACGCTGTAGTTCGGCGCTTCCTTGGTTATGTTTATATCATGAGGATGCGACTCTCTCAGACCGTTTCCGGACATCTTCACGAATCTTCCTCTTTCCTTCAGTTCCTGTATGGTCCCGGTCCCGCAGTAGCCCATGCCTGAGCGCAGACCGCCCATGAGCTGGAACACGGTATCTGCCAGCGGTCCCTTGTAGGGCACTCTGCCCTCGACGCCCTCGGGTACGAGTTTTCTGGCATTCTCCTGGAAATACCTGTCCTTCGATCCCTTTTCCATTGCGGCAAGAGAACCCATTCCGCGGTAAACCTTGAACCTTCTGCCCTGGTATATCTCGGACTCTCCGGGAGACTCCTCGCATCCTGCGAGAAGCGATCCGACCATGACCACGTCAGCTCCGGCAGCGATGGCTTTCGGCAGATCGCCGCTGTATTTGATGCCGCCGTCGGCGATGACCGGGATCCCCGCTTCCATGGCGACGGAATACGCGTTCATTATAGCCGTGATCTGCGGCACGCCTATGCCGGCCACCACACGGGTGGTGCATATGGATCCCGGGCCTATGCCGACTTTTACCGCGTCTGCACCGGCCGAGATCAGGTCCCGGGCCGCTTCCGCGGTCGCTATGTTGCCGGCGATCAGCTGGCATTCCGGGAATGAAGATTTCACGAGGTCGATGCAGTTGAGAATGTTCTTCGAATGGCCGTGAGCCGAATCAAGGACCAACACATCGGCTCCGGACTCCAGGAGCGCGCCAGCTCTTTCCACCACGTCCTTCGTGACGCCAATTGCAGCTCCGCACAGAAGCCTTCCCTTCTCATCCTTGGCACCATTCGGGTACTTGTCGGCCTTTTCGATATCCTTGATGGTTATGAGGCCCTTGAGCTTGTAATTTTCATCCACTATCGGGAGCTTTTCTATTTTGTGGTGTCTGAGGATCTCCCTGGCCTGTTCCAGGGTCGTTCCCACAGGCACCGTCACCAGGTTCTCGGAGGTCATGACGTCCTTGATCGGCACGTTGAAATCGTCCATGAATCTCAGGTCGCGGTTGGTGATGATGCCCACCAGCCTGCCGTCGTCGTCACAGATCGGAACGCCGGAGATCTTGTACTTGCCCATGAGGGCGTCAGCTTCGGTCACATAGTTGTCCGGGTGCAGGAAGAAGGGATTGGCTATAACGCCGTTCTCGCTTCTCTTGACTCTCTCGACCTGGTCACACTGCTGCTCCGTAGTCATGTTCTTGTGTATGATGCCGATGCCGCCTTCCCTTGCCATCGCTATGGCGAGTCCCGATTCGGTGACGGTGTCCATGGCCGCGCTCATAAGGGGAATGTTTAATGTGATCCTGTTTGTTAGCTTCGTCTTCAGCGACACCGAGTTGGGAAGCACATTGCTCTCCGCGGGTATCAGCAACACGTCGTCAAAGGTCAGCCCTTCGTAAGCTATCTTCATTTCTGCAATATTGTTCGCCATTGGTCCACCGTACCTTTCCGTATATTGTTTCCTTCACCTTATTTGGTTGAATTATAAAATACGTGCCTGTAAAAGTCAATGCGGAATCGGCACAAAAAGACAGCGAAAATCCTTGATTTTGACGCACAGCTAATATATAATCATCCTGTGGGAAGAGATACGTGCTCTTCCGTAATAACGACATAATTTTTCAGGAGGATATAAAAATGTCATTGCCAATTGGTGTTCAGGTTTATTCGATCCGCGACGAGGCTGAGGCCGACATCGTAGGGACTTTCCGCAAAGTGAAGGAAATGGGTTATGACGGCGTTGAACTGGCCGGACTGTACGGCCATTCCCCGGAATACGTCAAGGGCGTCTGTGATGCTCTGGAGCTGGTGCCGATTTCCGCACACGTTCCGATCCTTGACATGATCAACGAACCGGACAAGACCTTCGATATCTACAGAAGGATCGGCTGCAAATACATAGTGGTTCCCTACGTCACGGAAGAGCGCAGACCCGGCGGAGACCATTTCTTTGCCATGATAGACGAAATAAACGAACTGGGCAAAAAGGCGCGTGAATACGGCCTCATCCTCCTTTACCATAACCACGATTTCGAATTCAGAAAAGTGGACGGTGAATACGGCCTCGACATTCTGTACAGCAGGATCCCGAAGGAAAATCTCCAGACAGAACTTGATACCTGCTGGGTAAACGTAGGCGGCGAAGACCCCGCGAAATACCTGCTCAAGTATGCCGGAAGAGCGCCGGTGGTCCATCTCAAGGACTTCAACATGAGCGGCAAGCTTCCCGAGCATCTCTATGCTCTCATCGGCATGGATGATGACAAGAAGGACGACGAGCCCTCCACATTCGAGTTCCGTCCCTGCGGCCACGGCATGCAGGATATGCCGGCCATCATCGACGCGTCCGTCAAGGCAGGCGCCGAATGGGTCATAGTCGAGCAGGATGAGCCTTCCATGGGTCTCTCCAGACTTGACTGCGTGAAGACGAGCATTGAATATCTCAAATCATTCGAGTGGTAAAAAAATGACGGGACCGGCACACCGGTCCTGTCTCTGTATTAAAAACAGAAAAAAGATAAGGAAACAGCAGAAAGATGAATGACCGTAAATTCAGAATCGGAATCATAGGATGCGGCGGCATTTCGCACGCCCATATACAGAATTACCTTAAACAGCCGGACATGGAGATAGTCGCCATGGCCGACCTGATCCCCGGAAGAGCCCAGGAGAGGGCCGGGGAGTTCGGACTTAAGGGAGTCCGTTTCTACCCATCCCACAAGGAGCTCATAGACAGCGAGAAAGATCTTGACGGAGTCAGCGTATGCACATACAACAGCCAGCACGCAAGCTGCGCGGTATACGCCCTTGAGCACGACCTGCCGGTCCTGCTCGAAAAACCCTTTGCGGACACCCTGGAAGAGGCGATAAGGATAGTGGAGGCCGAGAAAAAGAGCAAAGCCTTCGTAACACTCGGCTTCCAGCCCAGATTCGACGCCAACATGCAGCTGGTGAAAAAGATATGCGAATCCGGTACTCTCGGAAAGATCTATTATATCCAGACGGGCGGCGGCCGGAGAAGAGGCATACCCGGGAACTCCTCTTTCTTCAGGAAGGATACAGCCGGCATAGGAGCCATGGGAGATATAGGCTGCTACTCACTTGACATGGTGCTGAATGCCATCGGATACCCGAAACCGGTCACGATCACGGGATACACTTCAGACTTTTTTGGGAAAAACCCGCAGTACAATCCTCTTGGCAAAGAGGGAGCGGAACAGTTCGGCGTCGATGATTTCGCAGCAGGCTTCATCAGACTTGAAGGGGACATAATACTTGACTTCAGGATCTCATGGGCCATGCACCTGAACACACCGGGCGACACAGTTATCCTGGGTACGGAAGCCGCGCTCAGGATCCCGTCCACTGACTGCTGGAACGGCTCTGTCGGTCCCCTTACGATCTACAGGGACGAGCTCGGGCAGAGAGTCCAGACCGTGATCCCCAAGATTGACACCGGAGAGGAGTGGCACAAGCTGTTCGAAATGAAGATACGTTCTTTCCTCGATGCGATCAAGACCGGCGGACCGGCCCCCGTGCCCTCTTCCCAAATCATATACAACCAGGCTATCATCGACGGGATCTACAGATCCGCGGAACTGGGCCGCGAGATAACCTTCGAAGAACTCATTTCAGGCAAATAATCTGAGAAACCGCATAAATATATCAAAGGAGTATCAGCATGAAAAAGCTTTCTGTCATTATTGTCATAGCAGCGCTTGTCTCACTGCTTGCAGTCGCAGTATCTGCTGCTCCCTCGGAACCCGCGATCACGCTGCAGCCCCAGAACTACGTGGTCCCGGAGGGCGGGGATCTGCGCTATACCGTCAGGGTATACAGCGAATCACCCATAACCGCGGTCACATGGTATCTGATATACAACGGCCAGACATACAACATAAGCGAATATGAAGGCAACCCCGAATGGGAACAGTACGCAGGCAACTTCTGGGGTGCATTCCACAAAAACGATACCGATGAATTTGAATACTTCTTCTCCGGGGTAAGAGCCGGGCTTGACGGAGCAATGATCTACTGCGTGCTGGAGGACGGGCACTATTCCGTGACCAGCGAGACCGCCCTCATCCAGATATCCGGCACCGCCGAGCCTCCGGTGATCACAGGCATCGTTCCATCCATGGAGGTCTCAGTCGGCGATACCCTGCAGCTGTACTGCGCTGCCGAGTCGCCCCAGGGATACGACCTCGAATACATCTGGTACGAGACTCCCAACGGCGATCTTCCACTGATCCAGGCCATCCTGACCGATGACGCCATGACTGATACCCTGACCGTGGACACCAGCCTGGCGGGTGTAAGATACTATATCTGCCGCGTCAGCGATTCCAACGGCGGCATGGTGTATTCCAGCGCCGTAAAAGTACTTGTAATCGAACATCTGTCTGCTGAGCCCCCGAGGATCCTCACTGAGGTGCTGCCTGACGCAACGGTGGGCGAATACTACGGTTTCGGCCTGAAACACACCGGTGAGGACGTATCGTTCACTCTTTACATGAACCCGGGCGAGCCCAACGAGCTCGGTATGACAGGTCTAACTCTTCTCGATACCGGCTTCCTGATGGGCATACCCGAGAATCCGGGGACATACACTTTCGCCGTGTGCGCTTCAAACGAGGCCGGTGAAGGATACGCCGTCCTGAAGCTGACGGTCAACGAACCCGTTAAGGACACAGACCTTGAAGGTGTCTCCCCCTGGGCAAAAGACGAAGTGAAATCAGCCATAGAAGCAGGACTCGTCCCTGAAGATCTCCGTCAGAACTTCACCTCGCCTGTCAAGAGAGGACAGGTGGCAAAACTGTTCATGAATCTTCTCGAAAAGGCATCCGGCAGGACCGCTTTCAGCATCATGCTGGACAATGGAATCTTCACCGATGTGGATAACAAACCCTTCACTGACACGGACGATCCCGATGTCATTTCCGCCAATGCCCTGGGTATCATAAAGGGAACAGGCGACAATAAGTTCTCTCCCGACGGCCTGCTCAAGAGAGCCCAGATCACGGCGATCATAAACAGAATAGCCGGTGTCATGGGCCATGACACCACCGGATACGGTCACAACTTCACCGATATCACCGCCAATTACGCCTGGGTCGATTCAGAGATCGGCTGGTCCGTTGCAAACGGCATCATCAAGGGCGTGGGCGGCAACAAATTCAATCCCGGCGGAGACCTTACACTCGAGCAGACAATACTGATAGTCTACAGAGCATATAACGTGCTCAAATAACAAGAAGCAATCTAACGAGGGGAAGCTGCGGCAGTGCTGCGGCTTCCTTTTGTTCTCAAAAATCAAAACAATGGAAGGATCCAGCCATGACATTACTTGACAGATTCCTCAAATACGTCAGGATACCGACCTCAAGCGACGACAAGTCAGACTCCGTACCCACCACGGGAAAACAGTTCAAACTGGCTGACATCCTCGTTGAAGACATGAAGGAGATAGGTATAGAAGACGCGCACAGAGACGGGATGTGCTATATCTACGGCCATATTCCTGCTACCCCGGGATACGAAAACAGGACCAGGATCGGCTTCATAGCCCATATGGACACGTCCCCTGACTTTTCCGATTTTCCCGTGAACCCGCAGATCCACGAAAACTATAACGGGGAGGATATAGTCCTTTCCGACTCAGGACGAGTGATCGAAACGGCTCAGTTTCCGCACCTGAAGGCGCTGAAGGGAAAGACCCTGATCACTACCGACGGACACACCCTCCTGGGCGCTGATGACAAATCAGGGGTCTCAGAGATTCTTCACGCGGCAGACACGATACTGAAGGACGGAATACCTCACGGCCCTGTCTCTATCGCGTTCACTCCTGACGAAGAAGTGGGAACATCAGCCGACAACTTCGACCTTGAGGCCTTTGGAGCGGAACTGGCGTATACAGTTGACGGCGGGCCTGAAGGGGAAGTCGTATTCGAGAACTTCAACGCCTGCTCAGCGGTATTCGAGGTCAAAGGATTCAACATCCATCCCGGTGAGGCAAAGGACAAGATGATAAACGCATGCCTCGTAGCCATGGAGATAAACTCCATGCTCCCCTCAGGTGAGACTCCCAGGCACACGGAGGGATATGAAGGATTCTTCCATCTGTGTGAAATGGGCGGTGACTGCGAGAAAGCGTATCTGCAATATATAGTCAGGGACCACAGGGCTGAGAATTTCAAGGCACGCCAGGACACCCTGCTTCACATCGAGAAGATAATTAATGAGAAATACGGTACGGGGACCGTTGCCCTTACCATAAGGCAGTCGTACCGGAACATGGAGGAAATGATAAGGCCGGCCTTCAGGGTGGTGGAAGCAGCCAATCTAGCCGTCGAACGTGCAGGCCTCGTTCCCACCCATGAGCCCATCAGGGGAGGAACCGACGGAGCAAGGCTCTCATTCATGGGACTCCCCACTCCTAACCTGGGCACAGGCGGTTACGCCTTCCACGGCCCCTATGAGCATATAACCCTTGAGGGAATGGAAAAATCCGCTGAGATCATAGAGAACATAATCATTATATTCACCGAATAACAAAACATCAGGACACACCATACACCGAGGAGACAACAAGATGAAAAACAGAGCATTAAAATACATCACACTGATTCTTTCCGTGCTTATCACGGTCTCAGCCATACCGTTCTCCGTAATGGCAGCTGACGGGCCTTTCACAGACGTTCCCTCTGACGCATACTACCCTGACGCGGTGATGTGGGCGTATGAGAACGGCATCACGACCGGAACCACTGAAACGAAGTTCGCTCCCGCCTCAACCTGCACCAGAGCCCAGGTAGTGACCTTCCTGTGGAGAGCCCTGGGCCAGCCGATGCCGGAAGGAAAGAACACCTTCTCGGATATTCTTCCCGGAAACTACTACTATAACGCGGTGCTCTGGGCATGCGAGAACGGTATCACGAACGGAACCTCGAAGACAGAATTTTCACCTGCCAGGACATGTTCGGTAGCCCATATAGTCACATTCATATACAGGGCGTTCGGCGAGCCTGACCGTACGGGAGAAGGCGAATGGTATGCAGATGCCATCAGGTGGGCAAAGGACAGCGGACTTATCGAAGGCACCGAATCAGACAAGGCCGGTGCCGGTATCCAGGAACTAAATTCCATCGACTGTCCGAGAGCAGACGTGGTTACTGTGCTGTACAGATATAAAGGAACCGGTACCCTGACGATCCATGTGGCTCCCGAAGGAAATGACGAGACCGGTGACGGTTCCCTCGAAAATCCCTTCGCCACCATCACAGCCGCCCGTGACGCGATCCGGAATCTCGACAAGAGCGGATACAACGGAATCACGGTCTTCATAGAAAAAGGCGAGTACCAGCTCACTGAGCCCATTGTATTCACCGATGAAGACTCGGGGACCGAAACATGTACAATCAAGTATATAGGTGAAAAAGGCGTCTCCATCGTGGGCGGGGTCAAATTCAGGGCCTCCGATTTCACGAAGGCTGAAGGCGGTCTGACTGAATACTTCACCGACGATGTCCGGGACAAAATGGTCATGATAGATCTCAATCAGTTCGGGATCACACCTGATATGGTCAACTCAGCCATGACAAGCAACAAATATAACACAGCTCTGCCCTTCCTCTCGCTCAACGGTGAAAGACAGATGCTTGCCCAGTATCCAAACGACTTTCTCCATGTGGGCAAGACGGTCACTCACTCGGAAGACGGTACAACAAACACAGCAATCGACTATGTGACGCTTCAAACCGTAGATTACGGCCAGGAGCATGCAGCGTTCGTCCAGTCATGGTCTCAGATCCTTCCGGTTTTTGTGAGAGCGCGCCTCTACAAATTGTGGTGTCCGGATGATACAAGAGTCGCCGAGATATACAAGGATGAGCCTAAAGTCGACATCTATTTTGCCGGCGGGCACGAGCCTGAAGAAGGCACGATACTCTATTTCTACAACGTTCCGGAAGCCATAGATGCTCCCGGAGAATATATCGTAGACAGAAACGCTGTCCTGTATTATTACCCCACCGAAGAGTTCGAGACAGGCCTCTTCACCATGCCAGTAGTGAGCCAGTTCGTCACAGCCAAGGGCACGGATTATATCACCATCCAGAATATTGAGTTCACATCCTGCAACGGCGAAGGCATGAATCTGAGCGGAAGACACCTCTCTCTGATCGGCAATACCATATCCGGCGTAAAAGGCAGAGGCCTCAGAATGTCAGGCGACGGCCTCATGGTCCAGGACAACGTCCTGTTCAATCTTGGTGATCAGGCAATGTACGTACAGTCCGGTGATCCTGCAACAGGCGAGGGAGACCGAACATATGTCTGTGAGAACGACGCTCATGACTATTCTCTCACCGCCTCTTACGGGAATGCCTTAACTGCCACTGGCGCAAATATAACGGTCTCACACAACGATTTCCATGATGCGAATTCCTGCGGGATCTATGTTCCAAGCTCCGTGAATGTGCTGGTGGAATATAACGAACTGTGGAACCTGTCACATCTCTGTGAAGACATGGGAATGCTGAGTGCAGGCGGATACGATAACGCCAACATCGTTTTCAGATACAATTACGTGCATGACATATATCCCGGAGGAGAGGCCGGGAAGATCCTGGATCACAACCCAGACTACGGATATTACGGCACTTTCGCAATATACTATGACAATGGCACTTCATACATTGAGACATACGGCAACATCGTGAGTGGTGTCGATACCGGCTTTCTTTCAAACGGCGGCCGGGGGAACAAGACACACAACAATCTGTTCATGAACTGCCGCATGTGGTATATCTGGTACAGCCATTTCATGTACCGGCCCGCTGATGACGGGACGATCTCAGATTCCGTTAACCTTCCCAACTATGTATACAATGACTTCTGGGTGCAACTCAATCCCGAGCTGTCCAGGCTTGTGCTGAGAGGCGAAGAGACAGACGCAACGGACCCTCTGCTTTGGTGTGCCCCTGCAGGCAATGAATGCCGGGACAACTACATACTCTTCAACAAAGCGGACAGGTTGATAACCAACTGGGGAATCAGGCCAGAAAACATTGAAACCTATGTACAGCAGTTCTGCGGTAACGACGTGTCTGTCGACTACAGCCAGATGGAAACATACACATCGAGAAGGAATGACATCTCTCCGGAAGAAGCCATAGAAATGGCCAGCGGAGTCGTAGACATGGACGTTCAGACATTTATTACGATTGGAAGAGTGACAAAATAACAAATTGCTGATAACGCATCAAGGACCATCTCCGCACCGTTTTGCCGGCGCTCAGATGGTCCTTTTTCCGTTTTATTCTATTTTGGGAACAGAGTGCAGCCGTGCTGCCTCAGATATTCGATCTTGTCCTCAAGAAGCTGCCTGCTGACCTTGAATCTTTCAGCCAGACAGTCCAGACAGAAGAATTCCGTAGTCCCTCTGTTTATGAATTTACGGCTGGCGCCGATCTCGTCAGGAGTCAGGTCCTTGCCGCATTTTCTGCACTTTCCGTCCATCCGGGATCAGCCGCTGATGTATGAACTGATGTGGCTGCCGTCTGCGGGAACCAGCTTGCAGCGGAATACCCTGCAGCTGTGTGGTTCCAGCCCGACGGAGATCATATCGTGGTAGATGCCCATATCCTTGTGGTTTATGACGTCCCTTAACTTCAGGTCCCTGCCTGAAGTGTGATCCAGCCCTATCTTGTCAAACCCAACCCAGGGATATGACGGGTTGTCGGTCATGTTGAACATGCCTATTGCGATGTCACCGCCGTCAAGATGCTTGTACCAGACAAAGGTCTGCTCCTTCGGCAGATCCTTTCTTCCCATAAGGAGACATGGCTGCCTGCCGGCGGGATCCTGGTTGATGGCGATAAGCTCTGTGTTCGTCATTATAGCCTTTGCCTCAGACGTCATGTTCCTGATATCGCATCCGATCATAAGAGGAGAATTCAGCATGCACCAAAGAGCGAAATGGGTCTGGTATTCTGTGTTTGTGCATCCTCCGAATCCGACATTTCCCTTGCCGTTCATGCCGACGACCAGCATATCCATATCATTAAAGCAACCAAGTCCGTTATATGGCTGCAGAGCCAGCTGGCTGTATGTGAGTTCCTTGATGGATTCCCAGTTGTCATGGATGTCCCCGGTGGATCTCCAGAGATGCGCGCCGGTCTCCTTGATCCACTCCTGAACATTTTCCACGCCCCAGTTGCATGCTGAGAAGATTATATCCCTGCCGCAGTTTTCAAGAGCGAGTCCCATCTTGTGGTAAAGAAGGCTTCCCGGTTCCGTCTCGGGCTTGTAGCAGTTGTCGTATTTCAGATAATCAACGCCCCAGGACGCGAATGTCTCGGCATCGATGAATTCATACTGGTATGATGAGGGATATCCCGCGCATGTTTTGTATCCGTCGCAGGAGTACATCCCGAATTTCAATCCCTTTGAGTGGACATAGTCAGCCACGTATTTCATTCCGTGAGGGAATTTTTCATGGTCCGGTACGAGACGGTTGTTCTTGTCTCTTTCCTTTTCAGACCAGCAGTCGTCAATGACCAGATAGTCATATCCGCATTCCACCAGTCCGGAATCAGCCATCACATCAGCTGTTTCCATTATAAGCTTTTCATCAATCTCCGATCCGAATGTGTTCCAGGAATTCCATCCCATGGGCGGTGTAAGTTTGATCATATTGTCCTCCGAGTTTATGTTTTGCTTTTTTTGGTTTTATTAGTTATGCTCTTCGATCATGGTTCTGATCTTTGTAAGAGTCTCCAGA
>JAFTCY010000135.1 GCA_017454465.1 Clostridia bacterium
AGAATTTCCCATGCAGAATGATACTCATATATAATAATATGTGGAAAAGGCCGGACTTTCCGGTCCGGCCATGTTATTCTGGTAAAAACTGATCAATTGAAAAGATCTCTGAAAGGAGCGGCTTTTTCAAGTCCCATTCCGAATGTGAACGGCTGTGCCGCAGGGTTGAACGCATCATCCTTCAGCATGGGATCGTCATAAAAATCATATGTGTAGACCATGGCGTATGACAGATCATTTGCCGACTTACCCATGTTAGAGCCGTTCTCATGGATAAGCATTGTATACCAGTAGCTCTGGGAGTTGTTCCTGGTATCTCCGTAAAGCTGGAGCATCTGCTGGGGCTGGATCAGATTCCATGCATACGTATACTGGGAATCGGTCTTGAGTCCCTTTCCGCTTCCGTCATCGACCGCAACATGATGTACCCCGAGACGGCCGTTCGATCTGGTCAGGGCCCATATGAACACGGAGCTCTTCCCTACTGTCCCGCCGCCGTCTCCGGCAGCCATTCCTACCCCTGCAAGTCTGAAATACGAATTGAATTCGTCACCCAGATTTCTGTGAGTCAGACGGCTGTTGACTGCAATAGGAGCGAAGCCCTGGTAATTGGGAGCGTCCCAGCCACCCCAGCCTTTGTTCCACATCTGGTCGATAGTGGCGACCGCTCCGTTGTATTTGGCTGTCGCTACACCGTCTTCACGGAAAATGCCGTCGCGGAACATGGTGCCGTCATCATTTGTCATGCTCTTAATAAGGTTGGGAACCAAAGCCGGATCCACAGGCGTGTCGTCTATGATTCTGCCGTTGTAAGTAATATACACATCACCTGCGAGATGGTAGAAATGCATGAACGGGTAGTTGTAATATCCGTCCTGAAGCTCGCCTTCACCGGAGTCGACACCCACGGTCTTGTCCAGGTTGCCCCCGAACTGAGCGGATCTCAGTCTTGCAGTATACGCTTCGACTTCTATGAATTTACCAGAAATAAGATCCATAACGTGGGCACTGTATACCACTCCGCCCTTCAGATAGTTCTTGCCGGCCAGGCTGTCAAAGGCTGCAGTTGAGCCGTATTCCAGGAACATGACCACGCTGACGCCCTGCTCGGCCTTTGAACCGAATCCCTTGATATCCTCCGGTTTTTCTACGTATATGACGTAATTGCCCGCAGTGCTTCCGGGAAGGGCGTAACCCTTTACAAACCAGGAATCCTTTGTGACTTTGCCTTCATATCTGAGTACGGGAAGTGTCGCGAGTTTTCCTTCTCCGCCGAGAATGAACGTATATTTGTCAGTATCCGCCATTCTTCTCATCGATTTGGCATAATCGGTGGACACAGATCCGCCCTGGATCCTGCCGGTATCATCGGTATGCATGATCCCGACGACTGCGTTCTGATATGTGAGTGCAATGGGAGAGCCAACGGCCTTGTAATTGTTTGCGACCGATTCGTTGGCTACGACCTTGACGTTATAGGCATCAGCCTCTTCGTCATAAGAAAGTATCTGGTAAACTGCGCCGTGAGTGAATGCCGCCTTTATGGCACCAAGATTCTTGTCACTGTAATATGCCCAGTCTCCATTGATCCATCCGTCGTAGGAATTGACCCTCAGCTGAGTGATCTGCGGAGCAGAGGTATTGCCGAGGTCATATCCCCAGACAACCAGAGTGCCGTCGTCGGCAAGCCCCGCATAAGCTTCAACAATAAAGAGATTCTCCGTGCTGCCGTAAGGTTCGATGTATGCGATCCTCTCATCGACGACCACATATTCACAGTACTGGTTGAAAGTATCTTTGAGAAATCTGTTGGCTACTGCGGGCCATGCTTCATATCCTATCCTATCAGTATGTGAAGAATGGCCGATGAGCATGCTTTCCGCAAATGAACCTTTCAGTTGTGTATAATTGTAGCTGATCTTCTCATCACCGATTGTTATGCTGTATGACCCTGCGTTGAATCCCCTGACGTATCCGTGCCCGATATATGAGTCTGAACCGGAAGTGTTCCCACTGATCTTTTTGACTACGGTAAGCTCTCCTGTGGCGGGTTTATACCCCCAGATCAGGTACTGGCCGGAAACCGGATTTCCCTCGGCGTCCTTTTCAGGTTCGTATCCGGGAGTGAACCAGGAATACTCCTGGGGCACTTCCAGGGCTACTGAAACAGAACCGAGAGCGGCGTTTGAGTAATCATAGAATATATAGGAAGGTCCGGTCTTCATTCTTCCGTCGCGGCCTTCATATTCCATGGAGCCCACATTAAGGGATCCGAAACGGTACTCATCATAGATGCCATATTCAGCCGTTAAATCAGCGTCCGTATCGAAGACCCTCAAAGTCGCATAAGCGTTGATGTCCGCCGCGTCACTTTCGATAGATCCGAGATAATTGATCTTCTCTGTTTCAAAGCGGTATTCGCTGTTAACCAGATCGGGAAGCGAAGCTCTTTCCGCTTCTGTCATCCAGCGGACCCCGATGGTGTCTCCGCCGTGATCCATCTGAATCTGGAAATACGCATCGAGCCCCTGGTGGTAATACCATATTATCTCATATTCGTTATCGCTGAAGCGCACCTTGAGGATATTGCCGGTGGCCCAGTCGACAGCGTTGACTTCAGAATAATTGTTGCTGGCCTCTATCTCTCCCAGCCCGTCTGCTATTATGATCTCATTTACATTGAATTTTCCTGAATAGGAGGTCGCTATTTCGAAATCTGAGAGGAATGACTGAATAGGATAGCCTTTTGAAGAGACCTCGAGACGGCCTCTGTTTTTGACTGGGTCCATTTCCAGGGACTTGGCCGCGCGCACGTGGGAGCCGTCAAACACGACCTGATAAAGGGTAGCGTAAGCCATCTCGTCATCATGTTCTCCGCTGAATCCGAACTCGGTTCCCGGGACATAGTATATCTTGTTTCCTATTGATCCGTCGGACTTGTATTCAGAAAATCCGACATAACCTGACTGAACGCCCTCACTGAGGAAATCGGTCCTCATGATGATCACGTTCATCCACTCGCCGCCTACTCCGTAGTTTCTCGCGCCGAACGTATCTCCCTCGCTGTTGGTGCAGAACAGCGCGTTATATATGATCTGGGCCACGACTTCCCTTTTCAGGGTCTCTGTGAAAGCAACACCGGAAATGCCTGAGGTGAGGCCCAGATTTACAGCCTGCTCGATAAATCCCCAGGGATAAGAGAGTCCCTTATATCCGAGAGCCCGCACAGTCATCGTCAGGGCATCCTGGTATGTGATCGGGTTTTCCGGGCCGAATCTTCCGTCGCCGTAGCCCTGGATAACACCTTTCTGGCTGACATATGATATCGCCCCGTAGAAATTCGCTGCCGCTGTTCCTGCGAGGTCTGTAAATTCGCTGCCGTTTATGCTTCCGCTGCCCCAGGCTTTATCATCTGTCCAGCCTGTCAGCAGACGTCCCACAAACAGAGCCATTTCATACCGCTTGATGTTATCGTACACTCCAAGCTTATCACCCTTGCCATGCATGATGTCATATGACACGAGGAAACGCACCGCATCATAATACTTCGATGCAGTCTCGTCCGCCTGGCCCGACAGGTTATCTGCGCTGAACACGACCGCTGCGCACGACAGTATCATGGCGAGAGCTAGAATGACTGATAGGATCTTCTTCATCTGATTTATATGCTCCCAAAATTTCGAAAATGGCCAAAAGGGCAAAATACCCCTAATCATGCGGATTATACAATATAGGCATATATTCCTCAACCCATGAAGAAAAATGTAATAACTATGTAATATTAAACCGGGTTTCCTTAAGATGTCCGTTCATTTCCCGGAATTTGAAAAAAACAGGCCGGCATGATGCCGGCCTGCTGGACATATAAGTTCCGACCTTATTTTTTCAAAGCGCCAAGGGCTCTGTATGTAATGAGGATAGCCTGCTCAGTGGTCAGGTCTCCGCC
>JAFTCY010000014.1 GCA_017454465.1 Clostridia bacterium
CCCCATGATGCAGCGCCATTTACGGCAGTAATGTCGTGGAATGTGGGAGGCTGAAAAGCCGAAATATGCGTTATCCTATAATGCATCTACCACAGGGCAGCTGCAAGCCCCCGCCTCTACAGGCGGCGGGTAGTTGACCAGGATATGAACAACCTCAAAAAAAGCAGCCTAAAGGCTGCTCTCTGAGATCATTTTTTCGAAGTGATCAGGACCGCTTTTCCCTCTACCTTGACATATGCCCTCTTGCCCTTCACCTCATTGCTGACAGCAAAAGGTTCCTTTCTCAGAAGTCTCAGTTCTCTTGTCGGATACTTGCATCCACTTGCAGACACGATACAGCTGTCAAGAGCAAAGACCGAGAAATAACCGCCGTCGTTCGTTATCGTTACCGTCTCATCCACCGCAAGTCTTATTCTGTTTCTGCCATCTGCGATCTCTGCCCTTATCCCCCGTTCTCTCAGGGATTCCAGGTAAAAGACATTTGACAGAGTATGGTCGGCCCGCCCTCCGGTGCCGCCCAGTATGGTGATCTCACGGCATCCCCGTTCAGCCGCGCAGCTGCAGGCAAACATCGTATCGGTAACGTCCTTCTCACAGGGAAGCTGTATTACCTGAGCCTCCTTTTCTGTCACCCGATCTCCGGGCACTCTTCCCAGCGAATCAAAATCACCGACGATGATATCAGCCTGTATCCCGAGTTTCTCCGCCGTGTCAAGACCGGAATCCGCCGCGATCACGAGGTCATAGTCCCCTGCATCCGGATGCCCGAGCCCCTCCGTATCACAGTATCCGCCGGTTATGACAAGAGCCTTTTTCACATTTGCTTTCTTTTCCATTCCGGAACGCTCCTCTGCTCTTCAAGAATCTTCATGTAGCTCTCATGCCTTGACGGAGGGATCTCCCCTCTCGACAGCTTTTCAAGGACCGCGCACCCTTCCTCTTTGGTATGGGTGCATTTTCTGTATCTGCATTTTCCCATGGAATCAGCAAACTCTCTGAAGCTGTAAGGCAGCTCATCTGTCGGAAGGAAATTGAATCTCGTAAAATCAAGAAGAGAAAAACCGGGGGTATCGGCAAGCCAGAAATCTCCGTTTCCGGCGTCTGTCGGATAAAGCTCCACATGTCTTGTGGTATGGCGTCCCCGTTCGGTCTTCCTGCTTACAGCTCCGGTAGCCAGCCCCAGTTCCGGGAACAGATGAGTCATCAGAGTGGACTTCCCTGCGCCGGACGCCCCTGCGAACGCTCCGCTCACATATCCCTTTCCGGTCCCGCTCTCCGATATTTCCCCAAGGAATCCCGCCAAGCCGTCCATCCCGTCTCCGGTCTCGGCGCTGACAGTAAACACCCTGTATCCAGCAAGGGAGTATATGTCAGCTATCCCGGCCGCTCTTCTCCTGTCAAGGTCAGCCTTATTCACTATTATAACGGACTCGATGCCGTAATTCTCGGCGATGACCGTGAGCTTGTCCACTGTTAGAAGATCAGGTTCCGGCGACGCAGCGGGTATCACTGCGAAAAGATAGTCAAGGTTCGCAAGAGGCGGACGGATCATGGAGTTCTTCCTTCCGGATATCTCAGATATCACCCAGTCGACCCTGACGTCACCCTTCTTCCCGCGCTGCCTTCTGTCTGCCGTCCCGTGCACCGGCTCGGCCTGTTCGTTCATTTCATCGGCGGGAGCCAGCGTGACCACATCGCCCACCAGTGGCGTTATGTTCTGAATGCGGAATGAGCCCCTTGCTCGCGCAAGAAGCTCTGTCCCCGGTTCATATTTTCCGTCAAACACGGGCCTGACGGCGTACAGCCCGCCTACGCCCCGCGATATTATTCCTCTTATCAAAGATCCTGCCAATCCGCACCTCAATCATCGAACCAGTCTTCACCGTGACCCGTCTCAGAGTTTCCGCCTGAGTCGGTATCTGCAACAGTGTCTTCGCTTCCCTCTTCCGATCCGGATCCGCCTCCGTCATCGGAGCCGGTGCCGCCGGTACCGTTATCAACGGACTTCATATCTTCCGCCGTCGGCCTGGTCTTCCCGTCACCCGAATAAGATGCTCCGCCTGAGATGGTGAAATCGACCTTGCTGTAGACCGGGACCGATGCCCACGGGGAAATGCTCTGGGTAACCATGGTCCCGGGGGTCCTTTCGCTCTTCACATACAGAACGGATCCGGGCTCAAGCTTGCTCTCCATAAGCTTCAGAAGTATCTGCGCCTCGTTCATGCCGCTGAAATCCGGAACATAGGTCTTCTCAAGTTCCGCGCCCTTGCTGACATAGAGCGTGATGGTGTCGTTTTCCTTGAGCGATGCGCCTGCTTCCGGGTCAGTCCTTATGACATATCCGATATCAAGAACGTTGTTTTCCTCATATTCGACCCTGACCTTCAGGCCCAGTCTCCGGAGTTCGGACTCGGCGTTGCGGTAATCCATGACGGTATAGTCATCGATGGTGATCATTCTCTGCCCCAGGCTGACCTCCAGCTGAACAGTGCATTTCTGCTTTCCGGGAAGCACCTTTCTGGTCTCGTCCCCCGTAGGCTTCTGATTGACTATGACCCCCGCCGGAGCCGTATCGCTGTACACGTATGTCACGTCCGGCATGGTGTAATAGCTGGAAAGCCTGAACCATTCCTGAAGATCCTCAGTATATGAGACCCCGGTGAAATTGTCTACCTTTATGTTTATATAGTCGTTCAGGCTGTTATTGATGATCAGCTTGTCAAGCACGTAATAGCCGGCTATCGCTCCCACGATCAGGAACGCCACCGTCACCCCCAGGATGATCGGGAACATGGCATGGCTCTGCCTTCCGCCCTGCCTTTTCTTTCCCTGCTTCGTCTGGTCGGACGCCGAACGGCTGTTTTTATTTGCCTTCTTTTTCTTTTCCTTGAATACTATCTTCGGGTTTTCCCTCAGTTCGGAGATCTGAGCAAGCATCTCCTCCGCGGACTGATACCTGTCCCCGGGATCCTTTTCCATAGCCCGCAGTATGATCTGCTCCAGTCCCACCGGGATATTGGGATTTATCTCACGGGGGCTCTTGGGCTCATCGTTCACCTGCATCAGAGCCACCGACACAGGAGAATCCGCCGTAAACGGCAGCTTGCCCGTAGCCATCTCATACATCATGACTCCCAGGGAATACAGGTCGGATCTTGCGTCGATCTTCTTGCCGCTGGCCTGTTCGGGGCTGATGTAGAACACGGTCCCGATGGCCTTGTCCGTGACAGTCAGGGTGTCGGCGTTGGGAAGCTTGGCGATACCGAAGTCAGTCACCTTTATTACGCCGTTTTTGAGAAGCATTATGTTCTGGGGCTTTATGTCCCTGTGGACGATCTTTTTCTTGTGCGCGTGAGCCAGGCCCCTCAGGATCTGGGTGGTATACCCTATTATCTCCTTCAGGCTCAGGATCTCTCTGTGCTCGATATAGCTCTTCAGGGTTATGCCCTCGACATATTCCATCACTATATACTTCACGTTCTCCCTGACGGAAACGTCGTATATGTTGACTATGTTCTGGTGTGAGAGCATGGCGACGGCCTTCGACTCGTTTATGAATCTCTGGACCGACTGTGTGTCCGCCGCGATCTCTTCCTTAAGGATCTTTACGGCCACTTCACGCCTCATCAGGGTGTCGGTAGCCTTGAACACCACGGCCATTCCGCCCACACCGATGATCTTTTCTATCCTGTACCTGTTGTCAAATACCTGGCCTACATATCTCTCGTACGATTCCATGTCTGTCCTCCGTTTCCGTTATACAGACAGGATCACTGCCGTTATATTGTCCGGGCCGCCCCGGCCGTTTGCCAGGCTGATCAGCTTTTCGCACGCGTCCTTAGCCTCTTCCCCGTCGGTAATGTTCCTGACGGTTTCGAATATCTCACCGGCATCCACCTGGTTTGACAGGCCGTCGCTGCACAGGAGAAGCTTGCTGCCGGACGGCACGGAGAAAGAATAGAAGTCGCCTTCTGTGCCCTTTTCCGTTCCCACGGCTCTTGTAATTATATTCTTGTTCGGGGACGTCTTCGCCTCCTCTGAGGACATCTTCCCCAGATCGACCAGGTACTGCACGTATGAATGATCCTTGGTGACCTGCGTGATGCCTTTCTCGTCTATAAGGTAGAGACGGCTGTCGCCCACGTTCACCGCATACGCCTTGGTGCCGCAGATTATGCAGCTCACCAGGGTGGTGCCCATTCCTTCCAGATCCCTGTCCGCCTCCGCCCTGGCCAGCACATCCCTGTTTGCCAGATCGACGGCATTCAGCATCATTGCCGAAAAATCCTGTTCCGACATGCCCATGAAGGCGGGGCTCTTCGCCTCCTCTTCCTTTATGAGAGAGGAATACGAATCGACCGCGATGGCTGAGGCGACGGAACCTCCGGCGGCGCCGCCCATGCCGTCGCATACGACGGCAAACAGCACGTCCTCCGCGACTTTCGCCACTATGAAGTTGTCCTGGTTCATCTCGCGAACCATTCCTGTATCAGTAGCACCGTAGAAAACCATGTGATCCTCCGATCGTGATATATAGCTTCTTCACAGCAGTTTCTGCTGTTTGTTCTCTTCCTTTATGTGCCTCAGCCTCAGCTGCCCGCAGGACGCGGTCACATCCGCGCCGAGCCTCCGGCGCACCGTGGCGTTTATACCGGCCTTCCTCAGGGTCCCGGCGAAGGCTTTCGCCCTGTCAGGAGAGGGAGCTTCCAGCCCGGTCTCCTCGACTTCGTTCAGCCGGATCAGATTCACGTGGCACGGGGAGACACGCCCGTCATCAGTCATTCCCTTTCTGAGAAGATCCGCCAGTTTCAGGGCGTCTTTCTCGGAATCGTTCTTTCCTGATATGAGAGTGTATTCGAACGTCACCCTTCTGCCGGTCTTCCGGAAAAAATCGCGGCAGGCCGTAAGAAGTTTCTCTATGTTATACGCGCGGTTCACCGGCATGAGAGCGTCCCTGGTCGCGTCATCCGACGCGTGCAGGGAAACGGACAGCGTAACAGGAAGTCCGGTCTCGGCCAGCCTGTATATCCCGGGCACCAGGCCGCAGGTGGAAAGGGATATATGCCTGACCCCGAGACCCAGTCCCAGACTGTCGCTGATGAGCCTTATGAACCTTACGACGTTGTCAAAGTTGTCCAGAGGCTCCCCGGTCCCCATCAGGACGATATTGTCGACCCTCTCGCCGGTATCCCTTCCGGCCATCACCGCCTGTCCGTAGATCTCGGAAGCGGTAAGGTCGCGGGCTTTGCCCAGAAGCGTGGAGGCGCAGAACCTGCACCCCATGGCGCATCCCGCCTGGGATGACACGCAGTGGGAGGTGCCGTGCTCGTACCTCATGAAGACCGACTCCACGCATTCGCCGTCGGTCATCCGGAACAGGTATTTGACCGTCCCGTCTATTTTGGAGACTCTTTTATCGGCAATCTCCGGCAGCCTGTAGTCGGCCTGGGATATGAGCAGGGATCTGAAGGCCAGGGGAAGATCGCTCATCTCCCCGATCCGGTATCCCTTCGCCATATCGGCAAACAGCTGCCTGGCCCTGTACGGCTTCTCGCCAAGGGCCGCCACGTATTCCTCAAGTTCCCCGGGATACATGGACATTATCTCGTTCGTTGTCATGTGATTCTCTTCATCCGTGCGAAATAGAAGCCGTCGCACCCGTCGGCGTGGGGCAGAAACTGGTGCTCCCACTGACCGGAGTCCGGCGCGAATTCCGGATGGGACGCGAGGAAATCCCTCACCACGTCTCCGTTCTCCTCCGGCAGCACGGTGCATGTGCTGTATACGAGCGTCCCGCCTTTTCTGACATATCCTGAAGCCCCTTCCAGGACCTCTCTCTGGACACGGGGCAGTTTCGCGAATTCATCCGGATCCTTGTACCTTATATCCGGCTTTTTTCCCATGACACCGATGCCCGAGCACGGAGCGTCACAGAGCACGCGGTCAGCCCGCGATACGTACTCCGGGATGGGATCCCTGCCGTCCCGCTGCCCGGTCTCGATGATTGAGATCCCCAGTTTCCCGGCTCCCCTTTCTATCAGGGAGAGTTTGTTTGCGTGGATATCGAGGGACAGGATCCTGCCGCTGTTCTGCATGTCCATCGCCATGGAGAAGCTCTTTCCCCCGGGACAGGCGCATGTGTCTATCACAAGCTCCCCGGGCATGGCCCCCACCGCTGACGCGGCCAGCGCTGAGGAGGGATCCTCCACGTACCACAGGCCTTTTTCGATGCCCTCCCGGGCCTTCTGCCCCAGTTCTTCGCCTGATATCACATTTCCGCACAGGGGCGATATCTTAAACTGCGGAAGGAGTTTTAAGGCCTCTTCGGCTGAGATCTTCAGTGTATTGACTCTCAGCCCCACCGCTGATGGTTTTTCCATGGCCGAGAGCATTTTCCCGGCGTCTTTTCCGTATACTGATATGAGTTTTCCGGCAAGCTTCTCCGAGACGGAGTATCTCACCGACAGTTCCGCCGGGCCGTCTCCTTCAGGAAGCCGGCGGTCACAGCCGGCTCTTATGAAGCTCCGCAGCACTCCGTTGACGTAGCCCCTGCTTTTTTTCGCTACCAGGCCCACGGTCTCGTTCACAGCTGAGTATTCCGGGATCCGGTCCATATACGATATCTGGTAGATTCCCATCCTCAGGGCGCAGAGCACCTGCCCGTCAAGCTCTTCCGGAGGCATTTTCGAATACCCGGATATGATCCAGTCCAGGGTCATCTTTTTTTCCGTGACCCCGTACACCAGTCTGGTATACAGTCCCCGGTCCGCCTCCCCCAGGCCGCTGTCCCGCAGCACAGTGTCCACTTCTATATTCGGGTATCTTCTGTTCTTTTCTATGGAAATCAGGGAACCGAAGGCCAGTTCCCTGGCGCTCAGCATTTCTTTCATCGCTTTGACGACCTCGAAACGAGAGCCAGCAGCCTCAGCATCTGGAGCACGCTGGTGGCAAGAGCCGCCACATACGTCAGAGCCGCCGCCGTAAGGACCTTCCTCGCCCCTGCCACGGTCTCCCCGTCCGCGGCGGACGAGAGAACGGCAAGGGCTCTTTTGCTGGCATTGATCTCCACAGGCAGCGTCACCAGCTGAAACAGGACGCAGGCTGCGAAGAATATGACTCCCGCAAGGGCCAGAGGCCTGAAAGAGAACAGTATGCCCAGTATCACAAGAGGCCAGGACAGGATCGACCCGATCCTGGTGACCGGAATGATGGCCGTCCTCACCTTTATCGGGAAGTACCCCTCGGCATGCTGCAGCGCGTGCCCGGCCTCATGGGCGGCCACGGCCACGGAGGCAATGGAACGCTCCGAATATACCGGTCCCGACAGGCTTATGACATTCGTCTGGGGGTTGTAGTTGTCCGTAAGCTCCCCGCCTCCCGGCGTTATGGCGACTCCGGAACAGTTTCCGGACTCAAGCACCAGTCTCGCCGACTCGTATCCGCTCATGCCGGACGGGGACGGGATCTTCGAATATTTTGAATAGGTGCTCTTCACGTATATCTGGGCACCGACCGTTATTATAAGGGCCGGGATCATGTATACGAGATACGACACGTCAAATCCGCCGATATACACAGATCACACCTCCGTTCTCAGTATTTCAGCAAGTCTCCCTCGAAGACTTTTCTTCCTCTGACAAAATCTCCCGCGGACATTCTCTTTTTTCCTTCCGGTATCACGGACAAAAGCTTCACCCGTCCGCGGCCGCACTGAACTTCGATCCCGCCGTCTCCGGCGCTGACCACGGTTCCCGGCAAAGGCTCCTGACCGCGCCAGTTTCCGGCGGGGCATGTCCTTGCCGCAGCCACCTTCAGCAGTTTTCCGTCTGCCGTCCGCGTGACCGCGCAGGGAGAAGGTGAAAGCCCCCTTATGTGGTTCACGACGGTATCCGCGCTTTTTGAGAAATCTATCACGGTATCTTCTTTTTCTATCTTCTTAGCGTAAGTGGAAAGGGCGCTGTCCTGGGGTTCCCTGGGAAGCTCGTCTCCGCGCAGCAGTATGTCGCACACCCTGCAGAGGGCTTCGCCCGCCAGGACCGCCAGCCTGTCGTGGACAGTCTCAAGATCGTCATCCTCTCCGATGCCGCATTCGAGCTTCAGGATCATGTCTCCGGTATCAAGGCCGTCATCCATGTACATGGCGGTGATGCCTGTCACCTTTTCCCCCTCCATTATCGCTCTCTGTATGGGAGCGGCTCCCCTGTACTTCGGAAGCAGGGAGGCATGCGCGTTTATGCATCCGAGATCCGGAAATGCTATAACGTAGTGTGGAAGGATGTTCCCGTAGGCGCATACGAATATGACATCGGGCGCAAGCTCTTCGAGGACCGGGATGAAGGAGCCGTCCCGCAGGGTCCCGGGCTGGAATACCGGTATCTCATGCTCCAGTGCGAATTCCTTCACCGGTGAAAAGACCAGCTTCATTCCCCGTCCGCTCTGCCTGTCCGGTCTCGTCACCGCGCCGATGATCCGGACTCCCTCCTTCTCATACAGCGCCTTCAGGCACGCGGCCGCGATATCGGGAGTGCCCATGAAAAGGGCTTTAAGCTCATTTTTCCTCTTTTTTCTCATTATATTCCCTGGTGTACTCCATTGCTTCCTCATACGAAAGGGTACGGACCGTGCGTTCCGTGAACAGGTGCCCGTCCAGATGATCCAGCTCGTGGCACAGGCATCTCGCCTCAAGGCCCTCGCCTGTCACTTCAAAGGTCTTTCCCTTTCTGTCTATGGCCCGGACGGTCACTTTCGCCGGTCTTTTCGTGATCCCCCACACTCCGGGAACTGACAGGCAGCCTTCAATGTCTTCCTGCTCCCCTTCGGCGGCGATTATCTCAGGATTTATAAAATCCAGGATCTCCTCCCCTATGAAGATCACGGCTATCCTCTTCAGGATGCCCACCTGGGGAGCAGCCAGCCCTGCGCCGTCCGCGTCCTCCAGGGTCTCATGCATGTCGTCAAGCAGCCTGATGATCCTGGGAGTGATCTCCTGCACGTATTTGCATTTCTTTCCGAGGACCGGGTCCCCTTCCTGAACTATGTTGAGAATTGCCATTTTCTGCCCCGTCCGTCATATCGTGCTGGGATTAAGATCCACAGACACGGTCACGCCGGATCTTCCTTTCCTTGTGAATTGGGCCGAATCGGGAGTCTTTCCGAAGTCCCTCAGGATCCCCGAAAGAAATTCCCTGGTCCGGCGTCCGAGACTGCATTTCATGACCAGTCTCATCCTGTATGTGTTGCTGACCTTGTATACCGGCGCCTCAAAGGGGCCGAACAGGATCATCGGTATATCGCTTCTGTTTTTTGTTTCCTCAACCACTTTCCCGTACATGTACGCCGACGCCCTGCCAAGGAGCGCCTCGTCGCCGGAACTGAGAGTCAGTACCGCGATGTCGCAGAAGGGAGGAAACCTGAGGGCTTTCCTCAGCCGGATCTCTTCCCTGTAGAAGGCCTCATAGTCCTGGGCCGCCGCCTGGTACAGGAGCCGGTTCTCCGGATTGTACGTCTGGATCACGGCAAAGCCCGGGGTATCGGCGCGCCCCGCCCTGCCTATGACCTGGGTGATCATGGAAAATGTCCGCTCCCCCGCCCGGTAATCGTCAGCCATGAAGGCCCCGTCGGCGTTCAGCACGCCCACCGTGGCTACTCTTGGAAAATCATGGCCCTTTGTCACCATCTGGGTCCCCAGCAGCACGTCCGCCTCTCCCCGCCGGAATATGTCAAGGATCTCCTCGTGGGAGTTTCTGTGAGTGGTGGTGTCATGGTCCATCCTGAGTATCCTCAGGTCCGGGAACATGCCGAGAATATCGTCTTCGGCCTTCTGGGTCCCGCATCCCATGAACATGAAATGCTCACTCCCGCAGTCCGGGCAGACCTTCGGCAGAGGTGATCTGTATCCGCATATATGGCAGGCCAGGTATCCGCCTTCCCTTCTGGAAACTTCCTCTCCCTCGGCTCCCGTCTCCGCGCCTGCTCCGTATCCTCCGCGCCTTTTGCTGTGATATGTCAGTGTGACCGAGCAGTTTGGACATCTGAGGCTCTTGCCGCAGCTTCTGCAGCTCACGTAATTGTTGTACCCCCTGCGGTTGAGGAAAAGTATGGACTGGTTCCCCTTTTTATGATCCGATACGAGACGGTCTGCAAGGACGGATCCCACAGGCGACAGGTTCCCCCGCCTGAGTTCGTTCCTCATGTCATAGACAACCACGTCGGGCAGCTTTGCGTCGCCGAATCTTTCCTTCAGCTCCACAAGGGTGTATTTCCCGGTCTTTGCCTTGTAGTAGCTCGTTACCGAGGGGGTCGCCGATGCCAAGAGCATCATGGCGGAATTCTTCCCGCAGCGATAGCTTGCCACATCGTGGGCGTAATATTTCGGGCTGGTGTCGCTCTTGTATGTGTATTCCTGTTCCTCGTCTATCAGGATCAGCCCCAGGTCCTTCACCGGAGCGAATACGGCGGATCTCGTCCCTATGACCATGTCCGCCTTTCCTTCCCTGATCCTTCTCCAGGCGTCGTATCTCTCGCTCTGGGAAAGAGCCGAGTGTATCACGGCGACCCTGTCGCCGTACCTGGACAGGAAGATCATCACCGTCTGGGGCGTCAGGGCGATCTCCGGCACCAGCATGATGACGCCCCGCCCGTCTTCCAGGGCCCTGTCTATTATCTCAAGCATCACATTGGTCTTTCCGGACCCTGTGACGCCGTGAAGCAGCACCGCGGAAGGCCTGTTCTCATAACGCTCAAGTATGGCACCGACTGCTTTTTCCTGGGCCTCCGACAGCTCCGGCTTCCTGCTCTGGGTGCCGAAGGCATGCCTTGCCCGGGGCGGATTCCCGCTGCGCAGCCTGAGCCATTCGGTGGAGAAACGGTTCCTGAACACTTCCTTTTCCTCGGCGGCGAGGAGTCCCCGCTCTATCATGGCATCCGCCGCGGATCTCACGGCCGCCGGAGTCATGCCACAGTTCTCGGCTATCTCATCCTCACCGGCCTCGCCGCAGGTGACGACATATCTGAGGACTCTTTTGCGGTTCTCTCCCCTTATGCCCGATATGACGGTCTCCGCTCCGTCGGGGTCATCCGGAATGTCTCCTTTTGAAAGGATCCGGGTCGTTTTGACGCGTCCCAGGCCCTTCATGTCTGAAGATCTCTCAACTGCCCCGTCGCGGACCAGTGCCGCCAGCTGTTTTGAGACGTCTCTTCCGAGTTTTGAGCACAGATCCTGCTTCGTGAACTTCTTCTCACCGAAAGCTTCATCTATCAGGGCAGCCAGGCCTTCCCTTCCGCTGCCGGGAAGGAGCCTGTAGTATTCCGTCAGCCTGCCCAGTGCTCCCGGCGGAACCACGGTCCTCACCGCCTCGCCCACAGTGCACAGCGTATGGCCGCTGAGGAAGAGGCAGAGTCCCAGAAGCTCCCCGTCAAGGACGGGCGCGTCCTCGAGGACCCTTACTGCTGATTTGAGGCTGCTGCCGGTCTCCCCGTCGGATACCGATACGCACAGACCGGTGACCGGCCTGTTGCCCCTGCCGAACGGCACCTCAACGAAGGTGCCCGGGCAGACGCTGTCCTCCATGTCACGGGGCACGCTGTATGAATAGGGCCTGTCGGCTGAATATGGTACGTCAAGTATGTGCACCGAACAGATCCTCTCCATGTCAGTTCCCCTTTTTGTCAGTTTTCGGCTTCCCCGAAATTTACTTCCTCGTCCTCGACGATCTTTTTTGCCTCGGGGCTCTCGTTCAGCAGGATCTCCGTGCCGTCAGGCTCGATGATCTTGAACTTTCCGTCATGCAGGCCGTTGATCGCCAGCTTGACCGCCTTTTCATCCCTGTATTCCCTGTCTATCTGGAGCGGAGCGGGATTCTTCTTTTCCCCGTCCCTGCTTGCCAGCTTTTCGGCTTCGTCCTTCATTGCCACATATTCGTCGGTAATGATCCTGGCGCATTTTGCCGTCGCGATGGCCAGGGCGTATCTGTTGATACCGCTTTCCTTTGTCAGTTCCTGGATCGATGGATTGATCATTTTCGTATATCTCCTGTCTGTTATATATGCTGTATATTGTGCTTCTCAGCCGATATCGGCCGGTCCGTATCCTTCCTCGTATACCTCACGGGATCTGACCGTTCTCAGGTGCTCTGCCCTGATCACTGCCAGAAGATCCCCGGCGCATTCGTCCGCCCTGCCCGTCTCGTTTATGAGCAGGTAATCGTAATAGGGGGTCCGGCTCACCTCGAACAGCGCCCTCTCGAGGCGCTTCTGTATCTCCTCCTCGGTCTCCGTGCCCCTGTTTCTGAGCCGTCTTTCAAGTTCTTCGCGGCTGGGGGCCGTGAGCATCACGGTCACGCACGCGTCGCCCAGCAGTTTTTTCACCTGGGAGCAGCCGTCCACCTCGATCTCGAGGATCACGTCGTTTCCCTCGTCGGTGATGCGCTTAACTTCGGATTTGAGGGTGCCGTAGTAGTTTCCGTTGTATTCGGTATGCTCCAGTATCTCGCCTTCACGGAGAAGCTTCTCAAACTGTTTCCTGGTCTTGTAGAAGTAGTTGACCCCTTCTTTTTCGCCCTCTCTGGGTTTTCTTGACGTAGCCGACACCGCCACGTCAGTTTTGCTGTATATCTTGCCCAGTTCCCCGATCACGGTGCCCTTTCCGCTGCCGGAAGGTCCGGATACGACGAAAACCAGCCCGTGGTCCCTGCCGGTCATGGCTGCTCCTCCACGTCCTTCTGTTCTCCGTCAGCCAGTCTGGCCGACACGGTCTCGTTCTGCAGCGCGGACAGGACCACATGGTCCGAATCCATTATGACCAGGCATCTGGTCTTCCTTCCGCTGGTGCAGTCTATGGCCCTGCCGGAATCCTTTGCATCCTGGACCAGCCTTTTTGCGGGTGAGGATTCAGAATTGATGACTGCCACCACCCGCTCCGCGTTTATCATGTTGTTGAAACCGACGTTTACAAATTTCATCAGAACGACCTGCCTTATTCAAGATTCTGTATCTGCTCACGGATCTTCTCCAGCTCCGTTTTCATGTCCACGATTATATGGGCTATCTCCGAGTTCTGGGATTTGGATCCCGCGGTGTTGATCTCACGGTTGATCTCCTGGACCAGGAAATCAAGTTTCCTGCCGGCGGCCTCGTCGGACCTGAGTATCCCGTCCAGAGCCGTGAAGTGGGAGCCCAGTCTCACTATCTCCTCGTCTATGGCCGCCCTGTCGGCGAATATGGCGCTCTCCGTAAGTATCCTCTGCTCCGCGATCTCTATATCATAATCCGACAGGAGCTGCTTTATCCTCTGGGTCAGTTTTTCAGGATACGCCCCGATATCCTTCTCGGAAAGGGTCCTGACCCTGTCTGCCATTTCCCTGAGCCCCTCGGCCTTCTTCATGATATCAAGGCAGAGGCGTTCTCCCTCGGCAGCCCTCATCCCGCAGAAAGCGTCGATGGCGTCCGACAGCACCGGCCTTACCTCGGCCCAGTCCTTCTCCATATCGTCCTCGGCCTTTTTGATTATGAAGATGTCTTTGTTTGAAGCCACTTTCATGGCGGTGATGTCGTCCTTAAGGCCGAATCTGTCCCTGAGCTTCTCAAGAGCTGCCAGATATGAGGCCGCGGCTCCCTCGTCTATGTCTATCTCCAGTCCCTTCTGGATCAGCACATCGACTCCTATGTACACCTCCACCTTGCCTCTGCTGATCCCCTTTTCGGAAACATAGGCTCTTACTCTGTCCTCAAGGAATGAATACATCCTGGGAAGCTTTACGGTAATGTCCAGGTAACGGGAATTCACGCTCTTGATCTCAGCGGTTATATCCAGGGATGCGTCCGCCGAAAGGCTTCTCGCCCTTCCGAACGCGGTCATGCTCTTCAACATTTGATTTACTCCGTCATACATGGCGCTTCCCGCTGCCGGACCGGTCCGGACCGGAACAGAAAACCCAATAAAATTACAGATTATATTATATACCAAATATATTGCGGATGTCAATAAAAAAGCGACCTTTACAGCCGCTTTCGGAACAGCTCTCATGGTCGCTTTTCACTTGATTTTCAGTTTTTTCCGGAGGATCTTAACGTAGAAGGAGATGCATTTGGTCAGTGTGAAATCGAAGAGCACGAACATGGCCGTGCCTATCAGCATCGTCAGGAATTCCAGGGAGTAATAGTCGTCTCCCGCAAGGAACACGAATTTTGCCAGAAGCAGGCAGCCCAGCAGCATCAGGTCCATCATGGCAATCTTGATGATGAAAGCCGGTATCTTCGGCAGTCTTTCGATATATCCCTTCAGTATGGGGTACGCGGCTCCGAACAGGGCGTATTCTATGGCGTACAGCTTGTCGGGAAGGATGAGCACCGCCAGGGTGGCGGTAACGGCCCCGAAGATCCAGGCGTAGCCCGATCCGGCCTCTATGACGCAAAGGGTGGTTATGAGAGCGGATGCCATTACCGCCGTAAGATCCAGCGGGGTCATGCAGCACAGATACAGCAGCCCGGTGGTCAGAGCCGCCAGGATCCCGCACAGTGCTATCTTTCTGGTGCGCGACGCGGTCAGCCCTTTCATCATCCGCACCTCAGGCAGTCCGAGCCGCAGCATTCGCAGCACGTGTCGCAGCATATGAGGGCCGAGCACAGGGTGCATATGTCGCAGCCTCCGTCGGTATTCACGGTCCGGTAGCCGGAGCCGTAGTCTGAAGACCGCTGGCTGAGCTTTCTCTTGGCTTCCGCGTATTCCTCGTTGCCCGGGTCAAGGTAGCACGCGATCTCAATGTGGCGCAGGGCGTCATGGTAATACCCTCTGTGAACAAGGATGCAGCCTTTGAGATAATTCCATTCGGCGCCCCGGTCAGAGGCAGCGGTAGAGTTGATCTGGTATTCCGCCTCCGCGTAGTTTCCCTCGTTTATGAGCCTTCTGATCTCGTAGAAGGAAGTGGTGCCGGATGCGGAATAGGAGCTGTAGCCCGATGAGGAACTGGAGCTCCTTCCCTGCCTTTCTTTCTGAATGGTGTCGTAGGCCTCATTGATTTCCTTCATCTTCTCTTCGCTGCCCGCCGCCTGCGCGGCTGTGCCTGCAGCGAAATTGTCCGGATGGTACTGTCTCGCCAGTTTCCTGTAAGCTCTCTTTATCTCGTCATCCGTAGCGCTTCTCGGTATTCCAAGTACTTGATACGGATCTCTCATTCTATCTTTCCTTTCGGTACGGATCTGCTCTCGCAGTTCTTTTTGTCCAGGATGCCGTTCATGGTCCGCGGCATTCCCAGATATACGATGTTCTTGATCACGGGGGTCATGGGGTGGGCCGGGTCAAGGGCCTCGGCGGCCTCGCCCATTTCGGAAAGCGTAAGCGGAAGGGAGATCCTCAGGCTGTCTTTCAGCAGAGGAGACAGTTCCCCGTTCTCCGCCGCCAGCTCCCCCCATCCCGCGGCAAGGGGGTTGTATCTCTTTTTTTCCATGTCGGATGCCAGGTCGTCTGCCGCGTCGCAAATGTATATGAACCGTCCGCAGGCGTCACCCGCCTTTTCGCAGAGAGTCTTCGCGCTGCCCTCAAGGCCTGCCGAGAAAATGTATGAAAGCACCTCTCCGAAGGCTCCGGCCGTCTCGTCGGCGGAAACGCATCCCGCCTCCTCCATCGCCGAAAGGTTTCCGAGAAGATCAAAAATGTCTCTGTCAGCTCCCTCCGGGAAGACCGCGGACCGCTTTTCCGCCCTCGCAAGCATCCTTCTGACAAAAGGCAGGCTCGCTCCGGCCCGGATCTTCTTTGCCCCGTTCTCATCCTTAAGGTCGTCGTCCAGTTTGGCCTTGGCTATGAGCACCGACGCCACCGCGCCGTAAAGCATACACGGGTTCGGCTTCACTGTCAACCGTTTTTCCCTCATGTGCATGACGCACCTTCTGCGCTCATATTCGGGCAGGGTCCCTTCCGCGGCCATTCTGAAGGCGCACAGGAAAGTCAGGTCGTAGGAAAGCGTCATCCTGGCGCCCTGCCCTCCGGTCCCGCCGAGAGCCCGGCACAGCCCGCAGTATACCGCCCTGTACATCTCGTGCTCCCTGACTTTCAGTTCCGGCACGAAGGGTCTCACATATCCGTACATGCCAGCTTCCTCCCGCCTCTTTTCCTCTTTGCCTATATATTATACCACATCCCGGATGCCCTTGAAAAGCCTCAAAAACTCTTGAACAGCGACTGTGTTTTTGATATACTGTAGATTGGATAAGGATTTGTATTCGAAGCCTGTCCGCAAGTTCAGACAAAGGATCGGTTTGCGCCATGAAGAACAATCATCTGTGGAGGACCATAGCCATAGCGGTATTCTATGGCTTTGTCACCGTGCTCTTCATCGGGCGTCTCATATATCTTCAGGTGTCCGGGCAGGACTACTACAGCATGTCCATGCCCTCCAGACAGTATACCAGAACTGTGACCATACAGGCGCAGAGAGGTGAGATCTTCGACAGGAACGGCAAGCCGCTGGTAGTAAATGACTATTCCTACAACATCTCCGCGGACTACTCCTCAAGACCGGATTCCAAAAAAGGTTTCTGCGACATGCTCCTGGATTTTCTGCTGTTCGCTGAGAGATCCGGAGCCGACATCACCGAGCCTAAAAGCTCGCTTGACATAGAGGTCCTGCCAGACGGGCTTCGCTTTACCAAACCCGAGGGATTCGAGGAGACGGTAAGGGGAAAAAGATATGCAAAGCTTATCAGCCAGCTTCACCCGGTGGAAAGCGAGGGCACAGACGGCGAAGGCGCAGTGCTCATGGATTATTTCGGCATAACCTCAAAAGAAAAGAATGACTCCGGAAAGATGGAATCTTTCTGCAATTACACCTGGGAGAACGCAAAAAGACTGTTTCTCATACGTCTCGACATGGAACTGTCCGGATTCGCGCCGGCCCAGCCCTATGTGCTGGCATCCGGCGTATCCACTGACCTGATCGCCGCCGTAGAGGAAAAATATTCCACGGGATTTCTCGTCAGCGTTAAAAGCACCCGCCACTATCTGTATCCGGGTTACGCGTCCCACATCCTGGGGCTTGTCAACAAGATCCCCGCTGACAAGCTGGAGCAGTATACCGAGCAAGGATACCCCATGGACGCTGTGGTCGGCATCTCGGGAGCCGAGGCCGCGTTCGAGAATTACCTCAGGGGGTCCGACGGCACCCTCGCAATAACAGAAGACGAATACGGAAACGTCCTTAATACGGAGATCATCAAGCAGCCTGAACCCGGCCGGGATGTTTACCTGACTATTGACATAGACATGCAGATGACTGCGGAACGGGCTCTGGCTGAGAACATCAGGAAGATCCGTGAGGAAGCGGACCCCGAGAAACCCCTCACAGGTGAGGATGCCTATTCGGGAGCCCTGACGGTCCTGGATGCCGACACCTTTGATACCCTCGCCATGTGCTCATACCCCACTTTCAATCTTGCCACTTTCTCAAAAGACTGGCCATACCTCAGCAACGACGAGCTGAATCCCATGTTCAACCGGGCGCTGTTCGGCGCGTACGCCCCCGGCTCCACATTCAAGATAGGCGTGGCGGTGGCAGCCCTGTCCGAGGGAACGATCACCAAGGATACGATAATAGAGGATGAGGGGATCTACAGATACTATGAAAACTCCAAATACACGCCCCGGTGCTGGCTGTATCTGCTGACGAATGGCGAGCAGACCCACGGAAGGATAAACGTGGTGGAAGCTATTCAGGAATCCTGCAACTATTTCTTCTATGAGGTTGGGCGGAACCTGACCATTTCGAAAATGAATGAGTACTGCAAGAAATACGGCCTCGGCCAGTCCACGGGCATAGAGCTGCCTGAATCCACAGGCATCCTGGCCAGTCCGGACTACCGCGCTGAAAACGGTCTCGGGCAATGGAGCCCGGGCGATACCCTCCAGGCGGCAATAGGCCAGTCCGACAACCAGTTCACACCTCTTCAGATCTCCGTCTACCTGGCAACGGTGCTTAACGGCGGCACAAGATATTCCGCCGGCATACTCCACAGTGTGAAGGACTACGCCACGGACCAGGTTATATATTCAAGGACCCCCAAAGTTCTGGACACGGTAAAGATCGACAAGGACATACTCAGCACCGTGAAGGAAGGCATGAGGGGAGTTATGGACAACGGATCCGCTGCCTCTGTATTCAGAGGCTACGAGATCTCCGTGGGAGGCAAGACCGGTACAGCGCAGGTATATGAGAACAAATCCGACAACGGCATCATGACCGCCTTCGCTCCTTTTGAGAATCCGGAGATCGTGGTCACCTGCGTCATCGAACAGGGCTCAGGAGGTACACAGGCCGGATATGCCGTCCGGGATGTC